>JALHOZ010000006.1 GCA_022842725.1 Saprospiraceae bacterium
CATCAATAATGATATCCTCAGGCCGCGTATAATGATTTCCTGAAGCAAAAATCCAATTCATTGAAAACTCAGAAAAATCAGAAAGTTTTCGGTATACATTGAGCTTGAAGGTATGTTGCCTGTTAAAAGAAAACGGAAACGGATTACCTACATTCAGGTCTGCAAAATTCCGGTTTGACACAGAATATGAATACGATGCCTGTATGTTGGTTTTACCCAAATATTTTTCAAAATACAGTTCTGCACCGTAGGCCTCTCCTGTTCCTGTAGGTACAGCGTCACTCCAGTTTGTATTATCATTGATTTCTACCGGTTCGCCTTCCTTAAAACTGGTCAGTTGTTTCATATTTTTATAATAAACATCGACACCCAAATCATATCCTTTGCCCAAATTAATGGCTAATGTTGATGAATAAATCCAGGCTGTCTGGGGTAAAAGCCTGTCATTGGCACCGATCCAGATATCAGTAGGCAAACCCAATCCTGAATTGGATAATAAATGTACATACTGCATCATGTTGGAAGCTCCGATTTTAAAAGATACGGGACCATTTTTTGTCAATAACGCAAATCTTGGTTGCAAGGAAAGATAAGGCTTCCGGCTTTCGTCAAAAAACAAAGCTGAAGCATGGATTCCGTATTGTATCTGAAGAAAATCATTGACTGTCCAGTCATCTTCGATATATGATTGTAATTCATTCAATCCGTTTTCCGAAAAACGAAGTTTTTCCAGCAATAAATTTTTGGTAACACTACCGAAACTTAGTTCAGGATTATTGGCCTCACTAACATTGATCGTACCCGGAGCAAACCGCCTGCGATATGCACCTATACCAAATTTGACATAATGGTTTATTGACGGAAGATAATCGATTTCAAATTTTCCCGCTTTCTCATCAATAGATGAATCAAAGAGGTATGACCAGAAATCTGACAACTGGGTACTTCCTGCTCTTTGTAAAAATCCATAGTTTTTAAAGGAAGAAACCTGATACGTACTCTGATAAAAAGTCATTTTCGAAAATATATTTTTAGTCCATTGAGATGACCATCTCGCCGAAATCATTCTGTTGCCCCATCCCAGATCAGATTCATTAATATCTGTAACACTTTCAGAATCAAATGTTGAAGCACTTTGAAACCTGTCTCTGCCGTCAAACATTTGAACGATAACCCGGTTTTTGTCATTGATCCGCCAGTGAATTTTGCCGTTTATATCGTAAAAATAATAATTGGCTGTAGAATTGGTGCCTGCCTCCTGACCGATGAAACCTGCCAATTCTTTGAGCCATATATCTAAAAATGTCCTTCTGGCTGAAATATGATAACTCAACTTGTTTTTTATCACCGGACCTTCGACACTTGCTTTGAGTGAAATCAGACTCATACTCACTTCACCGGTAGTTTTTTCCATATTACCGTCTTTTGTCTGAACATCGATCACCGATGAAAGTCTGCCTCCGTAACGCGCCGGTATAGCGCCATTGATCATATTTACATTTTTAATGGACGACCCATTGAATATAGAAAATATCCCCAAAGCATGACCTGCATTAAACAAAGGTACCCCATCCAGTAAGATTAGATTTTGATCATAGGAGCCGCCCCGAACATTAAGACCTCCTACCCCATCTGCTCCGGTACTTACTCCCGGCATCATAGATATGAATCTGAATGCATCTGCTTCCCCCATCAGATGATTACCTTTCTGAATTTTGTTTATGGGCAGGATTCTTTGTTGTGAGGGTGTTTCAACAGTATATTTTTCCTGGTTTTCAGCTACCAAAACTTCGTTTAGTACCAATTGTTCGGGAGTTAAAAACACCTCAACTGTGGTGTCTCGGGAAACATCCAGGTCAATCGAAAAGTTTTTATATCCCAGATAAGAAAAATGTAGTCTGTGGCTGGTTTTGGGAAGTTTCATGCTGAAAAACCCATATTCATTTGTATAACAACCTCTTGAATAATCCTGAAGATAGGCTGCGGCGCTAATCAGATACTCTTTTGAATAAGTGTCCCTGATGTAACCGGAACAAGTTATAAATGCGTCATTACCGGCAGATTTATCCCGTACTATGACAATCTGATCTCCAACCAATTCGTACCTCAATGCTAAAGGCTGTAAAATATCGGTTAGAACAGAGCCTAAAGATTTTTGACGTGATTCATAGGTGACCTGGCGTTCTGACTGGATTTTACTTTCTGAAAATACGATGCTGACTCCTGTTGTGGCTGTGAGTTCTTTAAGTACAGATGACAGTGGTTTATTTTGACATTGGTAAGTAACCGGTTTTTCGTCGGGAACAAATTCCTGTGCCGCGACAATATAATGTGATAAACAAAAAACCAGAAGCATAAATAAATGCCTGTACTTTCCCATGAATGGTTATAAATGAAATTGAAAGGCAAAGATACATTTCTTTGAGAAAGAATCCGTGTAATTCAAATACAGAAATAAACTTATGGAAAAGTAAACCAGGTTATAATTTACAAAAAAAATGGTTTTACTTACAATTTACGCCGGTGATGGAATAACTTGTATCGCTATTTTTGACCGTCTTACAATCATAGGTCAAAGAGAGCGTGGTAAAAACATCTTCCAGAGAGGTTTTGGCCAAAGAGCCTGAAGTAAAAGGACATAATGACCAATCCATAGTTTGATCCAAAGTGATTTTTACATTATAAAAAGCTGAAAGATCAGCCACAACTTTATCCAGGGGCGTATTGTCAAAACTTAGTTCCGGATTAGCCCACGATGGTAAAACCCCTGAAGAAACCATTTTATTTGCTGACCCATTTTTTATAGAAACCTTTTCCTTTTTTTGAAGGGTGAGAGTACTTTTTTCGCTAGAAACTTTTACAACTCCTGATATAACGTCAACTTCAGAGGCATTTTGGTCCACGACAAAGCTTGTACCCAATACGGTCACGTCAAAATCCTTTGTTTTGATAGAAAAAGGCGCTGATTCATTTTTAGCAACATCAAAATAAGCTCTTCCTGTGATGTCAACTTTTCTGTTTTTATCTGAAAATTTGTGGATGGTGAGCGAAGAATTTTTGTCCAACCAAACGTGTGATCCATCTTTTAATGTTACGTACAATCCAGCCTGACCGGATGATATCGTTTCTGGACGTTGTATAAAAAAGTAAGTAGCAACAAAAAGGGCTATCACTACAGCAGCATATCTGAGTAAAAGTTTTGGTAAAAAGGATAATTTCCTTACCTTTTCATCCTGTGTATGATTAGATTCCGGTACTTTGGTCAGTGGTTGGGTAGCAGGAGTTTCGTTGTTTATTTTTTGTAAAAAAGATTGGAAAGCTTTATCTTTATCAAATGTTTGTTCCGGTGCTGAATAGTTTTTTGACAATTCCCAAATTTTTTGAATTTCTTCGAATGCAAGTATATCCTCATCAGTTATTTGGGAATAAGAGGGGGTTTCATGAACAGGCACGTCGGCATGCGCTGCTTCACGAAGTATTTTGTGAAATACTTCTATTTTATCAGGACTCGGCATTCTCGATTTTTTACTTTAGACACTTCTATTTAGGTTTACCCCTATCAGGGAGTGACAAATCATCTACAAAAATAACATTTCTTAATATTTTCAGTGCTTTCGAAATCTGATTCTCTACGGTTTTGGTTGAAATATCCAGTTGGTCTGCGATTTCCTGATAACTCAGGCCTTCCACCCTACTTAGGGTGAAAACCAATCTGCATTTTTCAGGAAGGTTTTCAATACCTATATTGATTTTTTCCTGCAGATTTTCGACAGCGATTGAATCTTCGACATTGATATAATCAGAACTGAGTTCGTCAGCCGCATCAATATCTTCAAAATTCATTTTTTGGCTACGGATATAATTCAGACTTTTATTTCTGCAAGCCCGCTTAAGGTAGGCTTCCATAGAAGAAGAAACGGCAATCTGGTCTTTCATTTTCCAGATTTCCATCATCACCTCCTGAACGATATCTTCTGCCACGTTTTTATTTTTCAATATCGTATTAACGTGAATGCAAAGCTTCACGTAATATTCATTGAAAAGAAGTTCAATCGCCTTTTGGGGTTGCTCCTTAATCAAAGTATTGAAATCTGAAAGTATCCGGTTCAACGTACTATGATTATATTGAGTATAAGTTATGATGCAAAAGTAGAATATTTATATGAATTATTTTACTGATACCTGAAATTAGTATGAAGCATCAAAAAAAAAGCCGCAACTTTAATCGTTACGGCTTTTTTTACTGATTGTGTATCAATCAACTTTTATGACTTTGTGCCTCTGGATATTTTCTCCGTTTTCAAACTGGAGAAAATAAATTCCTGATGCGTAAGAGGTAATGTCCAGTGAACCTTCAGACTGTTGATCCAAAGTCCGGTTAAGCAACAACTTACCAAAATTGTCAAATACTTTCACCGATATATCTTTTGAAATATCCGCACCTAACCAATCATAAGTCAACATTCCTGTGGATGGGTTTGGATAGAGTTGAAAATCGTCACTACCAACAACTTGTTCTGTATAAAAGTGAACTTTATTGACCGGCAATCCTTCCTGAACAGGTTCATAAAGAGAATCCGAGGTGAAGATTTTTGTACAGTTAGTTTTATTTGTGACAGGTTTAGGATTATTGTAACCATACACATTAAAAACTCTTGGCAATAGGATTGATTTTTCGTCTTTTAACTGGTTACCTATCATTTTATGATAAACTTTCCCTAACAATAAACCCTCTTTAGTTAATTTAAAGCCGCTTAATGAAGGTGAACTGAAACCTAAATTGACAAAAGCATCATAGGTAATTCCGACAAAACCGACAGCATCAACTTCAAAGTTTTCATTAGACAATTCTAGTCTGGGGAGATCTTTTGAACTCAATACTTTTTTATCAAAATTATATCTAATATTTCCTGCAATAACAATGACATTTTCTTGTTTAGGAAATAATCTGACATCAAATGCAAGTTCATCTCCTACAACTTTTGGGTTTGTCAACTCAATATAATATTGTTCATTTGTATTCGCATGTAAAAATGCACTATAAAAAAACAGAAAGGAAAAAATAAAAACTTTCATGGTAATAAATTTTTAATCGATTTGATAACCTACGTTTCCGCTGTTTGCTCTTGTAAGATTTACATCACCTCCGTCAACACTTCCATCCAGATTCATATCTGCTCTTTGGTATTCATCGATAATAGAGCCACTTAAAGGTCTGATAAAATTAACATCCCCACCATCAACTGATGCATCAACAGTTGCGTCACCAGTCCACATAGCGTAAACACCTCCCTGCAATTTTAATGCCGCGTGATTTGGTTCATAAAAAGTAACTGAATTGTTGGTAAAATTAAGTAAGGAAGGGTTAGGAATCACATAGGTACCATCCGTCATAAATCCACAATGATTTCTGTGTTTAACCGCTATTTTATAATTACCCGCAGCTATTCCTGTGTAAGTAAAAGGAGTTCCGTCAGGATTAATGATGGTACCATCATTTTTTAATAAGCCGGATTTTGAAGCGACTACAGATGTATTGCCTGATGGTCCGGTTCTCAATTCCACAAAAACCCAATCTACCACATTATTATTATTCAGAATGGTTTGAGTAGTAGTGGCAGCTGTTTGTGCAGGCACATATGTAAACAATCCACTGGTAGAAAATGGTGCTGTTGTGTATGGATCTGTCAAAGGAAACTCCCCCGCTAATGTCCTTAGATAATCATTCATCAGACCTCCGCTTACGTTACTTAAAAACACTTTAGCATTTAAAGCTACGCCTCTTCCAAAACCTGACAATTCAGTATCAAAGCTGGTCGTGGTTACTGTAATGGTATTGCCACTATGAGAGGAATTGATGTAAGACCATGCAGAACCATTCCAGGCTGCACCATCGATGTTTGTCTGATTTCCGGTTACATCATTTGCAGGAACAAATGTTCCGGTCAGGGTATTACTATATCCGGTGATTCCTGATGCCAAAACATCCCAATATCGGGTTAAAAAATCATTTGAGGTACCTGGTTTATTTGGATGTACTGCATTTACCAGATTCACTCCTATGGAAGCACTCGAATAAGCAGAACCTGAAATATTGGCTGAAACAGGTGAATAATTTGTAGCAGCATCATTATCCCCTACCTCAAAAGTTAAGGTACCATTAGCTGCTATAGGTTTGATCATTCTGCCGCTTCCTGTTGCCACTACATATTTGTTTGAACCTGCCCCGATCACGGATGCCATGCTACCCATCGTCAGGTTGTGGCTTCCTAATATCACTTTATTATTATTTTGGCTAAAGTCCAAAACGCCATTAACCACCATATTGCCGGCAAGGACAACATTGTTGTTGGTTTTATTCAGGGTAACATCTCTGAATGATGCACCTCCCGGAGTCACGGTAGATACACCTGTACCTGAAAAAATGATTTCCGAATTTGTGCCTGAAGTAAAGGTTGCCGAATTTGTAAAATTACCGGTAACTTCTAAAGTTCCGTTATTGGTAAACGTCCCTCCACCTTGATTGATAACATTACTTTCCACTTTCAAGGTTGCACCCGGCTGAATGGTTACTATAGCTCCCGTATTGATAAATTGGCTAAATCCAAATTGTACTACAATCATTGAAAAAACAATACTCCAAATCAGTTTCATATAAATTATTTTTGAATTGTCCTTAAAAACACTGTAAAAGTAATATAGTTTTTTTACAGTAACAAATTTTTTTTTACATAATGTGTAAATTTTTGATTAAATGGTGGATATTCCTGAATGAATGGAGGAAAACCCTCAGTAAGAAAACAAAAAACCCTGATATTTTTGTATCAGGGTTTTTTATTTATAACTACTAAAAAAACGTATTAATCAATTTTTATTATTTTTTCCTTGAAGACTTGGTCTCCTTGAGTCAGCACCACATGATACACACCATTAGACATTCTGCCCATATCGATGGTCTCTATTCCGCTACCGATAACTTTTTTGGATAAAATCAATTTGCCCAAAGCATCAAAAACCTGTAACTCTCCTTTTTCTTCTGAAGAACCCTTACTGATATCAAGGTTCAGAAATTGAGAGGTCGGATTCGGATACATGGACACGCCTACTGATTGGTCGTTACCAAAATTCACCCCGCGGATATCAGAATATTCAAAGGTTCCGTCTAAATCTACCATTTTTAAGCGGTAATAAACGATTGTGTTGGTACGTACTGAAGGAACTTTTTTATCAAAAAATTCATAAGCTGTTGATATTGTACTATTTCCGTAAGCAGAAACCCTGCCAACATTTTCAAAAGTAACAACATCCATACTTCTTTCTATTTCATAATGTGAAACATTTATTTCTGTTGCAGAAACCCAATTTAATCTAGCCATTCTTTCTCCTGCCTTTTCAGCTGAAAAAGACTTAAGATTTACAGGTAGTAAAATATTGGGCAAATTTACAGAAGCTCCTGCCTGTACAGGTATAGATGGACTATCTGCTGTAAAAATTCTTGTACAATTATTTGCACTTGCAGTGGGCGCGTAATTTGTGTAACCTGCTACATTCCAAGTTCTGACACGCGTATCAGAAGGTAATCCGTTAACCATACCGGGACCTCTTGGGTGTGAGATTGTACCAATAACAACTCCTGTAGTATTTACAGTAACAGCTGTATTGGTTGCGGTCGGTCCAAAGCCAAGGTTAACGTATCTGTTTGGTACTGTTCCCAGAAAGGATGAAGCATCAAAGGCATACCCTGGTAAAGTGACATTAAATGTAGGAGCAACTGTGGTACTTAGTGCATTATTATTAAAGTTGTACCTTATATTACTTGATAGTAATACAAAAGGAGAAGATACGGCACTTATTCTGACATCCCAACTAAAATGAGTGCCGGATTGACTTGCATTTTCAAAGGTGAGTATATAAATCCCTTGAGAATATGCTTTAGAACAAAAGATTAGAAGGAATAAAATTATGACATTTTTCATCATTGATTTATTTTATTTGATTTATAATTTTAGGCTTTATTTAAAATGAGCATTAATCTATTTGATATCCAACATTACCACTGTTTGCACGGGTTAAGTTAACATCTCCACCATCAACCCCTCCGTCAAGATTTACATCTGCACGTTCATATTCATCAATAATTGTACCACTTAATGGTCTGATAAAATTCACATCACCACCGTCAACTGAACCATCTACAGTGGCATCACCTGTCCACATGGCATAAACACCTCCCTGCAATTTTAATGCCGCATGGTTTGGTTCGTATAAAGTGACACTTCCATCGGTCAAATTTAACAAAGAAGGATTAGGTACGGCAATAGTACCATCTGTCATAAAACCACAATGATTTCTGTGTTTGATGGCAATAAAATAATTGCCCGCTGCCACTCCACTGAATGAGAATGGTGTACCGTCAGGATTGATGATGACACCATCATTTTTTAGTAATCCTGATTTTGATGCTGTGACCGTTGTCGAACCTGAAGTACCTGTTCTTAATTCTACAAATACCCAATCTACTACATTGTTATTATCAAGGATGGTTTGCGTGGTCGTAGCAGGTGTTTGTGCAGGTACATAAGTAAACAGACCACTTGTTGAATATGGTGCAGTTGTATATGGATCGGTCAATGGAAACTCACCTGAAAGCGTGCGCAAATAATCATCCATAGTACCACCAGAAACACTAGAAAGGAATACTTTTGTGTTGAGGGCAATGGCGCAGTTGTTGGCTGTGATTACCACATTATCCGAAGTTCTGCTACATCCTGTAGCTACATCTGTCACTACCACATTATAAGTGATACTGCCTCCTATATTCATTGCCATAGGATTACGGATAGCAGGATTATTTAAGTAAGTAGTCGGAGTCCAGGAATAATTGAATACTTTTGGTGTGAAGGTGTACCTTCTTCCGTTATCCGGTAATACAGAAACTGTTGCAGGCATAGCTGTAGAACTGACATTTCCTGCAGTAGCAGCCGCCCAGTTTGTTGCAGAGCCAAGAGACAATATTTGTGTTGAAGCTGTTGAGGTCCCCCTTAAACCTACCTGAGGCAGTGGTGATTGAGCACCGGTACGAGTACCTACACCAAAGGAACCATATCTGATTTCAATGACATTGGTACCTTCATACAACCAAATTTGAAAACTGGACAAATCAGGAACTTCCGTTGAAGTGAATTCCGTAGTATTAGTCCACTGAATTCGACAAATTTGCGAACCCGGACTACCTGATGTTAAAATACTCATCGCAGAACCTGTAGATGTTAAGTCACCACTGTAAGCAGCAATTATGTTATTAACTGTTCCATTTAGTGAACTGTAATTTGTAGTTGCAGTTGTCGCCGTTATATCAAATGTAATCCAACCATTGGTATTCATTAAGAATTGTGTAAAAGGCGTTCCGCCATAATTGAAGGTAAACCCGATATTCAAAGGAGCAGAAATACCATCGTCGTTATTTGCATTAGATGGAGCAACCTGGGTTGCACCACTTAGCAGAGTAAAAGGTGAGGTATTATTTGTATAAGTATAAGTTGATAATGTAGAAGGGACAACAACATCCAATTGTGAATTATCTCCGCAATTAAGTGTTGCGGGTGTAGCAGTGGCAGATGTGATAGTCGGACGAGGATTAACCGTTACGACCACCTGGGCTGTATTGGCACACAAAGGCGGGTTGGTTTGTGTTGCGGTCAATGTATAGGTAGTGGTAGTAGTCGGGTTAAACGTATAACCAGTACCGGGTGTTCCTGATACTCCTGTCATAGGAGACCAAACATAAGTATCGTAATCACTAATGGTGGAAGTGATGTTTATCGTAGGACTGGAACTGGCCTCACAAATGGTTTGTGCATTTGAACTGAGTGTTAAAGCCGGAGGAGCTGCCACTGTAGCAGTTACTGCGGTTCGGGTTCCTTCACAACCTGCTGAAGCACTTATGTTGTGGAAATAGTTATATTCCGTAGCAGTAACGCCCGAGTCGCCAAATCCACTTGTAATAACTCCAAAAGAACCTAGGTTGTTAAATTGTGGAAGAGCATAATTCACTCCTGACGTAATTCGGTTTACAGAAGATGAGAAACCTGCTAATAATCTATAACTTCCAGCTTCAGGAACAGATAAGTTAAGTGTCAAAGTGTAGAAGCTTGGAACTGCACCCTGAACAATTGGTAACACCAAATCACTTCCTATTTGAACATTTGTTGTGTTATTAAACAATCTCACAGTCACCGTATTAGTTACATTAAGGGTAGGTGAATAGTATTGAGCAGATAAAATAGTCATTGGACCATTAGCCGTAAATACAATGCCTCGTGAGTTTAACGCACCTGTTGCCGTAGGTATATCCAAATTACCCAAACCTGATAGAGTTGAAAAACCTGATACTGCAGATACATAAAAAGGTGTAGTTGTACTGATAGATGGCGTTGTAAATGAAGTTCCAGTACCGATTGGTGCTCCACCTGTCGGATTGGCATACCAATTCAGATTATCTCCTCCGTTGGCCGTAGCAGAAAGATTTACAGTACCCGTTCCACATCTTGAACCTCCGGTGGTTGTTAAAGGTTGTGGATTGGAATACACTATAGGGCCGACAGTGGTGGAAAAACCAGTCACCGGACCGTTGGCACATGTTGCCCGGAGTCTGTAAAAGTTATTACCAACGGTAAAAATATCTGAAACAACCGGCGTAAGAGGCTGAGCCGGGTGTGAAATGACTGACCCCATGTTTGTCCAGTTGGTATTATCCGTTGATTTTTCCCACTGATAGGACATACCCAAAGAATACGTATATCCTGTAGCAGAAAGCGAGGTTGTATTTGTATTACCGCAAAAAGAGCCGGACAAAGAACTTACCGCAGTTCCGCCATTTGCAGCTGAACACGGAGGAGTTACCACTACTTCCAAATCGTCCACATGTACTGTTGAGGTACTGCCTGCAATCGGACCGAAAGCCCTGAACATCACATAATATTGTCCGGAGGTAGGAGGTATGAAAGCAAAAGTAGCTGTATTGGAAACTGTGTTATTAACATTATTTATAGCACCCATTACAACATTGTTTCCAATCACAATTGCACCGTCTCCCGGGTTTGCTGCGCTGTAGATTAATTCCAAGGACAATGTGGCAGAGGTTGTTGTATTACCATACTTAAATCGGAAATCATAAGCTGTTCCACCTGTAAGATTTAATGCCTGAGTTATAAAAAGTGCATTGGTTGCAGCAGTTGTACTTGAAGTAATTCTGGCAGTATTACCCAACATACCGGAAGGTGTAACAGGTGCAGCACCTACTGCCCATGACGGGCTACCTGAGAAGGTAATCAGAGACAAACAAGTTAACGCTCCATTAAGATTTTCAAGATATGGTGTATTTGTTCCCGGACATAATGTTCCGTTGGTAGCGGCAACATTGGTACTGAAACATCCTGAAACGCCATCAAAAGCTCTTACTCTGAAGCTGTAGGTCGTTCCGGCTACCAAACCTGTAATTTGATAAGTTGTGCCCGTACCTACAGAAAGATTAGATTGAATGATATTGGTAAAATTAACATCCGTGGCCACATCGACAAAATAAGAAACCCCCGGAGTAGTGGAAGCTGTCCATTGAATGTTAAATGTATTTTGTGATCTTGCAGTAGTAACAAGCCCGGTAATTGGATTAACTAAAGTATTGCAAGTGGTGACTGTAGCAAAGAGCGGACTTGTGGTCAGATATATAGGACCACCTCCACATCCGATGGCATTATAAGAATATACGTAAAAATCATACGAAGTATTAATAGTAAGTCCTGTAACGTTAAAAGTTGTTGGAGTTCCGACAGCTACAACCGTTCCAACGCCTAAAGAACCACCCGGAGTGTATCCTGTGCCGTTTACAGGATTGGTAGGTGTGGCACCTGCCGCATACCTCACAATGATATATCCGTCAGGTGTCGGTGAAGCCGCTGTAAACATACCTGTTAAGCTAGTGCTGCTGATACCGGAAAACACAAGAGTTGTTGGCTGAGCGGATGGTACAAAACAAGGTGTTAACTCTCCGTATTTAAAAAATCCGGTGTAACTGGCGGCCGGGATCGGCGAACCGTTTGGACTGGTCCTTATAGTAGGTGGCGTTCCCGCTGCAAACAATGTACCTGTCACAATACTGGAATAAACACCCGCAGCAGTCGGAGCCTGTAAAATTTGTCTTGTACTGACAATGTTGGCATCTCCTAACTGTACGTGTGCTGCTGTTATGTTAGCAGGCGTATTGGCAGAAATGGCCCATCGACTATCAGAAAGCATGGAAACACCAGGACCAGAAGTACCTACCATATCATTAAATGCTTCCGCCGTAAAAATAGTTGGAGCCGTAGTTGTCGGACTCAACCAAATTGGAAAATAAACTCCTCCTTTACCGGTCGGGTATAAACGTGTATTATCAAAAGTATTTGAAGCTGTAGCAGTACCTAACGTTCTTAACAACGGTCCGTTTATGTGGGTATCATTAGCAAATAAACTGGATGTGGATAAAGTCGCAGCAGCGGTTATTGTTCCCAATCTCAGAGAATTGGTTGATGTGGTATTTATTATACCTTTTGTCAACAATAAAGTTCCGGACATAGTCAAAGGACTATTTAAAGTAAGACCTCCTAAATTATTGAGGGTTAAACTGGAAAGATTGGCTGTTGGAGCCGAGGTTAAATTTTGAACAACCCCATTATTCGTAATTTGTTGAGCTATACTACCCTGAATACCGGCACTACCATTCCAATCAGAAAAATTGATCGTACCTGTCCATGACAAAGTTCCATTAGCGTTAACCACAACATTTCCATTTATGAAGTGTGTGGACCCGGTTCTGTATTCTCCGGAATTAACCGTAAGGTTTGTAAGAGGAAGGTTATTACTTGTATTTACAAAACGATTGGTTCCTCCTATACCGGTATTTACCCTAAGGTTTCCGATTCTGAATACTGCTGTATTACCAAGTAAGTTTAGTAAATAGCCACTGCTATGTCCACCATTATTTGTAACTGAACCATTACCTAAATTTAGTTGCCATCCGGTTCCTGAACTGACATTCAGACCTATGTAAGGAAAAACTTTAAAGGCACAGTTGGTAGAAGTGGTTGACAATGGCGGGTCCACCACGGTAAAAGTTCCACCGGTCAAATCCAGCATTCCGGCGTTTGTACACCATAAATCTACAATATGAGAGGTTACACTTTCGAGTGTAACACCATTATTACCATCCACAATAATATCTCCTCCTGTTTGCCTGAATATACCGGTTGGTGTCTCTAAGGTTCTGAAAGAACCTCTGACCGTGAGTGTGCCACCTTCCATAAGCAAACTTCCTGCCCCGATATCAAAACGGGCATCTGCTCTCGGAGTACAGGCATCAACTGTCAAATCACCGGATGATATTCTTAGTTGACCATTGGAGCCAACAGTAACGCCTCTGGCTACATTACCTGCTGAATTCACTGTAATTCTGTGCAAAACCAAAGTTGGATCATTACATGTCGGAACAAGTCCGCTATCCCAGACAGCAGCATCAGACCAAATACCATTACTTACAGTTGTATAAGGCAAATCAGCGTTATTAATAGCCATATACCAGTTTCCACCCGTCAATTGCGCTGTCGTCAGACCTGTTCGTCTTGCACCCGGTGTGGCAGTACCAGCCTCATGTGTACCTATTACAGAAGATTGGTACATAAGCCTCGAATTGGCGTTATTTGGAAAATAAGCAAATGGAGTAACCGTTTGAATCAAATGGGTTCCTGATACGTAAACATAACCTCCGGTTGTTGAAATTGTCCAATATCCGTTAAACTGCCTGTTTAAAGTGTAACTACCATCAATTACAGGTGTTATGGATGAAATACCCGCAGCATCAAAATATTGCGCTGTAACATATCCTGCAGTGTTTCCTGTTGTTGTTGAACTTGATCTGGATACCCAAATAGACCTGTTTTGGCCTGAAGTATTAATAAATGGATATTGACTTGTAGTCGTTGTCGGATCCGATCCAGCTGTCAAAGCAGAACCTGTTTGTCCTGTAGTAAAATACCTTCCATAAATACCGTTAAAAAAACCGGTACCCCCCGGAACAGTGAGTGTCGTATTATTTGCGGTAACATTACCTGTTAAAAAGGTATTGCCATTTAAATCTATTCTTGCGCCTGTAAGGTTGAGATTATGCATCACGGCTACATTGCTCACGCCCCAAATTATATTTGGTGTTGCTGTACTTGTATTCGAACACAACATGTTACGAATTGCATTTCCTGTCCAGGCACCTAAACCACTTATCGTCTGTGCAGTTGAGCCCGTCAGATTTAATACCCCGTTGGTGCCTGTCCCCGTTGAAGAAGCACCTACTGATAAATCAATGGTACCACTATTGCTTAGGTTACCAAAAAGATTTAATCTTTTTCCTGTTGTCCCTTGAAAAATATTAAATACCCCACCTGTATTCACGGCAAGGTTACCATTTACAATCATGGTGGTAGCAGTGGCATTAAAAGTTAATGTTCCTGTTACTGCCAGGTTGTTAATACCTAAATTGAGAGCATTGATAGTTACTGTATGTCCGGTTGATATCGTAGCATTATCTACCGGCGTAGGAAAATCAGTCGTACCCCATGTGGCCGGTGCAGTCCAATCACCTGTTGCAACGGACACATAATTACCGGGAACACTGGAAACTAATGAAATATTATCTAAAGCCGCAGGCGGTTGAGTTCCTCCAGAAGTATCACTTTTCCATAAAAAAATAAGCCTGAATGTGGTACCTGCCAATGAAGTAGGTAAAAAAGCTGTTACTGTTTGTACGCCGGTCTGCGGGCTTGTATTTGTCACAAAGGTAGCTCCTGCAATGGCAGCCGGAACATTACTAGTCCCTGATCCCGGATGAGTATTACCCCCAACAGGTGTAATACTTGTAGGTGCTGTATATACTTGAATGATGTCCCAACTAGCTTCACCTTGCTGCTCCCAATTGAAAGTCAGGTTAATTTTAGTTTGACCTGAAGGTACGGTTACATCCCTCCAAAAATAATTTTGACATGGGTTAGCCACATTGTAAGATCTTGCTGTTCCTCCATTGTCGGAAAGATAAGCCTTATTATTTGCCATGGGTGCTGGTGGGTTATTTGTTCCAGGCACACCAACAAACCAAGGATTGTTAGTGCCTGAAGATTCACTCCATCCGTTTGCAAGGAATGAAGCTCCCAACTCAAATCCTCCTTCGGCTGTAGGGTTTATCAGGGTAGTTTGTGAAGATACATTAACTTGTATTAATCCAATGATTAAACATAACATTGTGTAAAAAGAAAATCGTCTCATTTCTCGGGTGGTTTAGTATACAAAAAAAATAGCATTACAAATTGTGTTTGACTTTAAAAAATCTCACACTTGGATTGACTGATGTTTGAGGTTACAGATTATTCGTGGTAAAAGTATGACATTTTGTAATAATTGTATCTTTTTGGTATAAAAATTTGTTAAAAAATTTACAAAAAATTAATATATAAATATTAATAATACTCATAATATTGTTTTTTAATTACTTATACATAGTATTACATAACATATTTAATTAATTAGTTTTCAATAAAATATGCAAACCATTAAAAATTTATAAACCTAATTAACTATTATTCAATCATATATACATATTTTTTAGTTTAAAACAACGTTTAAGTTTTCCTTGCAAAAAAAAGATGGTTTGAAGTTTGGTAATATAAGACTCCCTTTGTACCTTTGTCGCCAAATCGGAAAATTCATTTTTCTGTAAACATATTTGAATATTTAAATTTTGTCCCATGAGATTTATATCAAAAATAACTTTTTTATTATTAGCAGGTGTTTTGACCTTCACTTCCTGTAAAAAGGACATTCCTGATACAGAAGAAATTCAGAGCAGCACTCCGGCAAAAGAATATTCTTCCAAAGTATTACAAGATTGGAACGAACTGTACATAGAAATCGACAGATACGCACCAGGTTACAGACCTTGCCCTACCACGGCAGCACAAGGATATTTGGGAATCGCTACCTATGAGGCAATAGTATCCGGAATGCCGGAATACAGATCCATCCGAAATCTGGTAGGCGTAGATATTCCTCAGGTTTTCAGAGGTGTTGAATATCACTGGCCAACAGTAGCCAATGCGGTTCACGCACATTTGATGGTTCGTTTTTTCCCGCATATCGGTTCAAATCTCATTGATAAAATAAATGTCACTGAAAAAAGATATGATGATGAAGCTTTGGAAAGCGTAGATACAGAAGTTTTCGAACGTTCTAAATTACATGGACAAGCAGTAGCTGCAGCGGTTTGGAATTGGGCAAGAACGGATGTAGTAAGTACAGATGCTTATCTTGATATTTTCCAGGGATATAACTGGGCTACGCGATACACAAAACCGGGAGACTGGAGACCTACTTCATCAGGATTACAAAATGGTATGTTCCCTTACTGGGGTCAGGCAAGAACATTTGCAATTTCTGAAGACATGAAATTATGCCGTCCGCCACTTCCACTTACAGATGATCCGGATTCAGAAATTTATGTTCAGGCTTTGGAAGTTGTTGAAACCATCAAAAATCAAAATCTGGTCAATATCGGTGTTTTCTGGAGTGATGACCTTTTAGGACTTACCTTTTCACCACCGATCAGATGGTTAGCGGTTGCCAATCAAGTTTATGCCAGAGAAAATGCATCTCTTGAAAAAGTTGTTGTTTCTAATGCCAAATTAGGTATTTCACTCAATGACATGGCTGTAGCCTGTTGGAATTCAAAATATCACTATAATATAGAAAGACCTGAAACTTACATCAGAAGAAATTTTGATGCAGACTGGAAAACAGCCCTTAACAATCCTCAGACAGGTGAAACAGGTATCACACCGGCATTTCCGGCCTACCCTTCCGGACACTCTACTTTCGGAGGAGGTGCTGCTGAAGTTTTAGCCAGTGAGTTCGGGTATGCGTATGCGATGACAGACAGATGTCACGAAAACAGAACAGAATTTTATGGTACCCCTAAAGCGTTTTCCAGCCTTTATGATATGGCTTTGGAAAATGCAATTTCAAGAATATATCTTGGCGTTCACTTCAGAATGGATTGTGATGAAGGATTGAGATACGGTACAGAAATCGGAAGAAGAGTCAACAGATTGCGTTGGAAAAAATAGATTGATTAAATGTTTAGAGTTAAATGTTGATTGTTTAATGTTTAATGTTTAGCGGCGCAGAGCTGAAAAAAAAGGGAAACATTTTAAAAAATGTTTCCCTTTTTTTGTGCTGTAATCTGTCAATTATTAATACTCAGACTGTGACTACCTTTTTGAAATATTCGTAAGTGAGTGCCAAACCTGTTTTACGATCAAATTTTGGCTCCCACCCAAGGATTTCTCTAGCCTTGGTAATATCGGGTTGTCTTTGTTTAGGATCATCTACCGGTAAAGGTCTGAAATCGATATACGCTTTGGGATTATTTACCAGTGCAAGAATCTCATCGGCAAACTGCCGTATGGTAATTTCTGCCGGATTGCCGAGATTAACCGGAAAAGCATAATCACTTAACATCAACCTGTATATGCCTTCCACCAAATCATCCACATAACAAAAGGATCGGGTCTGGGAACCGTCACCAAAAATGGTCAATCCTTCACCACGAATGGCCTGAGAAAAAAAGGCAGGAAGTACCCTTCCGTCTTCTACCCTCATTCTTGGACCATATGTATTAAATATTCTGACAATCCTTGTCTCCAAACCATGATATGTATGGTAAGCCATCGTGATAGCTTCCTGAAAACGTTTGGCTTCATCATACACTCCGCGCGGTCCAATAGGATTGACATTCCCCCAATATGATTCAGTTTGTGGATGTTCCAAAGGATCCCCGTAAACCTCCGAAGTGGAGGCAATCAGAATCCTTGCATTTTTCGCCTTAGCGAGACCCAACAGATTGTGTGTGCCCAAAGATCCTACCTTCAATGTCTGAATAGGCATTTTCAAATAGTCGATAGGGCTGGCCGGGCTGGCGAAATGAAGTATATAATCAAGGTTGCCGGGAACATGAACAAATTTGCTTACATCGTGATGATAAAATTCAAAGGATTCTAATGGAAATAAATGTTCAATGTTGGCGATATTTCCGGTTATCATATTATCCATACCAATGACATAGTATCCTTCGTTGATATATCTGTCACATAGATGTGAACCTATGAATCCGGCAGCTCCGGTGATTAATATTCTTTTTTTCTGCATGTTCTGTTTTTGAATGGCGAAGATATATAATAGTAGTTAAAGGACAAAAATTAATATCCTGCCGTTTTGTTTTTGTTTTAACAAATAGATTCCGTGGTTAGCACAAACATTTAGTTTATGCCTTCATTTGTTCGTCCTCATCGATAAATTCGAGTTCTGCATCTTTTTCCCAAATCTCCATTTCACAAGGTTTACAGTTAAATTTGAGTTTGTATTCCAGTTCTCCTTGCCGAAGTGTCAATGGCTCCACCACTTTTTCACCCATGGTGGCTCTTTGGAAACGGGCGCATTTACCTAATTCGTATTTCACACAATATTTGGTGGTCATCACACGGGATTTTCCGGGATCCCATTGTAATTCAAATGCTTTTTCTATTTCTGTTACCCCGTGGCGTTTGTAAAAATTCCTTGCCAGCTGATTAGAAACATTGTAAGTAAAATCAAGTTCTTTGACCGGATAAGGGTGGTCAGTTTTTTCTATGGCACGTTCGTACCTGATATATTCTTTGATCCTTGTTTCCATCAATTGATCCAGCACATTTCTTCTGATTTCATTGATCAAACCGGAAGGTAAAAACCAAAAGCCTGATAACTTTAATTCAATGTCGTCAACTATAAAAACAGTATTACCTGTTTTTGACAAGTTGGTTGTTATTCCGGAAAGGGCTGTTTCCTCATTTTTGGCAGGAATTTTTTCAGTCAAAAGTTGCTGTTCTGTCTGATGTCCGTCTTCATCCACCGCTTTCAAAAGAAAACCATTTTCGGTTTCTGAAAAGGTAAAAACCACCCCGATTTTACGAATGGCACTTTTTTCCTGTTCCACCAACTTATTAAATTCTGCATCAGAATTCCGGTAAATATCCGTTCCTGCAACTAATATCTTTGGTGAATTAAACACTACTACATCATTTACAATAATATTAATTTGTGCACCATCGGCTTCGCCTTCGCCGTTGATAAAAAAGAGTCCGTCACCCTGATTTAATATGTCATCATTTTCGATGACATATCCATTTGCTTTGGCTTCCAATACTTTTCCGATATACTGCCCCTGTGATTTTGGGGTTTCCCAACTGCCGATTTTTTCTTTTCGTTTATTGACAAAATAATCGGTATATCCTCTGTTGAATGACCTGTCCATCTGAGGTTCAAAATTGTAAAATGTCCTTCCTGAAGATGCTTTTTGGTAGTGGTCAGGATTTGATGCTAAAAACGAATCCAGTTTTTTCCGCAGGTAAGAAACATTGTTTTTAACATATACAATATCTTTCAATCTTCCTTCAATTTTAAATGAAGTGATGCCTGCTTCAATCAAAGCAGGTAAATGATCTGACAGGTCAAGATCCTTTATGGACAAAAGATGGCTGCTTTGTTTCAGTACTTTTCCGGTTCCGTCGACCAGGTCGTAAGGAAGACGGCAATTTTGGGCACAAGATCCTCTGTTGGCAGAACGTTCTCCGTTGGCAACTGACATATAACAATTTCCGCTGAAAGAAACACACAAAGCACCGGATACAAAAAACTCAAGTTCAACATCCGAGGCGTCTCTGATCTCTTTGATCTGATCAAGATTGAGCTCTCTGGCCAACACTACCCTTTTAAAACCAACATCCTTCAGAAAAGTGACATGTTTCGGATCCCGGTTATTGGCTTGTGTACTGGCATGTAAAACGATTGGGGGAAGTTTCATTTCCAATATGCCCATATCCTGAATGATGATGGCATCAACACCAATTTCGTAAAGTTGCCATATCAATTTCCGGCAATTTTCGAGTTCATGGTCATAAAGAATCGTATTGACCACAACAAAAACCTGGGCTTTAAACAAATGAGCATATCTGACCATTTCGGCAATATCCTCTATAGAATTGGTAGCATTGGTTCTGACAAAACAAAGGCGCTCCGATATACACTGCATCCGCACCTGCATTGATGGCTGCTATTCCCTGAATCAGGTTTTTAGCAGGCGCCAGGATTTCAATTTGTTGTTTCATACACTCAAAAATGGTTTTTAAGACTGCAAAGATAAGGAATTCCGATAAAATTTTGAGGTTTAATGGTCTGGGATGGTATGTTTGGAAGTTATGGTCGGATGATGACTTTATACGAAATCAGGAATTTGGATTAAAAAAATCCTTTTTCAAAAATACTACATTATCCTAAAACCTATTGTGATGAAAACTTCAGAAATCTACCTAAAATGGTGCGAGCTGCACCAAAGGTAATAAAAAGGGCCAGAAGAAAACACACCAAAACGGTAAATAACAAAAACCTGACATCCAGTAATTCAAAAAGAAGGGCGTTGTCATAAACCGCATACGTATATACTCCTCCTAAAACAAGGGCTACAAAAAACGTAGCAATAAAACTCATTTTGATTGCCCATATATAGTAAGGTCGCCTGATAAAATATCCTGTGGCACCTACGATCTGCATGGTTTTGATTTTTCGTTCGTCAGCATATAACGTCAGCCGTAACGTATTATAAATGATCGCTATTGACAACAATACAAAAATTGCTGCCAATCCAAGAATAATAAAAGAAAAATTGGTCAGATTCTTTTTCACCAAGTCAATACTCTCATTTTCGTAATAAAAACCCAATACTCCTTTTTCCATTTCAAGGGTTTCTCTTATGTTTTTAATATTTTTTTCAGTATAAAATTCAGCCTTAAGATTAAATTTTATGATGTTTTTGAAAGGGTTTTCGATCACTTCCGACAACGAACCAAATTCCGATGACATAAACTGAACGGCCTGTTCTTTTTCAATATATTCGACACTTTCAGAGATGACACCATCGGTATTTTTAATCAAATCGCTCAACCTTTTTAATTCAGATTCCGGCATGACGTCCTGTACCTCTACTAAAATATTGATATTTTGCTTCAGAATATTGGAAATATTGCCTGTATGTAAAAACAAGGTCATAAACAATCCCACCAATATCAGGACAATGGTAATGGAAATCGTCGCGTAAAATGTTGACGGTCTGTTGTTTGATGCCATAATCTTTAGAAAAAATTGACAGACCGCTTAATATTAAAATCAACGGACTGAATATATATAAAGAACAAAGATAGATAAAATCTAAGTCCTGAACCCAATATATATGATTTTATTTAATGTTATAACGTTGATTCATCAACCAAAAGAACCCACTCCTTTCGAAACCTCTGTTAAGGTTTAAATACTTTAATTTTATAATCTGCCGTCACATTACCGGCTGCCATTTTATTCAGTTTGCCCTGAATCAGTTTTTTCTTCAGTGGTTTCAGCTTTTCAATAAAAAGTTTTCCCTGAATATGGTCATATTCGTGTTGAATAACGCGGGCATTCATGCCTTCATAAGTTTCAGTAAATTCATTAAAATTTTCATCAACATAAGTTAGGGTCACCACTGCCGGCCTTTCCACATCTCCGTGAATATTAGGAATACTGAGACAACCTTCCTCATAAGACCAGGGATTACCGGTTTCTTCAAGGATTTGAGGATTGATAAATACTTTTTTTATTCCTTTATGTTTATCCTCCTCTTTCATGACCTGAATCGTATCAACCACAAATATCCGTTTGGAAAGTCCTACCTGCGGAGCGGCCAAACCGACCCCTTTTGCATTATACATCGTCTGATACATATTTTCGATGAGGTCGCCCAACTCAGGATAATCATTTGATATAGGTTCCGCTACTTTTTTTAAAACGGGAAAACCATATACATAAATCGGCATGATCATAAACTAAATGTGTTTTAAATATTTTTGTAAAATAATAACGGCGCTGATTCTGTCAACGAGGGCTTTGTCCTGCCGTTTTTTCTTTTTGGCCCCTGACATCATAATAGCATCTTTGGCCATCACAGATGTAAAGGATTCATCCTGAAAGTCAATGATTTTTTCGGGCCATTTGTTTTGTAATTTCTTACAAAAGTCCTGAATATTTTTGACCAGATAGGTATCGTTACCATCTTTATGAACGGGATGACCGAAAACAATTTTTTCAACCTGTTCTGTCTCAAAATATTTGGAAAGAAATGATTCCAGATTTTTTGTTTCGACGGTATCCAATGCATTTACGATAATCTGAAAAGGGTCAGTAGCTGCAATGCCACATCTTTTCAAACCATAATCTATACCTAATATTCTGGCCAAATCAATAAATTCTATTCTTCTGAAAGAAAAGGATATTTGTAATCCGTCGGTGGCACAAAGTTTTCTTTAATCGTCCTGGGTGATACCCAACGCATTAAATTGATGGCACTACCCGCTTTATCATTGGTACCGGAAGCACGACCACCGCCAAAAGGCTGCTGACCGACCACCGCACCTGTAGGTTTATCGTTGATATAAAAATTGCCCGCTGAATGCCTCAATGCTTCAAATGCTTCAGAAAGTGCATACCGGTCCTGACTGAACACAGCACCCGTCAAAGCATATGGTCCTGTTTCATCGACAATTTTCAGGGTTTCCGACCATTTGGCATCTTCGTATACATATATAGTAAGAACAGGACCAAACAACTCTTCTTCCATGGTAATATAGTGCGGATCATCCACTTTGATGACCGTTGGTTGGATAAAATAACCTTCCGATTTGTCAAAATGACCTCCTGCCACTATCGTTGCGCCGGCATCAGTTTTAGCCCTCTGAATATAGCCTGAAATTTTGTCAAATGCTTTTTCATCAATAACTGCATTGATAAAATGGGTAAAATTTTCAGGACTGCCCATGGTAAAATCAGCCAAATCAGATTTTAGTTGTTTTTCAACTTCAGGCCACAACGAAGCAGGAATATAGGCGCGCGAAGCAGCACTACATTTTTGTCCCTGAAACTCGAAAGCACCGCGCGTTAAGGCCACTGCCACTTCTTTAGCGATCGCAGAAGGGTGCGCAACGACAAAATCTTTGCCTCCGGTTTCACCTACTACCCTTGGATACGATTTATAATTTTTGATATTTTCTCCGATGGTTTTCCAAAGATGCTGAAATACACCGGTACTTCCTGTAAAATGAATTCCGGCAAATTCCCTGTGTTTCAAAATGATATCCCCGGCTACCGGACCATCTACAAAAACAAGGTTTATGACACCAGGCGGCAATCCGGCCTGCTCATATATCTCCATTATGACCTGCGCTGAATAGATTTGCGTTTCTGCCGGTTTCCACACAACCGTATTGCCCATCATGGCCGGAGCACTACATAAATTTGCCGCAATGGAGGTAAAGTTAAATGGTGTCAGAGCAAAAACAAATCCTTCCAAAGGCCTGTATTCCAACCGGTTCCAGATGCCGGGAGCACTTTCCGGCTGACTGCTGTACATTTCAGTCATATATTGTACATTAAATCTGAAAAAGTCTACCAATTCGCAAACGGCATCTATTTCAGATTGAAAAACATTTTTTGACTGACCCAACATGGTGGCAGCATTCATCTTGGCACGGTAAGGTCCCGCCAATAATTCGGCTGCTTTCAGAAATATGGAAGCCCTGTCTTGCCAAGCCATATTTTCCCATTCCGATTTGGCTTTTAATGCGGCCTCAATTGCCATCGACACATGAGAAGCATCACCATGAGAATAGGTCCCCAAAGTATGTTTTCTTTCATGTGGCGGATGAATGCTTCTTTTATCTTGTGTATATATTTTCTTACCTCCGATATACATGGGAATATCGACAGAGCCTGCTTTCATGGACGCAAGTTCTTTTTTTAACTCTTGTTTTTCTTTGGAACCCGGACCGTAGGCCAAAACGGGCTCATTTTTAGCTATTGGAACCTGAAAAAATGCGTTGGACATATTATGTAATTTTAAGATGGAATGTTAAATGATTTATTGATTTCTGCTGCAATGACCTCCGGAACAAACGGAGCAACATTTCCTTTCCCTTTGATAATTTCTTTGACAATGGTGCTTGAAATGTGAGAATACGAAGGTTGTGAAATATAAAATAAAGTTTCGAGATCTTTCCCTATGATGTGATTAAGCTGAGAAATGGTTTTTTCATAATCAAAGTCGGACGCATTCCTCAGTCCCCTGATCAAAAACCTGGCATCTTTAGCCGCTGCATAATTTACGGTCAGACCTTCAAAAGTATCAATGACTATTTTGGGTTCCTGTCCGAAAACTTTGTGCAACCATTCCAATCTTTTTTCAAGCGGAAAAAGAACTTGTTTGGCTTGATTAACACCCACAGCTACATATATTTTATCAAAAAGGGGCAATGCTCTGTTTACCAGATCAACATGACCATTTGTTATTGGGTCAAACGAACCCGGAAAAACCGCAATATTCATAAAAACAAAATTATAAAATTGGAATGCAAAGGTACAAAATTTACAAACAAAGGGGAAATAATTCCATCATTAAGGTGCCTGAACTTTCAAAACATACTGAATATAAAAGAGTAGTTATTCCTGAAATGGTTCAGGGCACATCTGATTTCGGGTTTTTGACAGCCCGCAAAACAATGAATTCAATTTTTTTTTGGTCAAAAAGCAACCAAAATGCTATTATGTCAACTATATTACATAAAACAAATAAAAACTTTTTTAATATAAAAAATATTTATATTTTGCAACATTTATCAAAAATAAGTATTTTGTATGGCATGAAGGATGATTTTAATCTAAAAATACAATTTACACCATAAAACAAAATTTAGTTTTATTTTTATGTGTATTTCAAAATGTAAATCATTTGACATTCATTAACTGATAATTTTTAAAAACAGCCCTATCAACGTACAATATTTTGAGAATAAATCGTTAAATAGGTGTTATCGATATATTATTTTGTATCTTTTCAACCTGGAAAATTTTATTTACATATAAATTTGCACAATATTTGGATAGAACCTATACATACCAAATCATTTAAACACACAATCCAAATGAAAAAATTAATTTTATCAGTCGTTTTTCTTTCTCTGTTTGTTTTGCAGGGACAATCTCAAAAAAGGTTTTCAAAAGAACAATCCTTTTTTATCGGACCAAAGTTCAGTACAGGTTTTATCACAACTGCTCAGGAACATTCACTCATAGGTAATGAAAATGATTATGTTGTTCATGATATCATGTATAATAAAAGTTCTCCGATGTATTCCGGTGGTTTGTTCATGCAAAAAAATGCGGGATTTCTTTTTTATCAGGCAAACCTGGCTTACACCTATTTTAAATCAAGTTATGATGTCATATCATATGACAACCGAAATTTCAGTCCGGTAATGGACGAACAATTCCATTACATTGATCTGAGCATTTCAGGAGGTTTGAGAATAAACAAATTCAGAATCGGTGTTGGACCTGTTATCCACTTTCTGGCGGCGAGTGACAGTGAACTTGAAGTCATCCCTGAATACAACAGTAAATTCAAAAGTACAACTTTCGGATTTATCAGTGGTATCGGTTATGATTTCGGCAATATTTTTATTGATCTGAAATATGAAAATTCATTCAGAAGCATCGGTGACCACATTTATTACGGGCCGAGAAAATCAGCATTCAAAGGTTCTCCAAATAATTTCAGCGTTCACGTAGCTTATGGCTTCTGATCGTTGAATCAAAACAAAACACTCCTTTAAAATACAGTTTGGCCGGTCTTCCGGCCTTTTTTTTGCCCGGACTTTCCATGTAAGTGTAAAAGTATTTTGTTATTCCTTTGAAATTTTGCATTTTTTCCAAATTGCCCTACGGAAAATTTTTCAATACATGTACAGTCGTCATCATAAATCCAAATGACAAAAATCATCTTTCCCAAAGGCGCACCACAATACTTTTGCACCAAACTAAGACACTAAGTTCTGATGTTTGAATTGTATGCGCACTATCCTTGTTCCTGTTGATTTTACTTTCGGTTCCTACGTCGCAGCATATTATGCGGCAAATCTGGCCCAAACCACCCATGCGAAACTTTTCTTTTTCCACACCTTTTACATCCCGGTTTCAAATCAGGAATTTTATATAAGTCCCGATGTAATCCAAAACATAGCATTAAAAGCAAAAAAACAACTAACCCAATTTATCGAAGAAGTAAAACAAGCCGTACCTAACGGAGCATCACTTGAAACGTCATCTGAGGTATCTGCCGGTCATTTACAAACCATGTTGTCACAACTCATTCTCAATCATCAGGTTGACTTAATTGTTATGGCGACACATATACAAAAAAACGAGTTGCTTAAAATGGTGACCGGAAGTCAGGCTTTGAGTACCATAAAACAAAGTGAAGTGCCTGTATTGGTGATACCGGATTCTGCAGCATTTCGTAAAATCCGCACCGTTGGTTTTACTACCTCTCTGGAAGATATCGATAATATTGATGTTTTGTGGCCGGTATTACAAATTTCGTGGCTGACTGATATTATGATCAGTTTTGTTGTCGTTGTACCTGATGGTGAAGGTAAACATTCTAAAGAACAACTTGAAGAATACCTGCTTTTGGAAACCACTTTCAAAAACACCCCACACAAACTGGAAGTCATTGAAAATCAAAATATTACTCAGGGTATTTTAGACTATGTTGACAAAAATAAACCAGACATTTTGGTAACTATGCCAAAAAAACATACTTTTATGGATTCTTTGACGCATAAAAGTATTACCGAAAGCGTGATTAAAAAAATCAATATTCCTGTTTTATGCCTTCAGGAATAATCAAAAGGCAATATTTTATTTATCTAAAACCAACGTATGTTATCCAAATACAATCATAAAATCAAGTCGGCAGACGAAGCAGTTCAAATCATAAAATCCGGAGACTGTATTTTTGTCCATGGAAGTGCAGGAACCCCACTTACATTGACTGCTGCACTCGGGCGAAGAGCTCATGAGTTACAAGATGTAGAAATCATGAACATCTCTCTGTTGGGAGATTTGCAGCTCAACATGGACGACTATCCAAACAGTTTTTTCTTAAATTCTCTTTTTGTATCTGCCAACATCAGGCCTATGGTCAATGATGAAAGAGGCGCTTACATTCCGATATTTTTAAGTGAAATCAGCCGTTTATTCAAAAGGCATTACATCAGCCTGGATGTCGTCTTCATAAATTGTTCTCCGCCTGACCAGAACGGTTATTGTTCTTTGGGTGTAAGTGTGGATATCGCGAAATCAGCGGTTATGAACGGAAAACACATCATAGCCCAGATCAATCCTAATATGCCGAGGACCCACGGTGACAGCTTTATCCATTCAGACAAAATTAATACAATGGTTTTGGTAGATGACCAACTGCCGGAAGTACAATATGGTCTGCACATCACAGAAACCGATATGGCTATTGCAAAACATGTTGCTTCTTTGATTGACGACAGATGTACTTTACAAATGGGTATCGGAACCATTCCTGATGCCGTATTGACACAATTGACAGGTCACCGGGATTTGGGAATTCATACAGAAATGTTTTCTGATGGTGTCATCCCACTTATTGAAAAAGGAGTCATAACCAACGCATACAAAAAAAAGCACAGGGATAAAATTGTTACTTCTTTTGCCATAGGTACAAAAAAACTTTACGACTTCATCCATGACAATCCTTTATTTCAGTTTTTGGAATCCGAATATGTCAATTACTCCGGAAACATCGCCAAAAATCCGAATATGGTCGCCATCAACAGCGCTATCGAGATAGACCTGACAGGTCAGGTATGTGCCGATTCCATAGGAACATTCCAATATTCAGGTGTCGGCGGTCAAATGGACTTTATCAGGGGAGCTTCCCTCAGCGACGGAGGTAAACCTATCATCGCCCTGCCCTCAGTCACCAAAAGAGGTGAATCCAAAATCACACCGTTTCTCAAACAAGGAGCCGGGGTCGTTACAACCAGAGCGCATGTACATTATGTGATCACGGAATATGGAGTAGCTCATTTATTCGGCAAAAACCTGCGACAAAGAGCCTACGCCCTTACAGATATTGCCCATCCGGACCATCGGGAAAACCTTGAAAAAGAATCTTTTAAAAGATTCGGACCCCGCCCACTGTAACTTCAGATTTACACAATAACTTTCAGAACAGTTATTTTTGATCTACGGAAATCAAACAAAAGTACGTTCACCGAAAACATGTGGACGTATTTTTTCTTTTATATACAATAGGTACAATTTCTTTGAATAACACAAAGTAATTTGGGCAATACAGGGAAAGTTGCTACCTTTGTGACTTGTTATTGAACATATTTTATTATACATATTTCACATAAAAACATAAAATTTTTGTATTATGTCAAACAAAATTAAAGTTGCTATCAATGGTTTCGGAAGAATCGGAAGATTGGTTTACAGACAAATTTACAATATGGAAGGTATTGATGTTGTGGCTGTCAACGACCTGACCAATCCAAAAGTATTAGCCCACCTCTTAAAATATGATACGGCTCAGGGAAGATTTAACGCAAATGTTACTGCAGGGGAAGACCGACTTTTTGTAAATGATGAAGAAGTTGTGGTTTATGCCCAAAAAGATCCTGCCATGATTCCATGGGGAAATCATCAGATCGATGTGGTACTTGAATGTACGGGATTTTTTGCAGATAAAACAAAATCAGAAGCTCACCTTACAGCCGGTGCCAAAAAAGTTGTTATTTCTGCTCCGGCTACCGGGGACTTAAAAACTGTGGTATTTAATGTGAATCACAATATTCTGGATGGTTCAGAAACGGTGATCAGCTGCGCAAGTTGTACAACCAACTGTTTGGCTCCTATGGCAAAAGTACTGGAAGACAAATACGGTATTGTCACCGGATTGATGTCAACCATTCACGCATATACCAATGATCAGAACACGCAGGATGCTCCACATGCAAAAGGAGACCTCAGAAGAGCCCGCGCTGCTGCTCAAAATATAGTACCAAACAGTACAGGAGCCGCAAAAGCGATCGGCCTGGTCATTCCAAGCCTGAAAGGCAAATTGGACGGTGGTGCCCAAAGAGTACCGACACTGACAGGATCCTTGACTGAATTGGTTACCATTCTCAGCAAAAAAACATCTGTCGAAGAAGTGAATGCCGCCATGAAAGCAGCAGCCAATGAAAGTTTTGGCTACACTGAAGATGAAATCGTCAGCAGTGATGTCATTGGTATGGACTTCGGAAGTTTATTTGATGCCACACAGACACGTGTCATCGAAAACAACGGACAACAGTTGGTAAAAACAGTGAGTTGGTACGATAACGAAATGAGTTATGTATCCCAATTAGTAAGAACATTACATTATTTTGCCACATTAATCAAATAATCAGCACCATGCTACAATTTGATCAATATTCCTTTGCCAGAAAAAAAGTTTTGATACGCGTTGATTTCAATGTGCCTCTGGATGAGCATAAACACATCACAGACGACACGCGAATCCGGGGTGCAGAACCAACCATTCAAAAGATTCTGGACGACGGTGGCAGTGTGGTTTTGATGAGCCATTTAGGCAGACCAAAAGAAGGTCCGACAGAAAAATACAGTCTGAAACATCTTTTACCCCGATTGGCAGAAACCTTCGGAAGTGATAAGGTTTCATTTGTCGATGATTGTATCTCTGATGAAGCTTTTACACTTTCTGCTTCATTACAACCCGGGCATGTACTATTACTCGAAAACCTCAGATTTTACAAAGAAGAGGAAAAAGGTGACCGGGCTTTCGCCGAAAAACTAAGTCACCACGGTGAGGTCTACATCAATGATGCTTTCGGTACCGCACACAGAGCACACGCATCAACAGCCGTCATAGCTGATTTTTTTACTTCAGAAAACAAAGGTTTCGGATATCTCATGAATGCCGAAATTGAAAATGCTGAATTTGTTCTGCACAAATCAAAAAAACCGGTAACTGCGATTGTTGGCGGCGCAAAAGTTTCTGATAAAATTCAGCTTTTGGAAAGGTTGGTTGACATCATGGATAATATTCTTATCGGTGGCGGTATGGCTTATACTTTTATTGCTGCGCAGGGAGGAAAAATAGGCAACTCTTTATTTGAACCGGACTTTACTGAATTGGCATTAAAAATTTTAGCTAAAGCAGAACAAAAAAACACCAAAATTTATCTTCCTGCGGATTCTGTTTCAGCTGATCGTTTTGCAGCTGATGCTGAAAATCAAACCACAAAAAGTGATATGATACCGGATGGCTGGATGGGTCTTGACATAGGTCCTGAGGCTGTTGAAACATACAAAAATGTAGTTCTGGATTCTAAAACCATTTTGTGGAACGGTCCTATGGGTGTGTTTGAATTCAAAAACTTTTCAAACGGCACTTTTAGTATCGCTGAAGCTGTGGCAAATGCTACCGACAAAGGAGCTTTTTCTCTGATTGGAGGAGGTGATAGTGTTTCTGCCATACAACAATCCGGACTATCCGAAAGGGTATCTTATATTTCTACAGGTGGCGGTGCCATGCTTGAATTTTTGGAAGGCAAAGAATTACCGGGAATCAGCGCTATCAGAAGCTAAATAACAATATATGAACCCAAATGAATTAGAGTTTCTGAAAAATGAAGATGCCATGAAACTTGCTGTTTTGTCCGTACAACAAAAAATGGACGAAATCATGCTTGGTGGTGGTAAAAAAAAGTTGGAAAAGCTGAAAAGTGAAGGTAAACTTCCTGCCCGGGAACGGATTGAAAAACTGATTGATCCGGGATCTTCTTTTTTTGAAATTGGTGGTTTTGCCGGGTATGGAATGTACGAAGAACATGGAGGATGTCCCGCCGGAGGCACAGTTATGGGTCTGGGTAGAATTCATGGAAGAATATGTATGATTGTCGCCAATGACCCTACGGTCAAAGCAGGAGCATGGTTTCCCATCACAGGTAAAAAAAATCTGCGGGCACAGGAAATTGCTATGGAAAACAAAATCCCCATTATTTACCTCGTAGATAGTGCCGGTGTTTATCTTCCTATGCAGGATGAAATTTTCCCTGATAAAGAACATTTTGGCAGAATTTTTCGCAATAATGCAAAAATGTCTTCGATGGGTATACCTCAAATCGCCGCAATCATGGGAAGTTGTGTCGCCGGTGGTGCCTATTTGCCTATCATGAGTGACGAAGCGCTGATCGTCGAAAGAACAGGATCTATATTTTTAGCCGGACCTTACCTTGTCAAAGCAGCTATCGGTGAAGATGTGGACCAGGAAACACTTGGAGGAGCTACCACTCATTGCGAAATTTCCGGTGTTACCGACTATAAAATGCCGGATGACACGACATGCCTCAATACCATACGGGATTTGGTCAGTAAAATGGGAAAACCGGACAAAGAAAATTTTGACAGAATAACCTCTGTTCCTGCGGAATATACCCCTCAACAGATGTCAGGTATTTTTCCGGAAAATCCGGTCAAACCCTATGATACTGTCGAAATTCTCAAAGCACTTGCCGATAAAGATTCCATCATACAATACAAAGAAGATTACGGAAAAACCATCATTTGTGCATATGCCCGCATCGACGGTTGGGCTGTAGGGATTGTTGCCAATCAACGGCTGGTCGTCAAAAATGCACAAGGCGAAATGCAGTTCGGAGGAGTGATTTATTCTGATTCGGCGGATAAAGCAGCACGTTTTATCATGAATTGCAATCAGAAAAAAATTCCGCTGGTTTTTCTGCATGATGTCACTGGTTTTATGGTGGGAAAACGTTCAGAACATGGAGGAATCATAAAAGATGGTGCCAAAATGGTAAATGCCGTTGCCAATAGTACAGTTCCAAAATTTACAGTAATTATGGGAAATTCTTATGGTGCAGGCAATTATGCTATGTGTGGAAAAGCTTATGATCCCAGATTAATTGTGGCCTGGCCAACTGCCAAAATTGCAGTAATGGGTGGAACCCAGGCGGCAAAAGTTTTAACCCAGATTCAGGTCTCCTCTCTCAAATCCAAAGGTGAAGCGCCGGACCCGGCAGCAGAAAATAAGTTGTTTGAAAATATAAAAGCAAAATACGATATTCAAACGACCCCTTATTACGCTGCAGCAAGATTGTGGGTAGACGCTATCATTGACCCCAGAAAAACACGGGATTTTATATCTACCGGCATCGAAATGGCAAATTTCGCTCCGGTTGAAAAATTTAATCCGGGTGTTATACAGACTTAATCAAAAGAAATTAATGTTATGAAAATTTGTATCGTCGGACCTGCATTTCCACTACGGGGAGGTATTGCAGCCTTTGACGAAAGATTATGTCTCGCTTTGTTGGAAAATAATCATGAAACCTACATTATTTCTTATTCTTTGCAATACCCTGCCCTGCTTTTTCCCGGTAAAACCCAATACGATTCGGAAGGTAAAGCACCAGCCAATATTAAAATATTCACTATACTGAACTCAATCAATCCCTTCTCCTGGTATAAAACAGCTTCTTTTATCAATAAAAACAAACCGGATCTGGTAATATTCAGGTTCTGGATTCCTTTTATGGGACCGGCCTTGGGTTCAATTTTGCGGCTTTTACAAAAAGATATAAAATTTCTTGCCCTTGTAGACAATCTCATACCACATGAGCACAGGCCGGGAGACAGGACACTCACTAAATATTTTATGAGAGGTATCTCAAAGTATATTGTAATGAGTGAAGAGGTTGAAAAAGACGTTTTACAACTTAAGCCGGAAGCAAAAACCAAATTGTTACGACATCCTATTTACGATCATTATGGTTTAAAAACAGATAAGGCATCATCAAAAAGATCTTTAGGCATTCCCGAAAATAAAAAAGTGATTCTGTTTTTTGGATTAATCCGAAAATACAAAGGACTGGATCTGCTTATAGAAGCTTTTTCCATGGTGCGACATCGGGAAGATATCATACTCCTGGTCGCCGGCGAATTTTATGAAGATAAAAATTATTATTTTGAGTTGGCACAACAGTTGCACATCAGCGATCAAATCATTTGGCACGATCATTTTATTCCCAATGATGAGGTAAAACTATATTTTTCAGCCGCCGATGTGTTGGGGCTTCCATACAGAACAGCTACCCAAAGTGGTGTCACTCAGGTCGCGTTTCACTTTGAGATTCCGGTCATCATCACCAATGTGGGCGGGTTGGCCGAAATTATCCTTCATGAAGTGAATGGCCTTGTTGCCGAACCTGAACCAACTTCCATAAAAACACAAATCGAGACATTTTTTGAAAATAATCTTTCAGAAAAGTTAAGTAAAGGGATGCAAACCGAAAAAAAGAAATATCAATGGGACTTTTTTGCTCAACAATTGGTTGATTTTACAAATTAATGGTAAAAAAGCATTTTTAAAATCCTGACCTTTTGCATTTCAACGACATTCTTCATCTTTGAAATGCTCATATGTTTATGATTTAAGTAATTGTGTTATCTTTGACAAATTTTTATAAATTCAGAAAATACCAAATGCGAACAAACATCCTTTTACTTTTCAGCTTTATTTTTTTGACGTTGTCCCTTTCAGCACAAAAAAAGTCTTTTAATACAACCTTGCTTTCAAGTGTTAGTTTCGGTTCTGAAAACTCCAGTGGAAATTGGGGATATGAAGATAAAGAAAAAGATATAAAATACGCTCTCATAGGCACAGCCGGTAGTACCAGAATATTTTCTTTGGAAGACCCGACCAATCCTATTCAGAGATACTCAGCACCCGGGGCTCAATCTATATGGAGAGAAATGAGAGCCTACAATAAACATGTTTATGTTGCAACAGACCAGGGAGCAGATGGAATGGTCATCATTGATATGACAAAAGCCCCTGATACCATAAGTCACATATTTTTTCAACCACAATTGACTGTAGGAACCACGACAAAAAATCTGGAAAGATGTCATAATATTTTTATTGACGAAAAAGGATATTGTTATTTATCAGGATGCAACATCAGCAACAGAGGTGTCCTCATTTTTGATCTTAATCAAAACCCCAAATCTCCGGTCTATATTGGTAGTATAGATCAAAATTATTCCCATGATGTTTTTGTCAGAGGTGATACATTATTTGACTCACAAATAATTGACGGACGTCTTGCTATATTTAATCTTAATGACCGAACAAATCCGGCATTGATGGTAACTCAAACCACTTCGCGGTCTTTTACCCATAATGCGTGGCCTTCAGATGATAATAAATATGTATTTACAACAGATGAAAGACCAAATGCTTTTGTGGATGCTTATGATATTTCTGACTTAACCAATATTAAATTATTAGACAAGTACAGGGTTCTTCAAACCGAAGGCAGTGGAGTGATCCCTCATAATGCATATTATCTAAATGGTTATTTAGTTGTAAGTTGGTATACCGATGGTATACGTATATTGGATGTACACAAACCAGACAATATGGTAGAGGTTGGTTATTATGATTCATGGGAAGACCCTACAATTTGTCACTCAGGTTTTAACGGTTGTTGGGGTGTTTTTCCTTTTACAGACAATAACCATGTATACGCAAGTGATATAAATAACGGGTTGTTTATTATAGACGTTGACTACAAAAGAGCAGCTTACCTGGAAGGTCGCGTTACAGACCAATTTGGTAACGCCATCGAAGGTGTTCGGGTTGAAATACAATCCGAGCAAATCAACAGAAAGTTTTCGAATGCTGCAGGCGAATACAAAACCGGTCACGCGTTTTATGGCGACTTTGAAGTAATTGCCTCACATCCTGACTTTCCTTCAACATCAGCTACTCTATCGTTTAACGCAGGAGAAGTAACAGAATGGAATGTGGTATTACAAAAACCAAGACTTGTTAATCTGGATTTTTCTCTCAAAACTTCTAATGGCGATCCTATACCCGGAATGGTTGAATTGAGAACTTCAAGATCCGCAAATAATTTTAGTATTGATGAAAGCGGAGTTTCTTCAAAAGAAATTCTGAATAATACGTATGATATTATCGCTACTTCATGGGGTTACCTTACTTCAGTGATTCCGGATGTAAACGTAAACGGAGACACATCAATACAAATAACCCTTGAAAAAGGGTATCAAGAAACATTTGAAACCAACAATGAATGGGAAATCGTTTCTTCATCCGCAAATATGTCCGGAAAATGGGAAAGAGCTATACCCAGAGGAACGTATTATATTAACAACGTAACTGCCAATCCGGAACATGATGATGAGACCGATTTTGGAGGATATGCTTTTGTCACTCAAAACGGACTTCCTGGAGCAGCGTGTGCTGATGTGGATAACGGAACGACAACATTGATCTCTCCGAATATTGACCTAACAGACTTTGTTAATCCAAAAATCAGTTTTTCTTATTGGTTTTTTATAAACGGAGGTTCTGCACCATTTAATGATACATTGAGAATTTATCTTACAAACGGAGAGACTGAGGTGGAAATCCTCAAAGAAGGTTCTGCAACTACCGAATGGCAAAAGATTGAAAATATAGAATTATCATCTCTTATTGTTCCGACAGATGACATGAGAATTATCGTTGAGGTAAGTGATCTTGATCCCAGTGGACACATCGTTGAAGCAGGATTCGATAATCTGTTGATTTCAAACGGAACATCATCTGTTGATCAGATTACATCTGCCGGAAAGTTACACGTCATTCCGAACCCATCTTCAGATATGATATATATATCAGGTCCTGAACAGGAACTTTCAGAAATTTTTATTTACAACATGACAGGTCAAAGAGTTGGTTTTAAAACCCTAAGTCAAAACATGTTAGATATCTCCGGGCTATCCAATGGTATGTACTTTATCAAATCAGGAAATCTGAATGGTAAGTTTTTAAAAGTTTCTGAATAGTCCTTTATACATAGGTATTTATCAAGCGATTTATTTGTTTAGTCTATAAAATTATAGTTTTATTTTTAAACGGATTATTTTTGTAAAAAATTTAAAATGGACAATCAAACATCTCACGCTGATACTATCATCCGTAATCACATGTTGTGGTCTATGGGTGCAGGATTTATTCCGGTACCCATAGCAGATTTTTTTGCAGTCAGTGCCGTACAATTGGATATGATCAGACAATTGTGTAAAGTGTACAACATCGATTTCCAACAAACCCAGGGTAAAGCAGTGATTACGGCTATGACCGGCTCAAGCCTTGCACGAATGGGAGCCCGGGTTGTAAAACTAATTCCCGGTGTAGGTTCGGTATTGGGTGGTGTTACATTAGCTGTTTTATCAGGAGCTTCAACCTATGCATTAGGTGAAGTTTTCAAAAAACATTTTGAAACAGGAGGTACTTTTTTGGATTTTGATGTGGAAAGGCTTAAGAAGTTTTACAATGAAAAATTTGAAAAAGGAAAACAAGTAGCAGAAGAGTTGCGAAAAAATCAGGAAAAAACAGAAACCTCTGCTGATCAAAGCGATGTCATCACACAATTACAACAATTGGCGAAATTAAAAGAGGATGGCATTTTAACAGAAGAAGAATTTTTGGAATTGAAGAAAAAAATCATTCCTTCCATGGTATAAACGGGTCTTTAAGATAAAAATCGGTCATCCTTGTTATATCGATAAGAATGGCTGATTTTTATCTTGATTAAACCTGAATCCATGCCTGCTTTCAGGAATCGTACAAATCCCGAAGTTTAATTTTTGTACTAATTTTTTTATTTTTTCTTTGGACTTCCATTTTGACCACTTTATTTTCGTTAGTCAACATTCGGTGAATGGTGTCCAGTGTATAATATCTGGTCGGCCATAACCCAACTTTTTTGATAATATCCCCAGACATCAACCCCGCTTCATGAGCAGGAGAGCATTCCAGTACATGATGGATATAATACTGATTTAACTTGGGGCCAAATGCATAAATTATCAATCCGCTTTTATCGTATCTGAATTTTATTTTCTTTTTGCTGTTTCTTTTAAACAAAAGTTTGTTTTCAGGAAAATGAAAAACCAAATGAAATTGGTCCAGAATAAAATTGCCTATGATGCCATCCCTGATTATGGTTTCTTCTACCTGGTAAATACTGTCGAGAGCCTGAAAACTGGAAACCACGTTTTCAAAAGTGTCCTTCCCTATAACAAATTGTGATATTTTGCCCGAATACCCCAGCACATCACCCCCCAAACCCCTGCCTAAAACACCTTTAATCATATGTTTCGGAAATAAGTGTAATGAATCAGTTTCGGTGTGAACAAGCAGAGAAAGTGACGCGCCGGTGTCTAAAAGAAATAGCAATTCCTTTGATTCCTCACCTTTAACATTTACAAAACTATTGAGATATGGTTTATTGGAATGAATAATCATCGGAAGGGACTGGTACTTATCCCATTTTTTTATATTTTTTTGTGGAGTATACAAAAATAATACTGACTTTTTAAAATTGATTTCTACGATAAAATTTTTTAAAAATTCACTACCCAAAATACCATCGATTTTAATACCCGTGATGGAACCAAGATCCATTACATCTTCATTGAGTATAATAAAATCATGATTTGTCTTTCCCCCTTCCATAAATTGAAAAGGAATTCCTCTGACTACCCATGCCAAAATCTCTCTGGAAACATCAGATCCTACGACTTTTATTTCTTTATCCAATGGAATTTGGAGTATATCTGCAAAAGTACGATCCAAAATAATGGTATGTTCGGCGCCGGTATCCACGATAAACTTCATGGGAAAAATGTAATTCACCAAAACATCCACAATGATAAAACCCTGGACATATTGGAAAGGAATGGCAATGTTATGATTATCTCCCAGAATATCTGATGTCTTGGTTTGTCCTGACACCTTATATGGTAAAAAAGACCATATAAATATGAGGACGTACAAGAAGAAATGGGTATTGAAATACAACATACCTGTTATTTCCGGGAATGATGTCATAACGAAATAGTTGAGAAGAAAGTTTCTGTATCAAACTATTTTATTAATATTGAGCTCTAAAATGATTTATGGAGGCAAAAAATAAAAAAATAAACGTAACAGGTCTTACGATGATAGCCATCGGGGCGTGTATCGGAAGTGGTATTTTTGTCAGTCCTTCACAAAGTTTTTCGGAACTTCCTCATCATGGTTTTGTACTGGCAACATGGTTGATCGGTGGAATTATTTCGTGTTTCGGAGCCCTTACGTTTTCTGAACTCGGTGCAAGATTTCCAGGGGCAGGGGGTGTCTATATATATTTAAAGGAAGCTTATGGTGACATCACAGGTTTTTTATATGGTTGGATTACCTTATTGATTGTAAATACCGGAGCTTTGGCAGCACTTACAATAACTTTGGCTGATTATTCTATCCCTCTGCTTAACCTGCCCGAAAGTTATAAAATTCCATTTGCTATTGTCATTTTGTGGATATTGACCATTATTAATATTTTTGGCATCAAAGCCAGTGAATGGTTCAGCACTATTTTTACAAGCCTGAAATTGTCAGCGATTTTCGCCATAATTGCAGCCGGTATTTTTTATTATTATACAGAACAGCCGTCACACGATATCATCCTTTTCGACAAAATGCCCTCATCTCCTCTTCAAGGCATGCTTGTAGCATTTATCGGAGTGTTTTGGTCAATGGGAGGTTGGCACCATGCATCTTACCTGGCCGCAGAAACAGACAACCCCACCAAAACAGTTCCAAAAGCAATGATATTCGGGACAATGACCGTGACTTTGGTGTACATTCTGGTGATTTTTTCGTACATTTTGGTGTTGGATATACCATCGATACAATCCTCGACAAAAATTGCCGCAGATACAATGGGTAAAATTTGGTCCTATGGTTCTTATTTTGTTTCCATTGCTATTGTTATTTCCATCACAGGTACCATAGGCATTTACACGATGACGGCACCCAGAATTTATTATGCCATGGCAAAAGACAGACTTTTTTTTCCATTTTTAGCAGAACTAAGCCCAAGGTACGGCACACCGTATAAAGCAATGATTTTTCAATCGGTTTGGGCCAGTTTTCTTATTTTTGCCTGGGGTTCATTTATCAAAGTTATCACTTTTGTGACTTTTATGGACATCGTGTTTATGGCACTGACAGCTATGTCCATTTTTATTTTCCGAAAAAAATCAGTAAACACACCGATTTTTAAAGTTCCTTTTTATCCTTATATACCCATATTGTACGCTGTTGTAACCACTGCATTTGTATTTTATACTGCTTCAGGACTTGGCATAGAATCGCTATCCGGATTGGGTATTTTAGTAGCCGGGATTCCTGTGTACTATATTTTTAAAAGAAATAAAAAAGTATTTGACGAATAGTCTGAATATATTTTTTTTCATTGCCTATCTTTGCATGATATATAAATAAAATCATCATGAGTCTCGATCCCAATAAAATGCTGGCGCCAAGATTACAATCCATGGAAGAATCTGCAACTATCAAAATGGCGCAGAAAGCCAGAGATTTAGCATCCAAAGGTATCAACGTAATTAGTCTGACCTTAGGTGAACCTGACTTTGACACTCCTGAGTTTATTAAAAATGCCGCTTATGAAGCCTTAAAAAAAGGTGATACTAAATATACGCCCGTTCCCGGCACATTGGCTTTGCGTAAAGCCATTTCTGAAAAATTTCTGAAGGAAAATAATCTCGATTACAATCCGGCACAAATTGTAGTTTCTAATGGAGCCAAACAATCCATTGCCAATATTTGTATGTCGGTATTAGGCCCCGGTGATGAAGCCATTGTACTTGCACCTTACTGGGTATCATATGCTGAGATTGTAAGATTTTCCGGAGGAATCCCGGTTATTGTTTCAGCGGGAATAGATGAAGATTTCAAACCTGATGCCCAAAAGATAAAAGAGGCTTTGAGTCCAAAAACAAAATTATTGATTTTTTCCAGCCCTTGTAATCCTTCCGGTTCTGTTTGGTCAGAAAAAGAACTAAAAGATATAGCAGATGTGATAGCCGATCATCCTACCTGTCTGGTGATTTCTGATGAAATATATGAATACATCAACTTTGAGGATCAACACGTCAGCCTGGGAAGTTTTGAAAATATGAAAGATCGCGTTGCTACTGTAAACGGCTTTTCGAAAGGATTTGCTATGACCGGTTGGAGATTGGGTTATATGGGCGGTCCTCAATGGCTGGCTGATGCCTGTAATAAAGTACAGGGGCAAATTACTTCAGGAGCAGCTTCTTTCAGTCAGGCTGCGGCAACGGTCGCTTTACAACATTCTAAAGAGGAAGTCCTGGCAATGAAAAAGGCCTTTTTAGAAAGACGGGATCTGATGTTGACAGCATTGAAAGAAATTCCCGGCATCTTGTTGAACTTACCGAAAGGAGCATTTTACATCTTTATGGATGTTTCCAGTTATTTTGGCAAAACGAATGGCGACATAACCATTCAGGATGCCGATGATTTTGCCGAAACCATGCTTACGGAAGCACATGTGGGTATGGTTTCGGGAATTGCCTTTGGAGATCATAAGTGTGTCAGATTATCGTATGCTGCAAGTAACGAACATTTGATTGAAGCAGCAAAAAGATTAAAAAATACATTAGAAACATTCAAATAATTAAAATATTTACATCAATGTTAATTTTTTGTAAATATTTCTTGTTTAATATCTAGAAACAACTTATTTTTGAATGTATTTTATTTGCTAACCTATAAATATTAAAAAGATGAATATTACCTTTGATGAACTTCGTAAAATTAAACATCTGTTACCCACAGGCAGTGTAAGCCGCATCGCCAATGAGCTGGACATTGAAGAACAAACGGTTAGAAATTATTTTGGAGCCAAAAAATATGAGAATGGCGCCGTTGTGGGTTCCCATATCGAACCCGGGCCAAATGGAGGAATCGTACATCTGGATGACGATAAAATATTGGTTTTAGCAAAAAAAATTATTGCTGAAACACAAATGAGCAACCAGAACTAATGGTCTGAATCTATCTTACATATTTTTTTTTATATAAATGGTAGGATTTTTTCAAAAGAAGTAAGTTTTTACTTTTTGGAGATTACCATTAATTATTCTAAAAATATTGAATCTATTTTTAATCTAAAACGTGTAGTTTAGGCCAAATAAAAAAGGTGTATAAAAATTTATACACCTTTTTTATTTATTGGGAGCCTTTAAATATAATCAGTTATTATTCAGGCTTTAATGTATACGTGCAAGCTTCACCCTGAAGTCCAAAACCAGTGATTGAATAGGTAAGAACAAGTGTAGCACCACCGTCTTTCAGCTCCGCTTTAAAAAGCGGACCTGTTCCCAGGATTCTTTCATCTTTTTCTGCCCCACAGTCATCATGAACCAGGGTAACATCGTTAAAAAAACCTAATCCTGAATTGGTGGTTGTTTCTGTGAAATTCAGGTTTGATCCCGAACCTGAAGTAATATCTACAACAATGTCCGAACCTGTTCCCAAAACATTACATGTATAATCACCTTTCCATTTACCTACAAATTGATCTTTAGTGCAATCATCTTTTGAACAACTCAAAAATGAAACAACAAGAATCAAAGATAATGACAAAAGATTTTTCACAAATTAAAATTTAGGTAAATGAATAAAATCCGGATTATCTCACAGAATCCACTACTGCTTTAAAAGTATCAGGATGGTTCATGGCTAAGTCTGCCAAAACCTTTCTGTTAAGATCAACATTTTTGTCATGGATTGCATGCATCAGTTTTGAGTATGACATACCGTTGATTCTTGCTGCGGCGTTAATCCTGACAATCCAAAGTCTTCTGAATGCTCTCTTTTTGTTTCTTCTGTCTCTGAATGAATAAAGCATTGCTTTATCAACAGCATTTTTAGCAACTGTGTAGACTTTACTTCTTGCGCCAAAGTACCCTCTGGCTGCTTTCATAATTTTTTTTCTCCTCGCTCTGGAGGCAACTGCGTTAACTGAACGTGGCATATTTTTTTGGTTTTAGTACAATATAGGGACGTTTTCTGTACTTTGGGTCCTATATTCTCGTTAAATAATAAAATACATTAAGAACAAAGCAACCTTTTCATTCTTGGCTCATCAGCCTCAGAGACTAATGTAGAACCAAGTAATCTTGTTTTTGCTTTATTTGACTTTTTTCTCATTAAGTGTCTCATGTTTGCCTGAAACCTTTTAAGCTTGCCGCTACCGGTTTTAGAAAAACGTTTTTTAGCACTTGAATGCGTTTTCATTTTAGGCATAATATGTCTGAATTTTATGAAGCCGCAAAGGTAATTATATTCCTACAATTAAATCACATTTCTTTTGTTCTTTTTTTAAGAAAAATCATAAATACCATTCTTTTACATTAATTTTGCGACAAAATGTGAGCATCACCATGCTAAAAATCCTGGACAAACATATTGCCAAAAACTTTATAGGCCCTTCTCTGCTATCATTTTTTGTGGCTTTGTTTGTTTTAGTCATGCAATTTTTGTGGAAGTATATCGATGAAATATTAGGCAAAGGTTTTACGATTTTTGACCTGATGGAATTGATATTTTACTTCAGCATCACTCTGATTCCTATGGCTTTACCTATCACTATTTTGATTTCTTCGGTGATGGTATACGGTGATATGGCAGAAAAATATGAAATATCAAGTTTTAAATCTGCAGGTGTTTCTATGGTTAGATTACTCATGCCGGGATTCAGTATTGCTTTACTGATAGCTTGTTTTTCTTTTTTATCTTCAAATTTTTTGAAACCAAACGCCAATTTTCAGTTTCAGAAACGAATGACCCAACTTGGCAATCAAAAAGCAGCACTTACCTTTGAAGAGGGAATTTTTAACAACTCTTTTGACGATGTATTGATAAAAATAGATAAAATCAACAGAAACGGAACCAACATCTCAGATATCATTATATTTGATCACACCGGAACAGACAAATCAAAAATTAATATTGTTAAAGCAAAAGAGGGACTGATGTACAGTGGCGGAGACGGCAGGTTTTTTGTTATGGAACTGGATTCGGGTACACAATACATGGAAATCCAAAACAGCAATGTAAGGCAGGGACAATCAAAATCTTATCCATTTCTGAGAACTGAATTTGGCAAGTGGGAAAAAATTTTTGATATGTCACAGTTTGAACTCGAAGATGGTTTTTCACAGTTTTCCAGAAAACGGGAGGAAATGCTGAACACATTTCAACTGATAACTTCTGTTGACAGTTTTAATCTCGAAATCAGAAACAACAGAGAAACTCTTCGTAAAGAAGTTATCAAAAAAACAGATCCTGACCATTCTGCAAAATCCATTCTGCAAAAACAAGAAAAAACGGATCCTGATACTTCGGTTGCAAATACTATACCATCTAACTCCATCGGAACGGACCCTGACCAAAACAATCCAAAAACCGAACAAATCAAAAAAAATTGGCTAAAACTTAAAAAAGATCCATCAGGCGCCCTTCCGAAAAAAGAAACCCCTAAGGACAAAACACCTTTAAACAGTATCATTCAATCAGATAGTGTGCCCGGTCAATCCATTTACCAAACGATCCCTCCAAGTGTTCGTAGCGAAGTTCTGACACGTGCTATATCGACTTTAAACATCAATCGGGACAGATGGATCAGTTATGGTCACGGCATCAACGACTACAACAAATCAAAACAAAGATACCTTTTGCACCTGCACCAACATTTCAGCTGGGCAGCTATCTGTATCATTTTTTTATTCATCGGAGCACCTATGGGTTCGATCATTCGCAAAGGAGGATACGGTTATCCTTTTTTAGTCGCCGTTTTATTTTATATGATATTTATTATTTCCACCATATTCAGCACAAAACTGGTAAGGTCGGAAAGTATGGGTGGTATGCTGGCCGCATGGTTGCCTTGCATCATTCAGGCTCCGTTTGGGTTTTTACTGACGTTTCTGGCGCTCAAAGATATTCCTCTGAGTGGTATATTCGGCAATTTTTCATTTGTGACAAAAATAATCAGACACATAAAAAACAAACGTTCTGCTCAGGTCTCCTGAGAGTCCGGCAATATTCCGGGTTGTGTGACTTTTTGCATGTCACTAAAAAAATCAGAAAAATCAGATTCAAAATCAGTTTCCAGTCTTTTTAAATCATCGACAGCCCTTTCCAAATTTGAAGGAAACTTCACCCTTTTCAAAAGCCTTTCAAAAGTTTTTTCGAGTCTTTGGTACGTATTGCAACTAAACAAAAAATCATCATCGACCATTCTGCCAAACATCAAAGCTGCCCGTTCCGGGATAAACATCTGATGTTTTAACATGATTTTGTAAGCTTCGTCGCACATATTTCTTTGCGAAATTCCCGTAAGATGACTCCAGTTTTTAGCCAACAAATAGTCGTAATAAATATCCATGGCTACCGGCGAATACTTGCCTTGCCACGCATACAAAAGGGAAAGGTTTTTTTTATGTACGGGATGATTGTCAGTATTTGTATCAATGATACGATGTAAAGTTATACCTTCATCGTATTTATTGTCAAGCAACCTCAATTCCTTTAACGAAAGAATGTCGGTCAGTATATTTCCTATCAAAAGATTTTCATCTTCATAAGAAAAATATACATGGGCCAGATAATTCATTGTATGGGTTTATTGTCCGACAGTTTCCTGCTGTATTTTTTTAAAATCAACTGCACTGACGGCAGAAACTCCCGGTTCCTGCATGTAAACACCATAAAGAATATCCACTTCTACCATGGTTGACTTATTATGGGTAACGATGATAAATTGAGAATCTTTGCTGAATTTCTGTATGATTTTATTAAATTTTTGGATATTGGCATCATCTAATGGTGCGTCAACCTCATCAAATATACAGAAAGGAGCTGGTTTAAGAAGATATAATGCAAAAAGTAAGGCTGTAGCCGTCAAAGTTTTTTCTCCACCGGAAAGCTGACTGATGGACTTCGGCTTTTTACCTTTGGGTTTGGCTATAATTTCTATTTCAGATTCCAAAGGATTATCCGGATTTTCCAGGACGAGATCACATGTATCGTCATCCGTAAACAACTCTCTGAACACCTTGATAAAATTAGCTCTTATCGTTTCAAAAGCTTCATAAAACTGTTTGGTTGCTGTACTTTCGATTTCTCTGATAGTTTCTAAAAGAGAATCTTTAGCTGAAACGATATCATTTTTTTGCTGTACAATTTTTTGATATCTTTCATTCATTTCATTGTATGCCTCCAACGCCAAAGGATTTATTTCACCATAATTGGCAATCCTGTTTTTTAGCTTTTCAATTTCTTCGCCCAAAACTTCATAATCTATACCAGGTTCAGGCTCCTGATTGATAATATCATTGACCGGAATGTTAAACTCAATTTTTAAGCGCTCTCCTACTCCACTTATTTTAAACTTAAGTTCCGTAAAATCATCTTTTAATTGTTGGATCTGGTATTGTAAAGCATTTTGTTCTTTTTGATACTTTCGGATCTGGTCATCCAGATCATTGATGGCGTTTTTAGTCTGAAAATAGGCCTGTTCAGATTCTGACAATGAAGCATTATATCTTTTTTTCTCTTCATAAAAAGAGACCAATGAAGCATCCAGTTGATTGAGTTCGTCGCGAATATCGATCATTGCTTTTTCTTCAGCCAGAAGCCTGTACCGATCGTTTTCAAACTTTTGAGCATGTTCGACAGATCGTGTATTTTTGTATTCCAGTTCTTTTTGTAGGTTTTCCAACAGGTTCTGATGACGGATCATCTGAATGGTATCCTGATTAAATTGTTCTGACGCTTTGGAAAGTGATTCACTAAGTTGGGTTAATTCAGAATCACCTTTGTCATCTGTTTTCAGGATAGTCTGCACTTTGGACTGTACAAGTGAAAGAAAAGAATATTTTTCTTCCTTTTGAATTTCAAGTTTTTTCTTTTGACTTTTGATGTCAGACAACTTTCCCTGTTGTTCTTCCTGAAACTTTTGAAACTCGTCCAATTGTACCTGAGCTTTCACCAATTTCTGTTGTAATGAATTGATCTCCTGCGCCAAAGCCTGGACTATCTCCTTGTTCCGGTTATTTTTAAGTTGAATCAGTGTTTGATGTAAAACATCCTGATCTTTTTCCAACTGACTTTTTTGTTGGATATAATCCTGGATGTTTTTTGCCAAATGATCCAGATTCTTTTTACGTCCTATTTTTTTTCCTTCAAAAAGTCCGATGGATCCTCCGGAGATCGTTTTTCGGGTTTTGATAAAATGACCATCTTTTGACAGGATGACCCAATCGTTTTTTCGGTCTTCCAAAAACTCCATGGATGAAACGTCTCCATCAAAAATATAACAATCTTTAAGCAGCTGATTAAGCAGATTTTTGTACTTCTGATCTATTTTTACATGTTGAATAGCCGGAATCAGACCTTTGGGTTTGTCTTTGATTTCTGGAGTCGGATCAAACTGATTGTTGATAAAAAAATTGGCTTTTCCTCTTTGTGCTTTACTGAGCAACTGTATAGCTTTGTAGGCATCGGCAACTTCTTCCACCACAAAATAATTCAGATATTGATCCAGATACAACTCTATAACGCCTTTAAAATCTTCATCAACATCAAGTATGTCACCCAGGATGACAGGATCTTTTTTCCAATTATCATGTAAAAATTTGATAGATTCGGGATATCCTTCAAAATTTTCTATCATGCTTTTTAACAGGTCAAACTCGTTTTGTTTACTATCCAGAGCCCGGTTGACTTGTGACAACTTTTCCCTGATGGATTCGGCATTTTTTTCATTTTTTTCAATCTGTACCAACCGCTCTTCTTCGCTGGACAACAACTTTTTATGTTCTGTGGACTTTTTGTTGATTTCAGCAACCAAACTTTCATATCCGGACTGGATTTCCACATTATTTTTTTGTCGCAGTTCGATGGCCTCGTGAATTCTGTCCCATTCAATCTCAAGATTGTCACCGGTATTTTTCAGGATGGCAATTTCTTTTTCCAATTCATACTGTTCTTTTTCAAGAACCATGAGTTGTTTTTGTTTTTCGTCAAATTCACTTTTTACAAGGCTGTATTTCTCCCGAAGCCTCATATGGAGTGCCTTAGATTTTTCGAGGGTCTCACTGTACTGAGCCGATATTGTGTTTTCGTTTTCGATTCTTGTTGTCAAATGAACAATCTCGTTTTTTAACGTTTCGATGTTTTGTTCTGTCTCCGTTAGCGTTCTTTTCAGGTTATCCTGAGCTTTTTGTGTGAATCCGGACTTTTGGTTTAACAAAACTTTTTCGTTTTCCAGAGAACGAATCTTTGAAACCAGTTCATTCATCCTTTTTTGTTTTTCATTCAGCGCCATTTCTTTGTCCAGATTTAACTTTTTTTCTTTTTCAAGTTGCACCTGGACTTTAAGCATGGCAGTATCATTTTCACGGTAGAGATCCTGTTGAACCCGTAGTGTTTCAGCGATACTTTTATACTTTTCTTTCAAAGACTGAATGGAATAAACGGCATGTTGAATACTGGATTCTTTGTACTTTTGTTTGATTTCATTGTACTTTTGGGTTCTTTTCGCCTGTTTTTCCAATGTTTTGACATTGCCGTCAATTTCAAATAATAAATCTTCGATTCTGTTGAGATCTTCTTCCGTATTTTTGAGTTTTTGCAGGGTTTCCTTTTTCCGCATTTTATACTTGGACACACCGGCAGCCTGTTCAAACATCCGACGACGGGCATTTTCTTTATTTTCAAGAATGTCATCCACCATTCCGAGGGCAATAATGGCATAACTATTCGAGCCAATGCCGGTATCAACAAACAAAGAAGTAATATCTTTGAGCCTGCACACGACATTATTCAACCGGTATTCCGACTCACCACTTCTGTAAAGGGTACGTGAAATCGTGACAAACTGATATTCAGAAGGCAAAACACCTCTTGTATTTTCAAAAGTGAGGGCTACCATAGCAGCGGCAGCTTCTTTTTTGGACTTGGTTCCGTTGAAAATAACGTCACCCATACTCTCCAGCCGGAGTTCCTTACTTTTTTGTTCACCCAAGACCCATCTTATGGCGTCAACGATATTGGATTTTCCACTTCCGTTTGGTCCGACGATTCCGATTACATCATCCTGAAAATGCAGAATCGTGTCGTTGGCAAAACTTTTAAAACCTTTTATTTGTAAACTTTTAAGTCTCATAAGGCGCAAAGATATACAATTATACGCCATGAAATGAATACTGAAGCATACTTCGTTTTCAGACAAAATGACTCCGTTTATTTATATGACCGGAGATAATAGAAATAAAATATTGGTAATATAACACTAACAATTTATGAATAAATTTAATATAAAATTTTAGTTAACATAAAATTTAATGTCTTTTCTGAACTTTTTTTTTGTAATTTCCTTTTATTCGTCTAATATTGTGCGAATTTTTAAAAATATATAAATTTTTCTATATATGTCATCAGAAAATGTTACCGTTAGATACAGCGATGAAGATTTGACAGATTTTAAAGCGGTGATAGACTCCAAGCTGGCAAAGGCTATGGAACAATACCACAGTTTGAAAGAACAACTGAAAGATATCACTGAAAATAATACAGACGATTTTGCCAAAGATATAACTGACTTTTCATCGATTCAATCTGAGATTGAAATGTTGAATAATATGGCAAATCATCAACGTAAATACATTCAGGACCTTGAAAATGCGCTTATCCGTATCAACAACAAGTCTTATGGAATCTGTGTTGTCAGCGGAGAGTTGATTGAAAAAAAGAGATTGCTTGCTGTCCCGACCACGACTAAGTCAGTGACTGCCAAAACGCAATCTGAAATGAAAGACAAAATGATCATTCCCAAAGAAAAACTCAGAGGGTTTGATGATGAAATGGATCTTGACGATGACAAACCGGCTAAAAAGGCAGAACCTAAAAGCCCTGTTATTATTACCAAAGTTATCAAAAAGTCAACAAAACCAAAAGCTGTTGATCCATTGGAAGATGATGATCTTGACAAAATTTTCTCAGAGTTGGATGTCATCAAAGAATTGGATGAAGCAGATCTGAACATCGAAGAGGATGAAGATGATATCAGCTATGATTCTGACGAAGATCTCGACATGATAGCTGATGATGATGCCTATGATGAAGATGAAGACATGGAATAAAAAAGTCTAAGAAGCGGGAAATCCCCGCTTTTTTATTTTCTTTACACCATTATTATATTTTTTGATGACAGATCTGATCACTTCTTACTTTCCGGATATAACTGAAGAACAAAAAAACCAATTTTCTGCCTTACCGGAATTATACGCTGAATGGAATCAAAAAATTAATGTCGTTTCCCGAAAAGATATCGATCATCTGGTAGAACATCACGTCCTTCACAGTCTGGCTATTGCCAAATTTATGCCGTTCAAACCAGGAACCAAAGTTTTTGACCTCGGTACCGGAGGAGGATTTCCAGGTATCCCGCTGGCTATATTATTTCCGGAGTGCCAGTTTGTATTAGCAGACGGAACCGCAAAAAAAATCATTGTGGTCAATGAAATCATAGAAGCGCTTACATTAAAAAATGCTACCGGCCTGGCTAAAAGAGCTGAGGAAGTGAAAGAAAAATTTGATTTTGTGGTGACACGGGCTGTCGCCAAAGTGGACAAACTACTTCCCTGGGCACGAAGAATGATTCATCAAAAACATGCGAATATCTATCCAAACGGGTTGATTGCATTAAAAGGCAATGTCAAAGAAGAACTTAACCTGATCCCTAAACATGAATATACCGAAGTAGTACCGATTTCAAAGTATTTTTCAGAACCCTATTTTGAAGAAAAATTTATTCTTTATATCCAAGGCTAATACCTATTTCATCGGCCAGTTTTTCACCCAAATACGAACCGATGGCAACACCCATGCCACCCAGTCTGACGCCAAAGATGATATTTTCATTTTTCCACTTTAAGATGGGCTCTTTCACCTTTCCGATGCCCAGAATACCACTCCACCACATTTCAATGTGATCTGACGCTCCGGGATACAACCTTTCCAAAAACCGAATTAATTCATCCTGTATCCGTGTGGTATTACCAAACTGATCGGTTGATTCATTTTGTAAATCCGTATTTCTGGCACCTCCCAACAATATTCTGTTTCCTACATTCCGGAAATAATAATATCCTTCCTGAAAATGAAAACATCCGGAAAATGGCAAATCCGGCAGTTCCTGAGTGATCAGCACCTGATTTCGCGCCGGCAAAACTTCTGCTTCCGGAAACAACTTACGGGTAAAACCGTTTGTGGTGACGCATAATGTTTGAAACGGGACCCGATACCCTTCTGTCGTCACTAACAATTTTTCTTCGGTGAGCACTTCACTAACAGAAACTCCCGACTTAAATATCACGCCTCTTTTTCTGGCCAAATCCTGCAAATATAACATCATATAAGCCGGCTGCAGACTACCTTCAAAAGGGTTAGAAATCATTTTTGAATAAAAGGATGACCAAATAGTATTATTGACTACCGAAAAAACTTCTGGAATGTCAATGGTATCTGCCAAAAACTGATTCAGAAAACTCAACTTTTGTTCCGCTTCGCCAAAAGTGGCATCTTCCTTGTCAAAAACTTCATATCCTCCGTTCTGCTGATAATCCATGATCTTTGTTGGCACTCTGGATAAAAGTTTTTTAAGCCCCAACCATCGCATTTTGACAATTTCGGCAGTTTTATTTTCCCCCATGACTGCAATGTCATGAATCAATTCTGTGGGTGAGCCAAAACAGGCGAATCCGGCATTTTTTGTACTCGCTCCCAAGGAAACCGGAGCTCTGTCAATGACACACACCTTTAGTTCGGGATACTTTTCAAGCAGCGAAAGTGCTGTACTTGTCCCTGTAATGCCGGCTCCCAAAATGGTGACATCAAATTTTTCCTGAATAAATTCTTTTTCCCAAAAACTTAAAACCATTATCTTGTGCCCGCTTTGATGAATGAGCAAATCGTTCTGACAAAGGTAACATTTGATTTTTTATTTCAAACCAAAAATTATGATTCAACGAATTCAGAGTATTTTTTTATTATTAAGCAGCATAGGTTTTTTTAGCTTGTTTTCACTGCCTTTTGCAGTTTCAGACACCGCTATTCCACAACTTTTGGCTGACCGGATGTACAACATTCAGGATCATGTTGTTCTCATTATTTTGGCTGTGTCAGGTGGTTTATTGGGTTTGGCCTCCATTTTTTTGTTCAAAAACAGAGAACTGCAAATCAAACTATCCCATTTTCTCATTATCGTGACCCTTTTGTTGCCTTTGGTGGCCTTTTTGTTAATCTACAATGAAGGAACGGCTATGATCGGGGGAGCCACTATTGATGACGGAACCGGATTATATGTTGTGGGAATAAATATTGTTTTTGCTTTTTTGGCATCTTATTTTATTAAAAAAGACCAAAAACTGGTTGAATCTATGGATAGGTTGCGCTAAAAGTAAATAATTAAGCATATTTTTTTTCCGAGGTTCCTTTTCCTAATAAACATAGACTACCGATAAACTTTTTTAAATACCGGAAGTTGCCTTATTTTTTTTTAAGGTACTGTATTGCTTTCTGATATATGGCATCTTCTTCGTTTGATATTTTTATGGCATCACTTTGAGAAAGATATATCCCTGCAAGGATTTCTTTAAAATAAGTTTTTGTCAGCCCGGAGAGTTTATTTTGCAAATCCGGCGACACTGTAACATTTGCAAAAGCCAAAAACCGATCGAAATCATCGTCTGACCAGGAAAATGTACTGATCGTTTGGTAGGTATTTATTCCGGCAAAAGGTTTTTTATCCATATTTTTCAAAAAATATTCAACAAAAAATGGTTCTATTTTGGTAAATTCATGATGAAAATACATTGAATCCAGCCCTACAAAATCATCAGGGTAGATTCCCCCACCCGATGCAAGTTTCCTTCCTTCGACCAATGATGTAAACCCTTCATCCGTTTTGCTTATGTTTTTTGATTCATTAAAATAATCACCATTTTCCAGTCTTGTCATGTGATCATCTTCATAGGTTTCTTTGTCCTTATAATCTCTTTGGATACTTCTCCCTGATGGTGTATAATATTTCGCCACCGTCAATCGGATGGCTCCGCCGTTTTGTAAATCATATTGTTCCTGTACCAAACCCTTGCCGTAAGTACGTCTGCCGATGATTCTGCCCCGATCCCAATCCTGCAGAGCACCTGCTATGATTTCTGATGCAGAAGCAGAGTTTTCATCCACTAGAACGACCACTTTCTGAATGTCAAAAAATCTTTTGCCCGTGGTTTTATATTCAGAACTTTTGTTGTTTTTGGATTTTGTAGTGACCAGAATTTTATCTTTATCTTCGAATATCTGGCACAATATATTGGTGGCTTCAGGTAAAAAACCACCCGGATTATCTTTTACATCGATGATCAGGTTTTTAGCTTTTGACTGTCCAAAAAGCTTTTCCACATGATTCATAAATTCCTGATACGTATTGGATCCAAACCTGTCAATTTTTATGTATATCGTAGAATTATCTACGTGGTAAGCACTGGTTATACTGGGAATCGGAATATCTTTGACGGAAACTTCAACATTCAATTTTTTACCTTTACGCAGTATTTCGAGCTTTACCTCGCCTTCTCTTTTTTTCATTTTTTTTCTGATTTCAGAAAAAGGCATTTTTTGACCTGCAACACCCTCACCGTCAATTTTTAATATTCTGTCACCTGTAAGTAAACCTTTTTTTCTGGCGGGAGAGTCCTCAAGAGTTTTATAAATAACTGCTGTGTCACGAATCATCATAGTTTCAATACCGATTCCGTAAAACTGGCCTTCCATTTGATTATTGACCTCTTCCACCTCTTCAGGAGTCAGATAAGCAGAATGAGGATCAAGATTCTGAACCAGAGCAAATACAGCATCATCTATCAATGTATCCGTATCAATACTGTCAACGTATTTACTTTCAATAAACCGAAGTAATTCTTCCACACGGCCAGTCGGATAATACGTACCTTCCACATCCAATACGTCAATCAGTGCATTTTTTTGATGATTTCCTTTCATTCTGAATCCAATCATTACACCAATTGCCAAAACAGCCGCTATCAAAAGGGGTTGAATAATGCTGAATTTTGTCCGGATGTCTTCCTGCACGTTATTTATCTTTAAAATCTAACCAATACTATCCAAATTCTTGCCAATTTTTTTCAATTAACATTAAATATCGTTTTGATGCACAAGAGATATTTACAAGACACCCTAATAACCTTTTAAACAGGTCATTAAATTGTTTGTTTTGTGAGATGCTAATCTTAAATAATGAAATCAAAATAATCGGATTTTTACCGGAATCGACAACAAATCCTATTCGTTTAATGTTTGCATAACATACAAAAATTAATAAATCATGAGTGACGAAATTAAACAAAATAATAATCAGATCAATATCGAATTGTCAGAAGAAATAGCTGAAGGAACCTATTCAAATCTGGCTATTATATCCCATTCTCCGTCAGAATTTGTTCTTGATTTTGTGAGATTGGTACCCAATGTCCCGAAAGCAAAAGTGAAGTCCCGGATTATTCTTTCTCCGCCTCATGCCAAAAGATTGCTGAAAGCATTGATGGACAATGTAAAACGTTATGAGGCACAGTTTGGCAACATAGAGGACCCGGAACAAGGTATGCATATGCCTCCGATGAATTTTACTCCGACGGCTCAGGCATAAAGTTTATAAAAATAGAGTACAAAAATAAACTTTGTGCCTTTATTGGGTAAATACGTGTCAATATGAACCATAACCTTTACGAATCTTTAATCGACGACCCATCATTTATCTCATGGGTTCACAGTGATTTTGAAGAATCAGATTCAAAATGGTCTGACTTTATAGACGAAAACCCCGATGATTACGAGACGATAAACAAAGCTATTTATACAATCAGAAGCCTCAGAGGAGAAACTTTTACGTTTCCTCAAAAACAGGAGTTATTGTCAAAAATAGAAAAATCAATAGGCGCAGAAGTCATCTCTATTTCAACAAATCAACGGTTTCCTATCAAAAAAATGTTGGCATATGCAGCCTCTTTAACGGCTATTTTGGTATTCGCTCTGTATTTTATTGGTAAAAAAGAATATATTTCCGAAACAGGGAAACAATTATTGGTGACCCTTCCTGACCAATCCAAAGTTACCTTAAATGCTCATGCCACTTTACGTTTTAATACCATGACATGGGGCTTTAAAAGGTCCGTTGAACTGGAAGGCGAAGGTTTTTTTGAAGTTGCCAAAGGTGAGAAGTTTGATGTTAACACCCAAAACGGAAAGGTGCAGGTATTAGGCACTTCTTTTAACGTGGATAGTCGTCAGAATCATTTCCATGTTTTCTGTTATACAGGAAGAGTAGCTGTGAGTGACCTGAAATCAAAACAAAAGTTTACCCTGTCACCGTATGAAGGAGTTCAGATAGAAAACGGAACGGTTACAAAATTGTCAGAGGAAAACAAATTGAGAACCGAACCATTTTGGAAAAGCGGACAGGAATACTTTGAAGAGGTAGCTTTAAAAAATGTTGTTGTCGATATTCAAAAATATTTTGAACAGAAAATAACCGTCTCTCCGGACATCGAAAACATAAGACTGACCGGATATGTACCCACAGATAATTTTGAAACAGCTTTACAACACATCACTTGGCCACTGGAACTGCAATACAAAAAAGACAAAAATCAGGTTTACATATACAAATAGCCGGAATTGTAATTTGTACCTTGCTTCCATACATTTTTTCTACAAATTTGTATGGTCAGTCTAACCGTATTTCACAAAGTTGGTCTCCGGGCACACCGTATAAAGAAATATTTACTTCCCTTGAAAAAAAACTAGATGTCCATATCTCCTATCCTTCAGATCTGGCCGAAACCAATACACATGATGAAATTTCCATTGAATGTCAACATGTTGCTTCATTTTTAAATAAATTGTTTTTCACTTTACGCCTCGAACATTTGTTTTACAACAATAAAGATGTATTGATCAGGCCAAAAAACAGTCAGTATGAATCACCCTATATCTGGGTCGAATATATCGTGAGGGAAAAAGATTCTAACCTGCCCGTACCTCAGATTTTAATCCACAGTGACGACTGGCAACAAGCCGCATACACAGATGAAAATGGCTGGGTAGGCCTGAAGCTTGAAAAAAAGACTTTCCCTGAGGTTTTACAGATGTATAGTTTTAACTACGAACCTCAAATCCTGATCCCGGAGTCTAAAGACCACAAACAGATTGTTTTTGTGGAATTGCAGGAAAACAAACTTCCTCCTTTGACTATTTCAGGTAAAAAAATGCCCTATTTTTATGTAAATCAGGATGGTGAACCATACCTCAATACAACAAAAAATCTGAACAAACCCATAAATATTTTTGGTAACGATCCAGTAAAACAAATTCAGTCTCAGGCAGGTATTCTTGCAAATGATGACAAAAGTTCAGCTATTAAAATCCGGGGTGGAAATGAAGAAAGTACCTTGTTGATCGTCGACAACCTTCCGATATATAAAATCGACCATTTGTTGGGAATATTTAGCGCTGTGAATGGAGAATATTATGAAGACTGGAGGTTGCACAAAAATTTTATTCCTATCCAATACGGAGGAAAAACCGGCGGACTTGTAAACTTTTTATCTCAAAAATCCAATCACACCTTTGAAGGAACCACCAATTTAAATTTTTTATTCGGCTCAGTGACCGCAAAGACCAATTTTAATGATAAATTCGGTATAGATCTCGGAATCAGAAAAAGTTTTAATTCCGGTTTGAGTGAGGATCTGAATAATTTTTCAAACCGGGCTACCTTTCCGGGACGACCTGAACCTTCATTCAGAAACAGAAGTTTGGTGATAAGCCAGCCGGATTTCCGGTTTTACGATGGTCAGGCAAAAATCTGGTTTATGCTGAATCAAAAAAACACCCTGAGCATTCAAGGATTTGTCAGCAATGATGACATGAACAACTTTTATCAAACGACTTTCGGCAATAATATTTTTTTATTTCAGGAGAACCAACATTTGAAAAAAAACTGGAATAATAAAGCATATTCTATATCTCATGTTTTTTCAGACAAAACTTTCGAAATAAGCAGCCAGGCATATGTAACACAATTTATTGACAACACATCATTATTATTTGACATCACCAGAAAAGGTCCTAATCAATCGGTCAAAGACAGTATTTCAAATCTTAGTGAAAATCAGGTTATGGACTCAGGATTAAAAATTGTTTGGAAACAAAAAAACAAGTATCCTTTTACCTTTGGAAGTGAAGGTATCGTCCACGAAAATGTGCTTTATATGGAAGAGGCAGGCTCTCCTTTATTCGAAGTCAACAGATCCGCCAAAGTTCTTTCCCTTTTCGGAAGTAAAAAATGGAATATGGAACAATCGTGGATGCTGGAAACTGATGTAAGGGTCTCATACGCAGGTCATATCGGAGAATTTTGGTTTTTACCACAGTTGAGATTGATTTATACCAACTCAGAATGGTCGTGGCAAACCGGCATCTCCAGGTATAAACAGGCGGTCAGAATGCTGGAATTTGAGAATTTTTTCGGGCAAAGATCTACCTTTTTTGTATTGTCAAACAACACTTCTATTCCCGTTTCGGAATCTTATAATTCATTTACTTCTCTTGCATGGAAAAAAGGCATTTTTTCATTCACAGGCGAGATATATTACCGTAAATCACTTGGAAACGTATTTCTGAGCCGAAACGTAGCACAATTACTCAACAGAAACAATCCTGTAGGACCTACAGATCTCAGGCTTTCGACCGGAGAAGGAAGATATTACGGAATTGATATAGGATTTGTTACCCAAAAAGGATTTTGGACCCAAAATCTTCAGTACAGCCTGAGCAAATCAGAAAACAAATTTGAAAATCTTTTTCAAAATGAATATTTCCCTTCTATAGATGACAGCAGACATCAATGGAAACTGCTTGAATCTTTTGTTTTTGATCCCTGGCAATTTCAGACATCCTTCATTTTTGCTTCAGGCAGACCTTATACTGATGTCAACAAGGTTTTGATGGCCAATGAATCGATCAATATTCAGGATGTCCTCAAAGGAAACTATCAAAGCACATTGCCTGATTATTTCAGGTGGGATGCTGCGGTTTCATATTCTTTTCCGGTAAGGGAAAAATATTCTTTTGTGATTGAGCTTTCCTGCTTTAATATTTTAAATCGGGCTAATGTTCGGTACAGACAATTTTTTTATCAGTTTCCTAATTCCGTTTCACCCAACTCCATTTTGGGAAATGACATCAGCCAATTAGGGAGAACCTTTAACCTGAGTGGCATATTTTCTTTTACTTCAAACAAATAATCCGGAAACAGCATTCTGTTAACTTAGAAAGGAAATAAAAAAAACTTTTTGTATTTATATGACAGCCAAAATTTAAACATTTACCTTTACTCAATAAAAAATATTTATCCGGATCGGACATGTCGAAGTCTTCACCAATCATTTTGATTTTCTCTATTTTGATATTACAATCATTTATTGTTTTGGATTGTAAAAGCCAGGATTCCACATTTCTCAAAATTGAAATAGATAAAATTATCAGATTTGACACAGACATCGACTTTAAAGAAGTACCGGGTTTTGTTATCGGTATCCTTGAAGGTGATTCGACATATTTTTTTTCTTATGGCAAAAAAAGAGACGAAAAAAAAAGCCCGCCTCCTGATCAATTTGACATTTTCGAAACAGGAAGTATAACAAAACTTTATACAGCAAGAATCCTGAAAATATTGGAAGAGGAAAACATAATTTCATTAAATCAAAAAATAAATGATTTTATGCTGCCCGCTTTTGCCAATCCGAGACTTAATCATCTTGTAATCAGCGATCTGATCAATCATAAATCAGGATTACCTCTCAGACCTCATTTTTTCGGCAAAAAGGAAAAAGAGTTTCAAAATCCTTATGCTTCTTACACGCGTGAGGATCTATTGTCTTTTTACAGGGACTACATACCGGAAAAGGATGGGTTTGTGTATGCCCATACCAACTACGCTTTGTTGGAATTGGTTATTGAACAGGCAACCGGTATGGATTATGATGATGTTTTTAAAAAATATATCACCACACCACTCGGATTACAACATACTTTTATTGATTTTCCCGAACAAAAAGAAAATCTGATCACAACTGGTTATGATCGTACAACAAGTGTGGTAAAACCTTGGAGTTTCAGTTCCTTCAGGGCTTCTGAAGGCGTAAAAACAAGTGTTAAAGATGCCATTACCTTTTTGTCCTATTTTATAAAACAATCTGAAAATCATGCCGATTCCACATTACCATCCAGTCAACAAATCTTAATTCCGGGGTTAAATGAACATCTTTTTATTGAAAATGGGTGGCACATGCTCCACATTAAAGATAAAAAAATAGGCATTCACACCGGACGAACATCAGGACACAGCTGTTTTGTGGGTATGGTAAAAGAAACAAAGACAGCGGTTGTCATATTCAGCAACAGCTGGATGGGAACCGGTGATTTGGGACTTCAGATATTGAGAATGATCAATCAAAACTGGAAATAAAAAATTTATGGAAACAAAAAAACCAACCACCCTTGATTGGGATAGTTTTCGGTCTTTAGGAAATCCTGAAAATGCTCCGGAAGAGCCCTCAGAAATAAAGGTTTCAAAACACCTGTCTTCACATCTTCGCGTTTTTATCGAAAAAAAACAACGTGGTGGTAAAGAAGCAATAATTATTAAAGGGTTTGAAGGCCCTGAGGAAGAGCTGGAATCACTTGGAAAACTAATCAAACAAAAATGTGGTGTCGGCGGCTCTGTCAAAGAGGGTGAAATCATCATTCAGGGAAATCATCGCGAAAAAATCATGGTCATCTTAAAAGATCTTGGTTATAAAAACGCTAAAAAAGCCGGAGGTTAATGATTTGGAAACAAAAATACAGTTTATCCCTGATCAATCAGATGAGTGCCGGCACATTGGTCGAATCCCTGGGAATCACCATCAACGAAATCGGAAATGATTATTTAAAAGGAAGTATGCCGGTGGACAATAGGACCCGCCAACCTATGGGTTTATTGCATGGAGGGGCCTCAGCAGCCCTGGCAGAAACCCTGGGAAGCATTGCCAGTCTTTTGATGCTTGATCCGAATGAGGGATCAGTACCGGTAGGAGTTAACCTTCAGGTCAACCATCTGAACAGTGTTTCAAAAGGTAGGGTATACGGCAAGGTCACTCCTGTGAAAACGGGAAAAACAATACACCTCTGGCAAATAGAAATAGATGACGAACAAGGAAAGCCGGTGTGTTTTGGCACTTTATCTGTATTTATTAAAAAATCATAAATATTTCTGTGTAAAAAATCCGAATCCAATGATTTTATGTTAATTTTGAGCCAATCAAAACAATACAATCATGGAAGTTAATTGGTACATTATTCTGTCAACAGGTCTCATCCCGAATTTAATCGGTTTTTTATGGTATGGACCACTTTTCGGAAAAGCCTGGATGAAAGAGGCAGGTGTCAATCCTGATCCTCAAAATGTAAATATGGTAAAAATTACTTTATTTACATTACTTTTTGGGGTAATGCTCGCTGTTTTGCTGACACCAATGGTTATCCATCAGTTTTCAGTGGCAGCTGCTTTGTCAACACCAGAATTTAATGTGGAAGGTTCCGCAGTTCAGCAATATTTTAAGGATTTTATGTCCATGTACGGCAATAATTTCAGGTCATTCGGACACGGAGCACTACATGGTTTTATGCTCGGTTTATTCGGATTTTTTCCTGTGATCGGTTGTAATGCTATGTATGAAAGTAAAAGCTGGAAATATATACTGATCAACACCGGTTTCTGGACTGTTTGTGCCATCATTATGGGTGGTATTATTTGCGCTTTTGCATAAAAATACAATTTATAAAAGCCTAAAAACCTGCCTTTCGGCAGGTTTTTAGGCTTTTTATTATAACAGGATTTTTTTTATGGATATTTACTTTGCTTATCATTTGCACACCAAAGATGATATCGTCATTGCTTTGTTATCGGACCTGGGATTTGAATCTTTTGTGGAAGAAGATGAACGGACTACGGCATACATTAATGACATTACCCGAACGGAAGAGGTAAAAAACACCATTGAACAGATTTTGCAGGAATATCAGGTGACTTTTCAAGTGGAAGATATCCAGCCACAAAACTGGAATGCACTTTGGGAGGCATCCTTCACACCGGTTCATGTTGATGAATTTTGTGTTGTTCGGGCTGATTTTCACGAAAAAGACCCTGAGGTACTTCACGATATTGTCATTAACCCTAAAATGGCTTTCGGCACGGGACATCATGCGACAACATTCATGATGCTTAGTGCTATGGAAAACATAGATTTTTTTGAAAAGAAGGTTTTTGATTACGGTGCGGGAACAGGTATTTTGGCTATTTTGGCAGATAAACTGGGCAGTACCCAAATTGATGCTCTGGATATTGAGTCTGAATCCTACGAAAATATCAAAGAAAATGCTGAAATCAATGGAACAAAACACGTTATCGCCATCCACGGAACACTCGATAACATTCCTGCAGAATCAGCCTATGATATTATTCTGGCCAACATCAACCGGAATATACTCATTCAAAGCGTTTCAGGATTATATAAACGTTTAATACCGGATGGTGTATTATTATTGTCAGGTATACTCGTCGAGGATAAATCTATTATCGAAGAAACGTATTTTGAGAACGGATTTTCCACCTTATTTTTTACGGAAAAAGATGGTTGGGTATGTATTGCGATGAAAAAAACACACTAAAACAAGGAGAGCTGTGTATTTTCAGGCAACAATGAAAAACTGATTCTGTGTAGTGGACAAATTCCGAATTCCCTGATAGCATCTCTGTGTTTTTGAGTCGGATATCCTTTGTTTTCTTCCCAGGCATATTGAGGGAAACATTCCGCCTGTTGTGTCATAAATTCGTCCCTGTAGGTTTTTGCCAAAATCGAAGCGGCAGCAATACTCAAAAATTTCCCGTCACCTTTTATTATGCAGGTATGGGGTATTTCGCGAAATGGCCTGAATTTATTGCCATCCACGATAATTTTTGTAAAAGGTGCTGAAATTTGTTCCAAAGCCCGGTGCATTGCCAAAATAGATGCCTGTAAAATATTGATCGTGTCTATCTCATGATTATCAACAAATCCCACAGCAAAAGCTAATGCATCCTGTTCTATAATTTTCCGCAGTTCCTTTCTTTTTGCAGCATTGAGTTTTTTTGAGTCATTTATTTTTTCGTTAGTGTAATGTTCTGGGAAAATAACCGCAGCTCCTACTACCGGACCGGCCAAACATCCCCTACCCGCTTCATCGCAGCCAATCTCGGGCCATTGCTCATAAATTGATGAAAGCATAAGAATTACTTATTATACACAACGACTAAAATTGAAGGCCCTTTTGTTGATACCCTTCCACAACCAAAAAATAAACCTGATAAAATTATTCTTCAGTGGGGATAATGCCAGTTTTTTGACCGAAATATTCAACAAATCTTTGCATATCACTGGCTAATTCAGTATTACCCGTTGCTTTGTAATATGTGTCGCCCAATGCTCTTAGTGTTTGGAACATGAATCTGTCCATTTCGACCACTTGCATTTCTGTCGTCCAAAGGTCAATTTTAAGGGTATCTTTGGTTTCTTTATCGAAAAATGAGACCAAAACAGCCTTTGATTCCTGAAAATTCTGGGCTTTCAGTCCCTCACTACTTCGCCATTGTATTAAATCCGGAATTTTAGATTCATTTAATCCGACCTGAATCTCAATACTTGACATTTTTTTTTCCTGTTCCATATACATATTTAATTACAAAACCGGATATTCTACGTAGTTCCTTGGTGTTTCCCAAAGTTTAATGTGAATATCATATTTTGATTCAATTTTTTTTCTGAGAATTTGGTAAATAACTACGATAAAATTTTCTGTGGTTGGAATCAGATTCGAAAATTCTTCACATTCCTGATTGAGATTTTTATGATCGAAACGTTCTTCAATTTCTGTTTTGATGATTTCGGCAAGCTTCCCCAAGTCGTACACATACCCTGTTTCTTCATCGATTTCACCTGTCAGTTTGACTTCAAGATCGTAATTGTGCCCATGATAGTACATATTATTGCACAAACCAAAAACCTCTTTGTTCCTTTGGTCGCTCCAGGATGGATTATGCAATCTGTGTGCTGCGTTAAAATGGGCCTTTCTGACCACCGAAACTCTCATTTATTACATTTTTATGATTCATAATCTAAACATGTCTATCTCTAAGATGTTTATTAAATATGAAAAATATTAAATTTATCAAATAACTCTCTCTTCTGTAAAACTTTGGAGGGTTCAATTTCTTTAGACCCAGCGTACCGTGTCAGTTCTGCTTAATTTGGTTTAAAATAATCTTGTCAAATTGTTAAATATAAAAATGAGACGAAATTTTTCGTATTTTTGCACCCCGATGTCAAAAAAGTCACCCTTGTGAAGCTTTTGAACTTTATGAGGTAAAAATCATTACTCATTTATAAAATTCAGTAAAAATATCCATATGACAATCAAATATCTTGGACATTCCGGTTTTTTGATAGAAACTTCCGGCAAAACCTTGTTGTTTGACCCGATGATTTCTTCAAATCCTTTGGCAGCTGATATTGATGTTGAAACCTTATCTCCGGATTATATACTATTGACCCACGGTCATGAAGATCACGTTGCTGATGCAGAACAAATTGCAAAAAGCAGCAATGCCTCTTTGATTACCAATTATGAAATCTATTCCTGGTATCAAAACAAAGGGCTACATGGTCATCCGATGAATCTGGGCGGTAAGTTTCAGTTTGATTTTGGTACTGTCAAGTATGTTCAGGCAGTACATTCGTCTATGTTGCCAGATGGAAGTTATGGTGGTCCGAGTGGCGGATTTGTGATATGGAACGAAGACATTTGTTTTTATTTTGCAGGAGACACCGCTTTGACGATGGATATGAAACTTATCCCACAGACCTGTCCAAAACTGGATTTTGCCATATTACCGATAGGTGATAATTTCACCATGGGACACGAAGACGCTGTGATTGCCGCAGAATTTATTGAATGTGACACCATTATCGCGTGTCATTTTGATACTTTCGGATATATCAAAATAGATAAAAATAAAGCCATTCAGCATTTTTCTGATAAAGGAAAAAAGCTGATTATTCCCGAAATAAATCATAATATCATACTGTAAATGGGTAAAATAATAGCTATAGCAAATCAAAAAGGAGGTGTTGGCAAAACCACCACAGCCATCAATCTTGCAGCTGCATTGTCTGTTTTGGACAAAAAAGTACTGTTAATTGATGCCGATCCTCAGGCAAACGCATCTTCAGGAGTAGGCGTAAAACAAGATCAGATCATTTTTGACACGTACGAATGTCTTGTAAACGGTGAAGATATCAAAGTGGGCATCATCCCTACAGAAACGCCAAACCTCTATATTTTACCTTCTTCCATTGATCTCGTCGGTGCTGAAATAGAGCTGGTAGGTAAAGAAAACAGAGAAACTTTTATGCGCCGGATGTTGGCAAGTGTAAAGGATGATTACGATTATATATTTATTGATTGTCTGCCTTCTTTGGGACTGGTAACCCTAAATGCTCTGACTGCAGCTGACTCTGTATTGGTACCTGTACAATGCGAATTTTTTTCCCTGGAAGGATTCGGAAAGTTAAAAAGCACCATCTCTTTGGTTCAACAGGGTTTAAATCCCGGTTTACAGATAGAAGGTGTCATCCTTTCAATGTATGATCAGAGATTACGAATGGCCAATATGGTTTTGAGTGAAATAAAAGATATTATTTCCGACAGAATATTTGATACCATCGTCCACAGAAACAGTAAAATCGGGGAAGCTCCGTCATTGGGCCAGCCTGTTATTATATATGATGCAACAAGTAAAGGTGCCATCAACTTTTTGAATCTTGCACAGGAGTTTTTGACTATTCAGGAAGAAATTCCGGCCTGAAGGTTTCATTTTCAAGAATCAACACACCATGAATAAAAGAAAAGAAGTAAATAAAGGTCTTCGGTCTTTATTGGCGAATATAGAAAAAACCCACACCGTCGAAGAAAAATCCCAATTGGTTAAAGATCTTGCCAATCAGATTCTTCATTTACCAACTGAGTCCATAGAAGCAAATCCTTTCCAACCCAGGACCGAATTTGATAATGAACAATTGCTGGAATTGGCAAAATCCATCAAAGCAAATGGTTTGATTCAACCGATAACTGTCAGGTCGATGGGCGACGGAAATTATCAGCTGATTTCCGGTGAACGAAGGTTACGCGCTTCCCGAATGGCAGGAGTTAAAGAAATACCCGCCTATATCAGGGTGGCAAACGACCAGGAAATGCTCGAAATGGCTCTTGTTGAAAATATTCAGCGGGCCAACCTGAATGCTTTGGAAATTGCTATATCCTACCAAAGATTAATGGATGAGTGTCATCTCACCCATGACGCATTGTCAGAAAGGGTCGGAAAAGACCGAAGCACAGTAACCAACTATGTCAGATTGTTGAAATTATCTCCGGATATACAACATGCAATTAAAACGGGCATCATCTCTATGGGACATGCGAGGGCTTTGGCAGGTATTGAAAACACGGTATTGCAGGCAAACATATTTAAAAGATGTGTCGACCAGGGGCTTTCTGTTCGAGCTTTGGAAAACTTAATCAAAGAAAACAATCAGGATAAAACCAAAACAGGAAATCAATCATTTGTTATTCAAACCGAACATCCTGAGGTGCAAAAAATAAGACGGGAACTAAGTGAAAAACTCGGTTATAAAGTTGACATCAAAAGAGACCCAACCGGAAAAGGACAAATTACCATCAGATTTGCAGGTGACAAAGACTTCAACCAGATTATACAGCATTTATTGGAAAAATGATTATATTTTCAAATAAAATAATATATATTCTCAGAAAAACGATATTCTTTCTGGCATTATGTATTATTCATCTAATTTCATTTTCCCAAACTACAAATCCTGCTTTCAGAACATCACAACAGACCAATGAGACGCAACAGGATTCATTGACGGCTGAAGATTCTGTGATTGTCAAAAATGCGTTTTTCAAACTTTTTAAAGGCAAACCGGGACGGGCAGCTTTATATTCATTAGTGATTCCCGGGGGTGGTCAGTTGTATAACAAAAAATACTGGAAAGTCCCTCTTGCCTGGGGCATTGATGGTGCCTTAGGATATTACCTTTGGTCCCAAAACAGCCAATACAATTTTTATAACGACAGATACCAAAATGCCTTGGCTGCAGGTGACACCCAGGCTGCAAATGTCAACCGGGAGCAAAGAAATATCTTTCGCAGGTCCCGTGAGTTTGCCTGGATGTATATGATTTTAGGTCATCTCCTTGTATCTATGGATGCCTATGTTGACCGTCACCTTTTGGAATTTGACGTAAGTCCTGATATTTCTGTAATCCCCTACTCTGCATCACCGGTAGTTGGTTTAGCGGTAACAGTTCCCCTACACAAAATACGATTTCATTAATGGACGTACTTAGGATTATTTTTTAATTCTCTGTACCTGTTTAGTAAAAGATTAGCATTGTGGTTGTGGTCGTAAAAGTCTTCCACAAATTGTTTTGCATTTTGCCCTATGGACCTGACGAGCCCCGGGTTTTTGTGAATATTTTCAATAGCTTCGATAAATGACTCAGGATCATCTGCTATTAATAAATGTTTACCATGTTCCGCTTCGATTCCTTCTTTCCCAAGTGTTGTGGTAACCACCACTTTGCCGAGAGCCATTCCTTCAAGAATTTTTACACGCATACCACTACCAGAAAACAACGGGACAATCATGATCGGATATTGATTTATAAAATCAATGGCATTGTCAACTTCACCATGGACGTTGATACCCTGTTCCCTTTTTTGTAAAAGGCTGGAAGGAGTGTTTCTGCCTGCAATATGAAACGTTATTTCTGGAAATTTTTTGTGTAATAAAGGCCAGGTTTCCTGTAAAAACCAGGTAAGTCCTTCAAGGTTCGGCATCCAGTCCAGAGCACCGATAAAACACATATTGTTCAGATTCTGACCGGGAATAATTCTGGCATAATTTCCCAGATTCAACCCAATCGGAGAAGCCATAGCTCCATTTTTATACCCTAAATGTTTAAATTGTTTTAAATCTCTTTCTGAAACAGCAATCAGGTAGTCGTAATCATTCAAACGATTAAGCTCAAACCTTTTAAGTTTTTCGGTAAGATATTTTAAATACCACTTTTTAGGTAAAAAAGAAGTATTATTAGTTATTCTTTCCCATATTTCAAATTCAACATTGTGCGCACGCATGGTCACAAGTGCGTTGGAATGTTTTTTTATGGTATCAATATATGGGGCCAGATATAAAGTTTCCAACTGTACTACATCAAAATTTTCCTGTTCGAGGAGTTCAATCAGTTTGTTCTCAAACTCTTTGCTGATAAATCTGCTGACATGGTAGGATTCTTTGGAAAATAAATTTTTGAAAGCATCAAAAACTTTAATTTTATTATCCAAATCAGTTACGTGAATACTTTTGTAGTGATTAAAATCAGGAGGCAACTCCCCTACATTGGTAAAATGTTTAGTAGTGTTCATACTTAACAAAGTAATCTCACAACCCTGTTCATACAAAGCATTGCTTAAATATGTTACGGCTATAGACTCACCATCTTTAAGTGGGTATGGGAACTTCTTACACAACTGGAGTATCTTCATAAATTGAAATATACCGGTACTCTGTTTAGGTGCGCAAATATAGGCAATAAAACAGAAAAACGTCGGTTTTTACTTTTATTTTTAAAAATTTATCCTGAAGTCCGGAGTAAATATCACCGGAAAAAACATTATCATTTGTATAACTTCATAAACATGAAATTTATTTTTCAATATGTTAAATAAATATTAACATTCTTTGAATATATTTTTTATATCTTCATAAACAACTGATTATCAGTTCTATTGAAAATTCGGCAATATATGTATTAAAAACATCCCGGAAAAAATTTGTTATATAAAACTTACATATCATGTTATAATCTGATGTGGTTTTGAAAAAAAATATTGTATTTTTGGCGCTTATTTCTCAAAATCAAACAAAAAATGCGAAAAGTAAAAAGAATTGCCGTTTTCACTTCAGGAGGCGATGCTCCGGGCATGAATGCCGCTATCAGGTCAGTAGTCAGGACTGCATTATACCATGACCTTCATGTGTACGGTATCATCGGTGGCTATGATGGAATGATCAAAGGAAATATCAAAAGACTTGAGGTAGGTGATGTAGCCAACATCATTCAAAGAGGTGGAACCGTTCTTAAAACGGCCAGAAGCAAAGATTTTATGACTTACGAAGGGAGAAAAGCAGCGTATGAAAATCTTATGGCCAATGACATTGACGGTTGTGTTGCTATAGGTGGTAATGGTACATATACAGGTGCCATGGTATTCGGAAAAGAATTTAACTTTCCTATGGTAGGCCTGCCCGGGACGATTGATAATGATATATACGGCACGGATTATACCATTGGGTTTGATACTGCCATCAATACAGCAATAGAAGCTGTTGATAAAATCAGAGATACCGCAGATTCACACAACAGACTCTTTTTTGTTGAAGTTATGGGTCGTCATTCAGGATTTATCGCTCTTCATACCGGTATCGGAAGTGGTGCAGGAGGTATTTTTATACCTGAAACCAATACATCCATCGAAGACCTGATCGAAGATTTAAGAAAAGCTACCCGAAGACAAAAATTATTTAATCTTATCATAGTCGCTGAGGGTAATCAAAATGGCGACGCAACAACGATTGCACAAAAAGTAAAAGAATCCAATCCGGACTATGATGTCAGGGTGACTATTATCGGCCATTTACAAAGAGGCGGTTCTCCGACAGCTATGGACAGGGTTTTGGCCAGCAGAATGGGACACTCGTCTGTTCTTTCTTTGTTACGCGGAGAACACGGAATTGCTCTCGGTGTCATCAACGATAAAATAACCGTTACTCCATTTGAGGATGCCGTCAAAAAAACCAAACATCTTAATAAAGAATTGGTCAAAATGGCAGAAGTATTAGCTATGTAATCATGGCAGAAGTAACCATTTTTTATGTTACTTTTCCTGATGAAGAAACAGCAACATCCATCGGGAACACTTTGCTTGATCTCAGGCTTATAGCTTGTATAAATTTTTTCCCTGTACAATCCATCTATCTTTGGAAAGACAAAAAAGAATCAGGAAAAGAAATCATAGGTCTGTTAAAAACCACCTCGCAAAAGGTTGATCTTTGTATCTCTAAAATTAAGGAAATTCACCCCTATGAAGTTCCTTGTATTTTACATCAACCCTGGGCGTCAAATGATGCATATTTTGAATGGGTACACAAAGTCACTTCGCCCTAAATGTTTTTTTTTTTACAGGTCTTGATGTGTCAAACCACTTTTTGTAAAAAAACTTCTTCAATCATTTTCCTTTTCTTTACAAAATCTCCTCTGAGCACAAAATAGTCAAGTTGGTGATCGTTCAGGAAAGATTGATATAACAAAAATATTCTTTCCCGATCATAAGGATTTTCACGTAGAGGGTCAGGCTCCCAAGGGATGTCAGGAAAACATAAAAAATATATTCTGTCCGATTTATCCAATTCCGACCATATTCGGGATAAAGATTCATCCACTTCTCCAAATTTATCTATCGACCAAATTAAAACAGTAATGAGGTCGGTGTCACACCATGTAATCGTTTGATTTGAAGAAACCAAATATTCTTCTGTCATTTGTAGTTTTCCAATCATCTGAACATCCTCAAAAGTATAGTTTTTTCCTATTACCTTCAAATAATTTCGGGCAATTTCCGGAACAAAACCACCACCCCATTTTTGATATGCTGCAGAAGAAAAAGTTGATTTTCCGGATGATTCCGGACCGGTAAAAATAAATCTCACTTATTTTTTTTTCAACGCCCATGTAAATGAAAAACGTGCAACTTCATCTCCGGCCTCATTTTTACCAATACTTTGTAAAACCAGCTGTGTAGTATCTCCGGCTTTGACCAATAACTGAAACGCTGCTTCGACATCTTCTCCCTGATCACAAAAAAATAAAATTTTGCCTGTGGCTTTTTTTGTAAAATAACACTCCGCTTTGACAACAAGCATAGAAACATTTCCTTTTTCCAAAGCCAGTCGTTGTACCAGAAGACCCGTTGATAATTCAGCAGCTCCTGATAATGCAGAAAAATAAATGGATTGAAAAGGATTTTTGGTAAACCATGAGTATCTTAAGGCGATTTTACATCCCGATGGTAAAAAAGAATCTACACTGATTCCCCAAAACCATAAACTGGGTAGTTTAGAAAGCGTAAAAATAGAAAACAACCATTTGTTGTTAATTTTTCTTGTAAATGAGTCCATGGATTTATGATTTATAATAATCTAGTTTTTCCTGCCTGTCCATTTTAATTCCTCGATCCCGCTTTTAAAAGCAAGATATCTTGCCAGAATGAATAAAAAATCGGAAAGTCTGTTCAGGTACATAACAATCATCGGATCAATATCAGAAAATTGATGAAGGGTCACTACCCGGCGTTCTGCCCTGCGGCACACCGTCCGGCAGATATGAGCCTGCGCTACCGTTTGGTTACCTCCCGGCAAAATAAAATTTCTTAAAGGTGCCAGTTCAGAATCCATATCATCCATAAAATTTTCGAGTAACCTTATATCTTCTGGTGTGATACCTGAAGGTAAAACGTCTTTTTCCGGATCAGAAGCCAAATGGCTGCCCATATCAAACAACCTGTTTTGCACCTCAAGTATAACATCATTATATTTTTCTATATAGAAACCTGCATTAAGAAATCCTAAAAAACTATTCAGCTCATCAAGTGTTCCGTAAGCTTCGATTCTGGCATCATCCTTAGATATTCTTTTTCCGCCAAAAAGTCCTGTCATTCCGGAATCTCCTGTTTTTGTATATATTTTCATATAATGCATTCATTTTATAATAAGGAAAACAGTTTGTTTGGTATTAAGTTCTGAATAAAGATTGTACCAGGAAAACAACTTCTGCATCATGCCATCAATTATTATTGCCTGAAATCTGTTCAAAAAGTAAAGTTACTGAAGGCTCTTCCTCTTTTTTAACCGGTAAAAATCCTTGTTCAAATAAGGCAAATACGGCCTGATTTTTATCTGATGTTATCAATTTTTCTCCCTTTTGTATCTGAATATCCTGAGATCTTACATCTGTAGAATGGAAGTCATCCTTATCTTGTGACCCTTTTTTAGAAAGTACAATCATTTCAAATCGAGTCTCCAAAACTTTGATGTACTTGTGATGATTTGGTGATTTAAAATACAAAAAATTTGTTTTAGCTATCAATGTTTCAAAAACAAAATCACTAAACAAGGTTACATAAGCATCTCTTTTAGTAGGATCCTCTTCCTGCCATTTTTTCCAATCTGAAGCTCCAACTCCCTGAGCAGCTAAAAATTTGATAAAATCCTGTTCCAGAGCATTCAACTCATCCATTTGTAAAATCCTGTATTTTGGCATAGACATATTTTGGAATGCAAAAATGATAGGTTAAAACAATATGTATAGACTTTTTTAAGGAAATTTTAAAGATTGACAGCTAAAAATCTTAAAATCTTATTAAAATTTTCAAAAACCCGAACCGGGAGAAAAAAAGTTTTTATTTTTGAATAAAAAAAACTGAAATGGAAAAAGAAATTATTAAAACAAAAAGAATTTGCCTTGAATGTGATGAAAAACTAATCGGACGCAAAGATAAAAAATTCTGTAGTGATCAATGCCGAACTTCCTTTTTCAACCGGATGAATAGCGACCAGTCCAAGTTTATGAAGAACATCAACAATATCCTGCGCAAAAACAGAAAAATTCTTGAAAGTATGGTTTCCGGCAGGTCCTCAAAAGTACAACGCTTTGAGCTATTGGATGAAGGGTTTAAATTTTCATACTTTACCAATGAGTATATCACCAAAACAGGAAAAACATACAGGTTTTGTTACGAATTCGGATATGTTCCTGTTGATATCAACAGCTTTATGATTGTTCAACGTAAGGAATACATTGACTAAACTGCAGATACAAATAAGGATTTCCAATTATTTTCAATTACCCATAAAACAGAGATAGACAATTCTTAGAAAATCCGGCTTTAAAAACTGTTTTCCACGAAAATAATATGTAATTTTGCCACAAATATTGGATTTTAAACCCACAAAATATTACAATTTGTTAGGACTGTTCAGAAGCCATTACGCGATAAACCATTTATTTCTGTTAGGGTATATTTTTATTATAAGATTTAACCTTTTTTATGTCAACATTCCTGCAGAAAATCAAGAAACAACCTGGCTGTTTCAACAGATATTAAAACTGGTTCCCAACTCATTTATAATCCATCTTTTATCCGTTTTGTTGATTTGGATTCAGGCTATACTAATCAACAACCTGGTTAACAGCCATAAACTCAGTAAGGAAAACAGTGTATTGCCTGGACTTTGGTTTGCACTGTTGATCTCTTTGATACCGGCAACTGCTTCACTCAATCCCATTATCATTGCCAATACATTTCTTATTCTGGGTTTTGTAAATATAATTGAATCAACAAAACAGGTTGATATTCGCCATAATCTGTTTAATGCTGGATTGTTTTTCACCATAGCATCATTCATTTACACGCCATACACTATGATGCTGGTACCCGGATTTATAGGTTTTTATATTTTTAAATCGTTAAAGCCCTCCGGAAATCTTCAATTAATAACGGGAGTTGTTACTGCCGTTATATTGATATTTGGCTCTTATTATATCTCGACAGGACAAATACATTCAGGTGTTTATCTCCGGTTTATACATCCCGGACAATTGTTTCATATGCCGGAATATTCTATATTCGTTTTTTCCGGACTCTATCTTTTGGCATTAGCGTACTCCTTATTTTGTTATCCTGACCTCACTTTTAAAAAAAATATACAAACACGAAAAAAAATTGAAATCCCCTATCTCATTTCCTTGTTTGCGGCATTGACTGTTATTATGTTTTTTGATAACCACATAGGTCAAATTGCTATACTAGCTTTCCCTTTAGGTACATTAATCGGAATACGAACTGCGGAAAACAAATCCATCTTGTTATCTGAAATATTTCATTTGATATTTCTTGGTGGTCTTATATATATTCAACTACTGTCCTGAAAATATTGATTATCAATCATTTGCTCAAAACAGATCATTTTCTTAAAATGATAATAATGATTAAAATCATCCGATAAAACAACAAATAGCCCCATAATTCCGGGAATAAAAAAATCAAATACATGAATCAGCAGTCAGAAAACTTTATCATACAATCCTGGTCTGAACATGAAGTCAGGTCAGTGTATGATATGGTCGTTTTATTAGCACACTTTGAAAAAGAACCTGATGCTGTTATCACAACTCCGGAAGATTATCTTGAAGCTTTTAAAAACGGCCTAATATCCGGCCATCTGGCAAAAACGGAAAACGGAAATATAGCCGGAATGACATTATTTTATGAAACTTTTTCAACCTGGAAAGGAAAAATGTTATATCTCGAAGATTTTTTTGTTCTTCAGGAATTCAGAAACAAAGGAGTCGGTGACTTGTTGTTTGAAGCTTATATAAATGAAGCAAAAATACGAAAATGTACCTCGCTCAAATGGCAGGTTTTGGATTGGAATGACCAAGCCGTCCGATTTTATGAAAAAAGAGGTGCCGAAATCCTGAAAGACTGGTGGACGTGCCGGGTGATTTTATAAAGTTTTTTGTATGATTTGTCTTGGTGGAGAAAGAAAAGGAAGTTTTTTTCCTCAATAGTAAACTATCCTTTATTTTTACACTTTTAACTAAACATCGATGGAAAAGATTATTACATTTCAATTTACGCCAAAATTTTATACCATGAAGTATATTTTTACTCTCATTTCTGTGTTAATCACCTTGGTTTCCTTCGGACAAACCAATTCATTCTGGTCTGTTCGTCAGCAAAAAATTAAATCTGATGAGACATGGTCAGTTCAACCACTGAATTATACTTCCCTTCATTTGAATTTTGACGATATTTTCAAAAAATTAGCTGACTTGACTGAAGGTCAGAAAATACAAATAAACATTCCTAATCCGGAAGGAGATTTTGATCTTTTTCAAATTGAAGCTGCAAATATATTTGAAGAAAACCTGCAACTGAAATTCAAAAATTTCAGAAGTTATTATGGGAGTCACATGAGTCGAAAGACGGAAAAAATCGCTTTGAGCCTCTCTCCATTCGGTTGTCATGTTATGGTCATCAAACAAAATGGAGAACAATATTACATAGACCCGATTTTTCTTAATAAACCTTCTGAAAATGTAGTATACTACAAAAAGGACTTGCAAAGAAAGGTTTCAAAACAATTTTTCTGTAAACTTCCCGAAATATCAGAGACCGAAACACCTGACAATATCGAAAACGTAAAAAATTTTGAGTCTTCGGAGAGAACCGGAGACTGCAGACTAAGGACGTACAGATTAGCACTCGCGTGTACCGGGGAATATGCTAATTTTCATGGCGGAACAGTCGAAAAAGTTATGGCAGCATATAATGTTGCAGTTACCAGACTAAACATGGTATACAGAAAGGAAATTGGTATTTTTATGAGATTGGTCGAAAACACCGATCAATTGATTTTTTTAAATGCCGGCACAGACCCTTACTCTAATAATAATACCGGGAATATGTTGAGTCAAAATCAGACAACGGTAGACAATATCATCGGGAGAAACAATTATGATATTGGCCACGTTTTTGGTACAGGTGAGGGCGGTATTGCCTCTCTGGGCTCCGTGTGTAGCAATAACCGAAAAGCTCAGGGTGTGACCGGCAGACCTTCTCCTGTGGGTGATGCATTTTTTATTGATTATGTTGCACATGAGATGGGTCATCAATTTAGGGCAAACCATACTCAGAATAATTCCTGCCAAAGAAATAATGCCACAGCGATGGAGCCTGGAAGTGCAAGTACCATTATGGGTTATGCCGGAATCTGTGCTCCTGATGTTCAAAACAACAGTAATGATTATTTTCATGCCATCAGCCTTTCAGAAATGTCAGGTTTTATTTTAAGTCAGAATAATTGTGGTGTTATAGAAAATCTTGGCAATAATCGACCTGAACTTACCCTTGACAAAACAAACTATACCATTCCTGTTTCTACACCATTTGTTTTAAACGGCTCCGCTGTAGATACCGACGATGATGAAATTACCTATACCTGGGAACAAATGAACAATGAAACCGCGCTTATGCCGCCAAGAGCGACCAATACCGTCGGACCTATGTTCAGATCGATATCACCCTCTGTGAATTCATCCAGATATTTCCCTGATTTGACAGGCAAATTCGGACAATGGGAAGTACTTCCTTCAGTGGCCCGAAGTATGTCGTTTCGCTGCACCGTCAGAGACAACAGTGACCGGGGAGGATGTACCGATGAAGCAAGTATTACCCTTCAATCCATAACTTCTGCAGGCCCTTTTAATGTTACGCTTCCCAGCCTTAATAATCTAATTTGGGAAACAGGTGGATTGGGCAGTGTGCAATGGAATGTAGCAAATACTGATAAAGCACCGGTCAATTGTTTATTGGTTAACATCTACCTTTCTGTTGACGGAGGTTTAACCTATCCGTATCTTTTGGCTGAAAATATACCGAATAACGGAAGTTATTTGGTGACTGTACCGAATCTCCCGACAAACAAAGCCAAAGTTATGGTCAAAGCATCTGACAATGTATTTTTTGATACTTCAAATTTTCCATTTACCATCAAAAATTCATTTGCCATAACTTATGAAAATAAAAAACAAGAGATTTGTCAAACAAATGCAATATTTCCTTTTGAAGTCAAATCACTCGATAATAACGCCAATCACCGGATAACTTTTGAATTAATGGAAGCACCAACTGGCATTACCGTTACTTTTCCGGATACAATAACTCAATTACCTTTTTCGGGACAAATTGAAGTTTCATCCAATTTTACTTTTGATACAGGAGAATTAATGTTTGTTTTTAATGTCAATAATCCTCCTTACCAATTTAAGGATACTTTATACATTTACAGCAACGGACCCCTGGAAAGTACCCGATTCGTTTTAAATCAACCGGCAATTGGAACATCTTTTCCGTCGGGAACATCAATGGTTTTATGTTCCTGGAACGAAGTGGTCAACGGAAAATATATGGTTCAAATCTCTACCCATGCTGATTTTATAGATTCACTGACTTCTCAATTTGTTCTTGACAAATCAGAATTGTTGTTCAATACAGAAAATAATCTGTATTTCCTTCGGGGAAAAGTTCTTTCAGATTGTGGTGAAACACCTTGGTCGGAAACCTATATGTTCAGTACTGACGGAAAAACAAAATATACTGACCCCCTCTTAAGAAACAACAATCTTATTGTAAACAAAAATCAGCCAAAATTAATCAGTAAGTTGAATATTGACATAGATTATGAAGTAAGACGACCATTCTCGTTCAGAATCCTTACCATTCCCACAGAAGGGATTATTACCCTGACAAAAAATAATCTGACAGACACTTTGGCCCCGGGAGATCTTTTTAATCTGGAAGATATTTATGCTGGAAATGTGACATATATACATCAGGGAGGCTCTTCGACAGAAGACCATGTAGCCCTTTTTATTGACAACGATGAAGATCGTTCATCCCCGTTTATTCTATTTATAAATATTTTACAAAACGGCCAATTTCAGGCTCAGGCAGAACTTATATCTGACATAAGATGTCATGGTGAAAACGGTTTCATAAAATTATGGGTCAATGGTGGAACACCACCTTATCGGTATAATATTTTTGGTGGAAATCAATTTATACAACTCCTTGATGATCCAATACAATTACCGGCAGGACAATATCTGTTTATTGTTAAAGACTCATTAAACAATGAATACATTACCAACAGAATTGCTGTCAAACAACCATCTAAACTGACCAATCAAACCGCCACTTCGTTTTATGACCTGAATATTGTAAGCTCAGGTGGTGCCGGCTTCAGCAGGACGTACAGCATTAATGGTATATTAAATGATACTCCTACGTTGATAAACGTTCCGAACGGCACGTATATAACAGGGGTTACAGACTTCAATCAGTGTACCACTTATGACACAACAGAAGTTAATATAACTCCACTTACCATAGACAGCCTGATTTATAATGACAGTCTTCTTTGTGCTGATGATATAACAAAAGTTAATGTTGCTGTCTCCGGAGGTTTTTCACCATATAAGATTACCGTGGACGGCCTCAACACAGGGATAAATCTTATATATCTCAGGGCAGGCATACACGCTTTGCAAATAACCGACGCAGGAGGTAAAACCATTGGTCAAAACATTGTCATTTCTTCAAATCCTCCGTTATCCAATCAAGTGACCATAGACAGAAGAGAAGTTACCTGGGTCACAACGGGTGGCGTCGCTCCTTACTCCTATAGTTTGGATGGTAATAGTTTTTTTTCATTCGATTTTCTCCAGGATTTGTCTAACGGAAACTACTCTCTTTTGGTAAGGGATTCTGTGGGTTGTGAAATTACTTCCGATTTTATGGTAAATATATTGGAATCAGTAAATCTCAATATTGAACCAATCAAATGTTATGGTAATAAAAGCAGCATCAGGATACAACCCGAAAATGGCACGCCTCCTTTCTATTTTGGTTTGAATAAAAATCAAATGGACACCATACCCGAATTTAAAGATATTACAGCAGGTGACTATACCATATATGTGGCAGATGCTGCAGGCGATTCTTTGGAACAAAACATCATCATCAGCCAACCAGACAGCTTAAGTCTTAGTTTTTCAGTAAGTCTGGACACCTTGAGTTTATTGCCTTCCGGCGGAACTCCACCGTACGAATTCAGTGTGGATAATGGTTTTACTTTTTTGCCTTCCGGCACTTTCACAGGAGTTCCAAAAGGATCTTATTTTGTGCTTGTTAAAGACAAAAATGGTTGTTTAGCTGATACTCAGGTAGAAATAACCTATTCTTCAGTGAATCAATATGCACAAGACAAAAAACCGGTGATTTATCCGAATCCATCAAATGATTTTATCCGTATTTCAAATTTTGAATCTGATTTTTCAAAAATACAAGTATATTTTACGGATATCTTAGGTCAAACAATTACGATTCCGAACAACGAAGACCAAAACATCTGGGATATCAAATATCTGAGTCCGGGGATATATTACATGAACATAAAAGATAGTTTGAACACAATCAGGTTAAGTTTTATTAAAATATAATATCCTCTTGTTTGTCAATATTTCGAACGTGAAATAATATTTTTTCACCATCCGATGTTAAGTCCGTATCCGTTGTATTGTTTGACAAAAGCAATAAACGTGCGTAGGCATTTTTTGGTTTCACATCATGTAATCCGCCTTTGTCTCTTACATAATGACAATATTTCATCAGTTTGAAAGCATTAAACCATTGGAAAAACCTTTTTTGAAAACCGGCAAAATCTTTTGAGTTTTGTTTACAATTTTCCAATGCTTTTTCGATCTCATTTTCTTCAAAAAAAGATATGACATCCTTATCAAAGCCCGGTTTTATTATATTCCAATTATTTGTATACATGAGTTGCAAAGAAGTAATCAAAGGTTTTAGTTTTTCAAAGGTCATGGGATTATAAGTCAAAACAGGTTTTTTTTCCTTTAATGCATCACCAATAGCTTTACCTGTTCCAAACGGCACCCTGTGAGAAATTCTGGGTGATGGAAAAACACAAGTATTCTTAAGTTCACAAACCTTGCCTTTATCACCAAATTTATGCAGAAAATAAAAATCCTCACCTGCCTTCCGTTTATTCATACCACCATATAAAACATAAGATGATGCCTTGACAGCCATACTGCTTCCTATGGTTTGAAAGGCATAAGGCAGTCCAAGCCACTTCTGAAAATGAATAAAAAGCCTGAGGTGTAGCTCGTAATCCACGACGGTTTTTATCACGTCAACACCATATCTTTTAACATCCAAAACGTGTTCAAAATGGATGGAAACTGCGTCACACCTTTTATTTTTTTGAAAATAATCCTTTAATGCGGACAAATAATTTAATGCAACCAAACTATCTGCATCCAGGCAAACCAGAACACCTTCTTTATGTTTTTTTTCTAATATTCTTACAGCCAGATCCATTCCCGTTTTTCTGGCAAGTCCTACTCCTGCATGTTTTGGCGGCATGGCATTATTGACAATGGCAAAAACATCAAAACCTGTGTCCTCAGCTAAGGTACCGGAAAATTGTTGTACCGAATGTAATGACATCGCATTATTCTGATGGACACCAGCATCCGCGCCTTCCGGAGCATTGATGACCACAATCACTTGTGTTGCAACCGGACAGAATATATAAGAAGCATACAAACTTTTTAGTACTAAAGTAATATCACCTTCATCATAACAAGGTATAACAACGATCAATTCAGGATTTATATCCGGAATCTGCCGGTCAAAGGAAAATTCGTTCGCATATCTGTCAAGATAATGTCTGTATACTTTAGCTAAATCCAAAACACATCGTATTTAAGAAACAAAGATAATTCAATCTTAACATCATAAAAGAAAGGCAAACATTAAATAAAAGTACAAAAATGAATAATTTTGCCCCATGATACTTCTTCACGAAACGCAAACCTTCAGTCCTACATCATTATACAAGGAATATATTTCCGTTGAGGAAGTCCGGATAGAAGCTTGTGAAAATTATCAAAAAAGAAGTCTTCGGAATAAATACTATATCCTAACTTCTCAGGGACCTCTGGCAATGACGATCCCTCTGAAAAGCGGCAAAAATGCACAAATGCCCATAAAAGAGGTTGCCATTTCTTATGAAGAAAATTGGACAAAACATCACCTCCAAACACTTAAATCAGCATATGGTAAAAGTCCGTTTTTCGAATTTTACTTTGACAAAATTGAAAATCTATTTCATAAAAATATCCCCGGTTTATATGATTTTAACATGTCAGCACTTGCATTGATGTTAAAATTATTAAAACTGCCTGTAATTGTGGCTGAAACAAAGGAATATCACAAAGAAACAGATAACCCTATTATCAATCAAAGGAATAAATTTGTAATCCAACCCGAAATACTTGAAATGAAGGAAGTACCTTATGTCCAGGTTTGGAGCAAACAATACATGTTTTATCAGGGGCTCAGTATTCTAGATACTTTATTTTGTATGGGACCACAGACTATACAGGTTTTAACCAAACTTCACGGAAACACATATGAATAAGTAAAGATTTCAAACATTCTTTTTGACATGACTGCACGTCAACAGAAAGTATAATATTTGTTATGGTGGTTTGGAATTCGAAGAAAACCCTTAACTTTGATTTTTTAAAACCTGGTTTTTAAACATATGAAAGCATATACCGATGATGTCATCATCAAAAAAACGCAAATTCTGCAGAATATCATGGCAGATCTTGAACTTCTGTCAAGGGAGATAGGCAACGACTCAATGTCAGAAACGGTACATGAACTTTCTATGCGGATTGAAACTCCCTTCACTTTTGTCATAGTTGGTGAGGTTAAGGCCGGAAAAAGCAGTTTCATCAATGCTTTACTCGAATCGGACTCCGAAATTTGTAAAGTTGCTCCTTCTCCAATGACAGATACCATACAACAAATCCTTTACGGAGAAACAGAAAAGACCGAAATTGTAAACACTTATCTCAAAAAGATTTACCAAAATATAGACATTCTCAAAGAAATCGCCATTGTTGACACTCCCGGCACCAATACGATCGTGGCTCACCATCAGGAAATAACAGAACGTTTTATCCCTTATTCCGATCTTATCGTTTTTGTGTTTGAAGCTAAAAATCCTTACCGACAATCTTCCTGGGAATTTTTTGATTATATTCATGCAGAATGGCGTCGAAAAGTTATTTTTGTACTCCAACAAAAAGACCTGTTACCCGAACAAGATCTTCAAATCAATATCGAAGGCGTCCGAAAACATGCTGTTGAAAAAGGAATCGAACATCCCGTCATTTTTGCCGTTTCTGCCAAAAAAGAAATAGAAAAAAATCCGGAGGAAAGTGGATTTTCACCATTAAGATTGTACTTACAGGAAAATATCACCGGTGGGCGGGCAGCCTTCCTGAAACTGGAAAACAACATCAATACTTTATTGACCATCACAAAAAAACTGGATTTAAGTATTGAAATCAGAAAAAATCAATATCTCGCTGACGTAAGGTTCCGTGAAGATATTACGGAAATCATGAATCAGCATGAAAATAAAACCAAGTATCAGATTAATATTCTGACTGAAAATCTTTTAAACAGTTACCACAAAATAACAGAAGAAAAAAGAATCGATCTTAGTGAAGGTTTGTCTTTAGGCAGTGTCATCAAAAGAACATTTAATTCTTTGTTTGGAAGTACCGGTAATCTAAAAGAATGGCTGGAACATCAATCCAAAGATTTTGAATCAAAACTCAATACAAGATTAAAAGACAGACTTCAGGAAGGCATTATAGATGTTGCAGAACACATCCAGACCATGGGTAAAATGGTAGATCATAAACTCAAACAATCTGAAACCATTCTCAAAAACAGTGACGAAATATTTGCAGATATTGCTGAAAGACGATTGAATGTACTCAGGGATCTTCAACAAAATGTAGGGCAGTTTATGAATACCGCTGAAAATTTTTATGATGAAAAAATAATGCGGGACTCAGGTAAAATTGCACCCAATTTTGCCGCAGGTAGTGGTATAGCCATTGTCGGTGTAGTTTTGGCCGCTGTTGTGAATGGTGCTGTATTTGACATTACCGGAGGAGTACTTACTGCTGTAGGTGTCCTGTTTGCGGGTGTAACTTTGGGTATCAACAAAGGAAAAATCATTAAAAAATTTGATGAAGAAATCATCAAAGGCAGTACCCGTATACATGAAGAAATTCACGAAGGTTTAAGTCAATACACCAGAAGAATCAGACAAAAGATTGAAACCAATTTTGTAGAATTCGATCAGTTGTTGAATAAAGAAAAGGAAACATTATTGCATTTTGACGAGATGCAAAAAATTATTCAGGAAAAGTTGAATCAGTTGTAATCAAACATTCAGCAAAAAAAAAGACCTGTTTTTGTTTAAAACAGGTCTTTTTTTATTCTGACTATCAAATATTACAGGAATTTTTTAACTTGTTGTTCCAAATCGTTTCTAGGATTTATCGCAACAATGGTTCCGTCTTTACCAATCAAAAAGGTCTGAGGAATACTTCGGACACCATATTCCTGAGCCGGAGCACATTCCCATTTTTTCAGGTCGCTCACATGACCGTCCCAGGTAAGTTTATCTTGCTCAATAGCCGTCAGCCATCTTGTTTTTTGCTGATCCATCATGGTACTCAATTGAGCAGGGTCAGTGATCTGTGCCGATGTTCTGGAATCAATACCATCCAAAGAAACACTAAAGACATCAAAACCCTGTGATTTGTATTTTTGATAAATTTCTACTACGTGTGGGTTTGCTTTTCTGCATGGACCGCACCAGGAAGCCCAAAAGTCGACCAAAACAACTTTACCTTTGTAATCAGACAACTTTCTTACTTTGCCATCAGGTCCCGGCAATGAAATTTCCGGAGCCGGCTGACCCAACTGAATTTTTGCTGAAGCTTGTTGCATTTTAACAGACTGAGCCAATTGACCTACCATTTGTTGATAAGATTGTGCAATTTCCTGCTCAGGATATTTACTAAGATATCTGCCACTGACTTTGGTATGTAAATCAATAAATTCAGGTCTGATGGTAAACAAACGGGTTGCAATCTGGTAAGCAACCATCGGATCAGCTTCATCAGCCGTATATTTCTGTAAAGCAGGAACATCTACCACTTTATTGATATAATCAATGACTTTTTTGTTGTAAGCCTCAGACAAAGGAGATCCGGTAATGGTGTAATTAAAATTATTTAATTCCGCAAGTTTACCTTTAACTTCAATTTTTTTCTCACTGCCATCAGCAATGATGTCAATCAATTGCGCACCAACCCTAAGTCTGTAAATACCTTTTTTAAGCCCTTCAGGCAACTTAAACTCGAAGCTTCCTCCTTGTGCTATCTCTGATGTCAACAAAATTTCAGAATTATTCCCTCCTTTCATTTTGTCAAGATAAATGGTCATTCTGTCAGCACCTTCCAACACACCCGAAATTTTAGTTCCTTTGTTGGCTGCACACGCAGATACCATCAAAACTGAAAATACCAGAAAAAAAACATTCTTTAGCATATATGTGATTTTGTTAATAAAATTATTTTATAAAATGTGCAAAAATATAGAGTTCATGATAGTAAAACAATAGGCATACCCCTTACAGACCAAAAATCAGCCTTTTTTATAGATATTTATGAATATATTAACAAAAAATATGCATAAACATCTGAATTAAAGCAAAAAAAATAATGAACAACCTATTTATAGGAAACCAAAATCATCACAAACAATCCGTTGAATAACCATGTAAAGGGTTTACATCTGCCTGTTCAAAAACTATGTATGGACAAAAAACTACAGTTCTTTGTTGTAATTATTATCTCTGGGTTTGAAACGTTTTTCCTGATAAGGTCTTTCAGTATTGTTGAAATCATAATCCGGCAAAAGATTATTTTTTAAGTATGAAACCGCATTTTCAAGCTCTGATATAAACTTATTTACATCCTCTTTGTACAAATGAATCTTATTTCTGATGGGTGGTTCAGATTCGTGCTTTTTTAATGTTTCAGAAATTACAATATAAAAATCGTTAAATTTTGACTTTTGAATATCAATAAAATACTGCCTTTTATCACCCGATTTTATTTTCGCTGAAAATTCCGGGTAGGGTTTGTTAAAATTTTTGTCGGACACAACGTTACTTTTAAATATTTAAAAGTCAAATATAGTGAATATCTCAAATATGCAAAATAAATATTGTAAATCCGTACATTTTAAACCATTTATTTTTCAAAAACGGATTTTATTAACATCAGACTTCAATGTTGTCGACTATTTCCAATCCATAACCTATCAACCCTACCCTCTTTTTAGGATGATTTGAAATCAATTGAATTTTCTGAATACCCAAATCACTCAATATCTGAGCGCCGACACCAAAATCCCTTTGTTCCGTGGATTCAATGCCCATATCATGATCCTTATTTTCAATCAATTGGAGCTTTTCGAGAATTTGTTCCATCTTTTCACCTTGTCGCAACAATACGAGAACACCCCGTTGATTTTTTGAAATAAGGGACAAAGTTGCGGATAATTGTTCACCATAATCATCAAACAGAATACCTACAATATCGCCGGTTCCGGCGCTGGAATGGACCCTTACCAAACAAGGTTTTCCATCAGAGATGTCCCCCATATAAAAAGCCAGATGGATATCTTGTGTGGTCCTCTGACGATAAGCTACAACCTGAAAAACCCCGAATCTTGATTGAATAGCTGAAACATGAATTTTTTCAATAAGACTCTCTGTTTTCATCCGGTAAGCAACGAGATCTTTTATTGAAATTATTTTGATGTCCATGGCTTTGCTCAATTCGATCAATTGCGGCAATCTCGCCATGGATCCGTCTTCATTTAATATTTCCACCAAAACACCTGCAGGGTAAAACCCGGCTAATCTCGACAAATCCACTGCTGCTTCCGTATGCCCTGTACGTCTTAGTACTCCACCTTCCTTGGCAATCAAAGGAAAAATATGTCCCGGTCTCGCATAATCTTCCGCTTTTGTATCCGGATTGACTAAGGCTTTTATTCCGGTAGCTCTGTCATATGCTGAGATACCGGTAGAACATCCCTGCCCGATAAGGTCAATGGAAACCGTAAAAGCCGTATTATGTAATGCCGTGTTTGATTTGACCATGAGATCTAGCTCCAAAGTTTTTGCCCTGCTCTCTTCAATGGGTGCACAAATCAACCCCCTTCCGAATTTTGACATAAAGTTGATCATATCCGGTGTTACCGTCTCTGCTGCACAAATGAAATCACCTTCATTTTCGCGATCTTCATCATCAACTACTATGATAACCTTACCTTCCCGTAAGTCTTCTAAAGCTGCCTCTATACTATGTAATTCAATAACATTTTCTGTTACCAACACTTCCATAACCTTATTTTTTAATGGTGGATAATATAATATTTACCAATGTTAAAACACTTTGTTTCCAACTAAAATTCTGTTTAACAAATATTTTTGCTTGTTGTCCGATATTATATATCGCTGTATCATCAGAAAGCAAAAAATTAATTTTATCAACGAATGTACAAACATCGCTTGCGAGCAATATGTTCACACCGTCCTGACCCAATATGGCATTATTTACCGGAGGAGTTGTGACACATGGCAATCCCAAAGCCATAGCTTCCAATATTTTATTTTGTTGGCCTGTTCCGGACCAGATAGGAGCTACGAATATACGCGCAGAAGCATAAGCCTCCCGAATATCATCAAACCAACCGGAAACGTGAACGTTATCACTTTGTAAGGTCGTAACCCTTTTGTGGGGTCTGGCTCCTGCAATCAATACTTTTATGGTTTTCGGCAAAAGCGGGAGAATCTGCTTAACCAAAACCTCAGCCGCTTCAATGTTGGGCAGATAACCCATATTGCCGACAAAAACGAGGTCGTAACAAATGTTTACCCCGGGCTTTTGAAAAAATGAATCATCAATGCCATTCGGTAATACTTCAATTTCCTTATTGTTTTTCCCGGAATCTTCTAAAATATATCTTTTATCCTGTTCAGAAATGATGGTAAAAAAATCAAATGCCGATAAAAGTTTTTTTTCATATTTTTTCATCAGATCAGCCTCTTTCAGGTAAATCCACTTTGCCCAAAAACCGGCAACACTCGCTCTTCTGTACATGCCAATTCCAAAAGCGTCCATGTAGTCCAACGTTTTAGGTATGTCTGTATTTTCTGCATATTTTGCCATTCTGGCCAATTGACAATAAATGTGATCCGGTGGATTGTTTTTAAATTCATTCAGGATGCGTTGATGAATTTTTGGTTCATAAAAATACGATACCTGAAAGGGCAAACCACGCCAAAATCCGGTAAACATTTGTATTATTCTAGAAAAAAAATCCATCCTGTAATAAAAAACTTGCTTTACATAAGGAAGAATCTGCTGTATATCTTCTTTTTTAGTGTCTCCGTCTCCGATAACAAATAAATCAATCTCAAAAAATGTATTCAGGTGGCAAATTTGATAATATAATCTGAGCTTATCCCCTTTTTCAAGCGGATACGGAAACCTTGAAGTAAGAATTGCCAATCTTGGTTTTTGTATATCCGGTTTTATCACGAATTTTTGCAATTATTCACCGTAAGAAATGGATAGCGCAGGTGTCAGCCCCAAAACCTGATGAAATGAAGTTGCACCTCTGACATCCAGCGTGTTAACCAACCTGTACCTGAATCCAAAACCAAAAAAATCTGCATTGGGATTGTATCCTGCCATCAATACCAGTTTTTCTATTACCTGATAATCCAATCCTAATTTGTACTCCCACTGTTTTCTGCTTAACATTTTATCCACCTCGGCATAAAGATTAACTTTGTCAGATGGCGAATAAGTTAGCCCTATTCTGAATCTTCCGGCAATTTCATTATATTCCGATAATGTAATACTTACAGGACTGAATATATGAGAAGCAACAGAAAACTGACGGTCAATCTTCACGATTGCTCCGACAGAAAATGTGGCCGTATAGAGAGATCCGATTTGCTGACCATTGAAAGCGAGCACGGACAACTTACCTCCTGCAGATACTTTTTTGCTTAATTTTCTGCCATAAGCCAGACCATATAATTGTTCATTATAGACTTCAGATCCGAATTGGGAAAACACCACACCCAAAGTGCCGAAACCAAACTTTTTAGCCGCGGAAAGCTGAATACCGGACAAGTCTTCCAGATTATATCTTCTTTCATAACTTACATCGGCTGACCAATCCTCCAACTCACTTAACCCGGCCTGATTATTATACATTGCACTAATACCTCCTATCGTAAGACCTGCTCTGCCTAAACCATTAAAATGAGCTCCTCCAAGTCCTGAAAAATGACTTTGAGCAACTCCTGATAAACTAAAAATCAAAAATAGAAAAAAAATATAAATTCTCATATTTTTATATTAAAACGTAAAAATAGTATTTTTCCAGACTTTAAAAATTATTTAACCCTGCTTTATATTCTCAACATTTTTTATCTTCACCTCTGAATACATTTTTTTTATTTGTCATGTAATGTGGGACTTAAAAACACATTATCATGATTCTTTGTTACGTGTAAAGTCAACATCAGAAATTATCATTTAAAACATTTCATGAATCTGCAGATATTTACCCATTTTGGAAAATTCATCCTTTGGCAAAAACAAATATTTAAAAGGCCGGAAAATTGGTCTATGTATTACAAAGAGACGTTACGTCAGATGTACGACATCGGTATAGGCTCATTTCCCATTGTTTTTTTGATATCTATTTTTATCGGTGCGGTAACGGCCGTACAATTTGCTTATCAAATGGCGGGCACATTAATCCCCAGGTATTATATAGGGTATATTGTTCGGGATATGACCATTATCGAATTGGCGCCGACCATCACTTGTTTGGTATTAGCAGGAAAAGTTGGCAGTAATATGGCTGCAGAATTAGGAGGTATGAGACAAAAAGAACATATAGATGCTATGGAAATTATGGGTGTTAATACATCCACATATCTTATTTTACCAAAACTGATCGGTTCTTTAGTGATGATTCCGGTACTTGTTTGTGCTGCAGCAATCATCGGTATTGCCGGCGCTTATCTGGCATCTGTTCCTACAGGTTTTTTTATGGATGATGAATTTATCACCGGGCTCAGATCATTTTTTGTGCCTTATAATGTTGTTATGATGTTTGTAAAAGCTTTTGTTTTTGCTTATATCCTTACCAGCGTAGCCAGCTATCAGGGTTACTTTGTCAGGGGTGGAAGTATTGAACTCGGAGCCGCAAGTACCCGGGCTGTCGTATATAGTAATATCCTCATATTACTGGCTGATTATGTTATTGCATTATTATTAACCGTCTGATTATGATTCGTGTAGAAAATATTATTAAAACTTTCGGAAAACAGGAAGTATTAAAAGGCATTAGTTTTTTGTTTGAAGCCGGAAAAACAAATCTTATTATTGGAAAAAGTGGTTCCGGTAAAACAGTATTACTCAAAATACTCATAGGTCTGCTGCATCCGGATTCAGGAAGTGTTTGGTATGAAAACAATAACCTGACGACTTCGACAAAAGATCAGCTGAGACAAATCCGTTTACAATGCGGAATGTTATTTCAGGGAAATGCATTATTTGACTCAATGACTATTGAAGAAAACATTCGTTTCCCTATGGATATGTTCAGTCACAAAACAGCTAAAGAAAAACTGCATCGCGTAAACGATTGTCTTGAAAGGGTAAGCTTAGCAGGTATTAATCATAAATACCCTTCAGAAATTTCCGGAGGTATGCAAAAAAGAGTGGGTATAGCAAGGGCTATTGTATTAAACCCTAAATTCCTTTTTTGTGACGAACCCAATTCAGGATTGGACCCTAAAACTTCTATCACAATAGACAACCTGATCTCCTCCATTACCAAAGAAAATAATATCACCACAATTATCAATACACATGACATGAATTCTGTAATGGAAATCGGTGAAAACATTTGTTTATTGGACAATGGATATTTAGCCTGGCAAGGTCAAAAAGAAATGGTTTTATCGGATCAAAGTGAAGTTTTACATGACTTTATTTTTGCTTCTCCCTTTCTGCAAAAACTGGTTGAAAGCGCTAAATAAAGTCTTGTTTCGAATTCAGAACTGTTTCAGACTTGTGGTTCAGTTTCTGTCATCGAGCTCCTCTTTCATTCGAAACATAAGGAAATATCACACTAAATATTATTTCCTTGAGTGTATAATATTTTAAACTATTGCTTATGGGTTTTTTATTTTATGATCACAACCGTGGAAATGTATATTTCTCCCTGTGTTCCTCTTGCATAAAGATAATACAAACCCGATACCACCGACTGAATATTCAAAACTTTCTCTGATATCTCAGCTTCTGAAAATGTCCTGACCAATCTTCCGTTTGGCTCAATCAAAGAAATGTTTTGATAGCTTCCGGAGATATCAGGTCGTATAAAATCTTTTGCCGGATTGGGATATATTTTTGTAATCTTAACCAGCTCAGAAGTTGAAGAAGACATTTCTATGACAAAATTGACTACTTTACTACACATATTTGCATCTGTGACAGTCAAGTTATATATACCGGGGGCTAGTTTTGTTATATCTGAAACCGAAGGAAAGAGTTCAAAATTATAGGGTTGTACTCCACCAAAAACATTAAATACTGCCGTTCCGTTTTGGCCGCTTGAAGAAGTTACCTCTACATTTACTATCAATTCTTCAGGTTGTTCCAACACAAACTCAGGAGTTATAATTGTACCACCTGTTATGGAACTAGTGATGGTCAACCGATAAATTCCTGCACCAATATTCTCCAGATTTTGGGTTGAAGCCCCATTGTTCCACAAATATATAAGATCATTGGGACTTCCTCCTGTTATCTGAATCTGAATGCTTCCGTTTACTTCATCAAAACAGGTCGGCATGACCATAAAAGACTCAATAGTAGTTGGCAGACTTGACGCAATGGATATAGTTTCACAATATACATCTTCCAGACAATCATTTTTAATCACCTTCAGACATACATTGTACTGACCTTCATTTCTGAAAATATGAATGGGTTCTGCAGAAGTTGATGAATTTCCATCGCCAAAATCCCACAAATATTTATCGGCATTCATCGACAAATTACTAAATTGAACATTTTCGAAATTTTTGATGGTCGAAAATGAAGCAAAAGGTGCATTACTATACACGATGGGTAAAGACGCTGATTCTCCCGTTCCTGCATTATAATATGATCCGCTTGCAGAATGTGTCAAAACCAAAGGTCTGACCATAAATTCCATGGTAATTCCGGGTGTAAGACATCCGAAAGTGTGTGATGTATCTGAAACTTCAATGTAGGTATCAAAATTGCCGTTTTCAGAATAATAAAGTAAAAATCTGTTTTGTGTCGCATCCTGTTTTTTCCAACTCACCTTCACTGAATCACCCGAAACAACGGCTTGAAGATCTGTCACCGAAGGTACAGGATGAAGTCGTAAGGTAGGATCTCCCATCAGCGCTGTATGAGCATATCTGGCACCAAAACCCATAGAAAAGATGTTTGTATTTGCATTTTGAGTCAATCTTGTACAATACCCGATATGGGCTCCGGATGCCATGGGATAAAACAACCAATTGGGTCTGCCCGCCCAGGCATTAGTAAGAATATCACCGGAAGCCAAAGCTGATCTCAAAAAATTATTCTGACTGTCCCAATCCCCAAAATAACTACCAAAAGTCATCGTAAAGACGGATTGAATTTCTTTGGCCACCCATAAATTTTGGGTTGTACCTATTCCGCCACAACTGGTATAAGAGCCACCTCCGCATGCGAAAGAAAACACATGTTTTTCATTGATCAGAATATTTTCATAATCAGCTTCTTTTACATTGTTTCTGCCAAACATAGGTATAAAATTCCGCCATGCGTTTTGTCCGAAACCTTCTTCAAAACCAGGGAAATTATTTTCCATAATTCCGGAGTTAGGATATGGTTTCAACCCTTTCCGCCAAACATGATTTTTTTGGAGATATTTTTTCAAAAGATCCTTTTCTGATAAAGAAAATGCCGGCAATTTGGAAAAATCAATTCTTCCTACTTCCAACTCAAGATCTGTTGGTAAAAAAACCTGATCATATTTTCCATCACCGGGAACATTATGGTTTTCAGTTCTGGTAGCCGTGGTTACATTAACGGCATTGTCCGTCCAAACGCCGTTGATATCAGCATAAAATACATCAGCCGGCCAGGCTCCCACATGATCCGGCTGGTGACCATCGATGGCCGTACTTCCGGAATAAGGCACAGGTATATGGCCAAAAAGAACAACAGCCTGCGACAAAGGATACCCGGTTTTAGCCCAGCTCACTATTTTTTGTTTGACTGAAATAACTGTATTTTCCTGTTTTACCCATATCGTATCCACCAACCATCCATCACCCTTGATATCCTTAATCCAGGTATTGATATCGGTATCTAATTCTGTAGTAAACCGATCGTCCAAAACCAAAAGACACCTGCCTCTTTGGTGCACGAATGGTTGTTCTATTCCAAAATCAATAAAACCGACACCTGTGTTTTTGGATACTCTGTAACGATATGGCTTTCCCTTTTCAAAACCGGAAACTACAAACGAGTCCACATTGGCAGCTACTGTCCCCACAGAAGTCAGCACAGGATTCGCCGGTGTATAATTAACAGAACTAACGGTATATGTTGTTGCTAAGGCATCATTTAACCAATATAAAACTGCCTTTTGATCCGATTCATTATACTGAAACCACAAAGGAACCGATTTTTTCAGGTCATTTGTATTTTGCCCTGATATTATAACCGAATTTGATATTCCCAAAAGGACAAACATTAGTTTTGAAAGAAATGAACGTTCCATGTAACAAATATTAATTATATGTAACAAAAGTATCTTAAAATTTTGAAATAACATAGAATCTCCAAAAAAAACAGTTGTTAAATAGGACGTGTGGAAGACATTTTAAAAATCTTGAGCTAAAAAATTGACCTTCGTTTATATTTTTTTTACTACCTTTCGACTTTTAAACAGGAATGTTTGATCTTAAAAATCAAATAAGCCCTAACCCTATTCAAATAATTGAAGTTTTTGGGTTTATTTATTTTTATTATCTTTGAAAACTTATAAAATCAGAAAATTAACAGATGAACCAAATCAAACTTTTGTTATGCTGTTTGTTGTTTTTCACCTTGAATCTTTCAGGGCAAGACACTCATTTTTCTAATTACCATTTCACCCCTTTGACAGTCAATCCGGCATTGACAGGTGCTTTTAAAGGTACTTTCAGGGTAGGCGGTATTTATAAAGACAACTACACTTTTTCTCAAAGTGCTAATGGATACCATACAATCAATGTATTTGGAGACAGTCCGATTATGAAAGGCTTCAGAAGCCGGGACTGGATAGGTATCGGTCTGGAAACCAATCAGTTTTCCTTCTCTGGTTCTGCCAACGATGCGGAAGGGAACGGTGAAAAACATTCATTGAACTGGACAAATTTCAAAATTAGCGGAAGTTACCATTTTTCTTTGGACAAAAAACAAAATAAAGTGCTTACGCTTGGCGTTCAGATGAATACTTCTTCATTAAATTTTAATCAGGAATTGCTTCAGAGCGGAATAAATACCAGATTTCAGTATGCCATGGGCGGAATGGACCCTGATATGACAAAATATCTTCAGGCGATAACTGAAACAACCACACGCGGCACACAAGCGAGAGCCAGTTTCAGAGACTTTGTTGCCGGATTGCTTTATGTAGGAAAAACAAAAAATGCAGTATTAAGAGCAGGTTTTGCCATGGAAGGTATTACAAGACCAAGATACGGCGTCAGAAACAGTGGTTCATATACGAAGCCTATCGGTTTACATTTCCATGCAGAATATGACTTCCGTTTAAACAAAACCACAAGAATCATACCTGCAGCTTACTATTATTCTTTAGGGGCTGCAAATGCACTCAATGTCAACGGAAGAATTAAATACTTGGTTAATGAAGAAAAGGATTTTACACTCGTAGGCGGATTAGGCGTGCGAAACTTCAGACAAGGACTTTTATTGGTCGGTGCTGAATTTGGCAAGTATCAGGTAGGAGGAAGTTTTGATTTTGATCTGGGCGACAGTGCCATTGCAAGTCAGGGATTTCATGGTTTTGAAGTAGCCTTGATTTACACAGGTATTATTTACAAAAAACCAAAAGCTGTTCCTGTAATTCTTTGTCCTAGAATATAATATACATTAAAATTAAATATAAAGTAATGAGATTGTGGATTCTCCTGTTATCAGTTATTGTTTATTTACCATGGATTCCTTGTTTTTCACAACCGGTCAGTGAACCTTCTTTTGAAATGTTGTTAAAAGCCGGTGAAGAAAGTGCAACAAAACATGATTATTATAGTGCTATAGATTTTTTTCAAAAAGCTTTCGACAAAACCACTACAAATGGTGTACCTGATATGAATCTTGTGGTTACGATAGGCGATTTGTATGTTAAAGTCCGTGATTATGCGAAAGCGCAAAAAAGTTATGAGCGGGTTTTAAAAAGAGATAAAAAGAAACAATATGATGACATCCGTTTGGCTTATGCCAAAGTATTGACATCAACCGGTCAATATAAAGAAGCCCTGATTCAGCTTAATTATATCATAACAACAACAAAAGATGAAAAAGAAAAAGAAGAGGCCACTTTGATATGGAAAGGCATCAAACTTATGGATACTTTTCCTCAAAATGTAGAGGCTGATATCATATTACTTTCAGATGCCATCAATTCGGCTTCGGCAGAATCTTCACCAATATTTTATCCGGACGGCTCCTTGTTTTTTTCATCTTTCAATAGAAAAAAAGGAGTGATTCTCGATGGTGAAGAAGGAGATTATCATGCTAAAATATATACCTCAAAAAGAGCCGGCCAGGGAAATTTTGAAAAGGCAACCGCTCTTCCATCTATTATCAACAGAGATAAGTTCAATTGCGGAGGTATAAGCTTTTCTGAGGACGGAAATACCATGTATTTTACCCGCATCAAACTGATGAACAATGCTGTCGAATCATCACAACTTTACGTTTCTCAGTTTAAAGGAGGTGAATGGTCTCCTGCCAATGAAGTAACGGAATTGGGAAACTCAATCAAAATCCAGCACCCCTCTTTAGGCGAACTTTACGGCGAAAGAGTCCTCTTTTTTACTTCTGACATGGCTGGTGGACTGGGTGAAACAGATATATACTACGCTACTTTGAAGGGCTCATCATTTGGCACACCTATCAATCTGGGGTCTCCGATCAATACCGCTTTTGAAGAAAAAACTCCCTTCTTTTTTGACGGAAAATTATTTTTCAGCTCTAACGGACATCCGGGGATGGGTGGTCTTGATATTTTTCAGGCTTCCTGGACGGGTTCAACATGGACTGACCTGAACAATATGGGATTTAATTACAATTCCTCTTATGATGATTTCGGATTAAAGTTCAACAGTGGCGGAACAAGTGCTGTTTTGGTATCTAACAGACCTTTCACGGATAAAATAAAAATCAACAATAACGAAACTTGTTGTGACGATATCTATCTGGCAAATATCAGGGATAAAGTCATCGAACTTATTGTTATCGTAGAGGATGAAAAAGGTAATCTCGATGAAGCTACCGTGGAATTGGTAGACGGAACGGACAAAGATCCTAAGGTAATCGGTAGCAAAACAAACAGTGCCGGAAACAAGTTTGCTTTTTCACTTCAGGGCGACCGAACATATATTGTGTATACAAACAGAGACGGATATTATACGGACACTTTGACATTCAATACTAAAGGAATATTCGATGACCAGACCATTGAAAAGAAAATTGTTGTCAAAGCTAAACCAAGATCAGAGGATTATGACACGTATAGTATCAATGAACCTATCCGCTTGAACAACATATATTACGATCTTGACAAATCAGATATCAGACCTGAAGCAGAAAAAGACCTGGCTTATCTTGCAGAACTTATGGAACAATATTCCGAAATGGTCATAGAGTTGTCTTCACACACAGACAGTAGATCTGACGACAATTATAATCTTAAATTGTCCCAAAGAAGAGCAGATTCTGCTAAAAGATGGTTGGTCAATGAAGGTGTCGATCCAAGACGAATTGTCACCCAGGGTTACGGAGAAAAAATGTTATTGAACAGATGTAAAAATGGTGTGAAATGTTCAGAAGACGAACACAGAATTAACAGACGGACAGAATTTAAAATATTAGCCGGACCACAAACGATAGAAGTTAAAAAATCAAGGCTTGAAAGTAATCTTCCGGTCAAAAAATAAAAACCAAGTCGTTGATATTAACAAAAAAGGCTTTTTCCTGATTAGGAAAAAGCCTTTTTTATTGGATCCTGTCACTACAGATTCAAACATATTATTTTTTAGGAACTCTGATTTTTAATTCAGTTCCGGGTACAGGATTAACTTTATCTGAAATCAACCAGGGATTATAATATTTTAAAAGCCTGTAAGTCAGACCTTGTTCATGGGCAAAATCTGCCAGACTTAGGATGGGTTTTTCGATCACGTGGTATGTAAATTCAGGTAAACCCGTGTAATGATGGTCTTCTTCGACATAATATCCGAAATCTTCAGGATGGCGCATAATTTCTTTGATAGCCACAATCCTGAAAACATACCGTGATGTTTCTTCACTGATGGATAAATCAAAATAAGAACTTTCTTTTTGTTTGGCCATAGCATTAGCAAATGCAGTAGGTCCCATGTTGTAAGCACCCGCTACATTTGACCAGGAAGAAAATCTGTTTTTTAATTGCAGCAAATACTTACACGCTGCTCTGGTTGACTTTTCAAGGTTGTATCTTTCATCTATTTCTTCATTAATGATCAACCCCATTTCAGTTGCTGAAGGTTTCATAAACTGCCAAAAACCTTTAGCACTGGCGGATGAAGTTGCATTTCGCAAACTACTTTCAGCCACTGCAAGATATAAAAAGTCTTCGGGAATATTATATTCTTCAAGAATTGGTTTGATTTGTGGAAAATACTTGTTTGCCAACTTTAAGTGCAACATAGTAGTCGATTGCCAATAGGCATTAACCAATAATTCTCTGTCTAACCTCTCTTTTGTATCATCATTAATCGGAATTTTTTCACCCGCAAATGTAAAATCTCTCGAAAGTTTAATAGATTTAATTTGTTGCGGAAGGTCAAAATATGGAGACAAAGCCGCTTTTTCAGTAGTCGACCAGGCAGCCAACAAAATGATGGCCAAAGTAAAAACGGTGAAAAGGCCAAAAATTTGCCATTTTTTTATTTGATTCATGCTTCTTTATTTAAAGGTATAACGTATTTCTGACATTAATTATGCTCATTTATCATATTATGTTTTTTCAGCTTCATGTAGATGTCTTATTGTATGAGTTCCATAAAGTCCATTTCAGGTATTTTTATAGATCGGCACAGTGCTGCATGGCTCGCCAAACATAATACTTTTGGCAAATGGTTTCAACAAAAAAGTAACGACTCCGTATGCTTCCGGTGGAACAGGCTTTTCGCCACATCCTTTGACTACTACCCTGCTGTCCTCATAAGAAGACCAATCTTTTTCCTGCAATATCCTATGATACCAAGCCTTGATGAATTCAGGTTCTGTACCAACAAAAACCTCTGAGGCTACCCCTTCAAGATACTGACTGATGAGCATGTAAGACCACATGGGAATAATGGCGTCAGATGAACATTGAATCAACACAATTTTATCCTGATACATTTGCCAATCCAATTCTTTTAAAGCCGTCCGAAAGTCTTTCTCTTTTAAAATTAATCCATGAAATAAATAAGGTTGAATATCAAAAACAACACGTTCCTTGTCCGGAAAAAAATCTTCAAGATTCAGGGTCAGGATACCCGATGATGCTACCCTGTTGATGAGAGGTGATTCCATGTCTTTTACTTTATGAAACAAAAATGAAAGTAAATTAGTTTTTTTACGTTAAGATACATCATCAGGCTCAGGGTCGCCGATTTGATTGACATCCGGTTCAATATCCTTTAATTTGGGAAGCTCGTCCATACTTTTTAAACCGAAATAATCCATAAACTTACCCGTTGTTTGGTACAATAGCGGACGTCCGGGTCCATCACTTCTTCCTGCTATTTCGATCAGTTCTTTATCTAGCAACTTATGTACACTAAAATCACTGTTGACTCCCCGGATCAATTCAATTTCACTTTTAGTCACCGGTTGTTTGTAAGCAATAATAGAAAGGGTTTCCAATGCAGATTTACTCAATTTTTTATGCGTGTTCTGACGTAAAAAAGTGCTGACTGTCGGATGATAAGCTCCTTTGGTCATAAATCTGAAACCTCCTCCTATTTCAATAATTTCTATTGCATACATCTCATCGAGATAACGCCTCATCAATGTGTCTATGGCTTGACTGACTTCTTCTTCCGGAAATTCAGTTTGGAAACATTCATTCAAAGTCAGTCTGATATCATCAAAACTAACTGAAGGATTGGCCATAAAAATGAGTGACTCAATATGTGGTATAATTCTGTTCAATGACTACAAATTTGGGACAAAAATACAGTTTTCACGTGGTTATGAAGTAAAATAAAGAGATTTTAAATCTCTCCTTTTTATAAAAAAAGAAATAACCGGTTTTTCGTTTATAGTTGATGACTCATTTCCGGTAAAATGAAAATATCCAAATCAACAATATACAAAAGGAGAATAGAATAACGTAAGCAACAAACTTCATGAGCCTTTCTGCCTTTGGATTTCTTAAAGGTGCGATTTCATCCGGCTTATTTTCTTTTAAAAAATAAGTAAAATCTCCAACAACATCTTTTTCTAATAATACGGAAAGTAAAACATTTTCAACAAAAAAACTATACTCTTTGGTTTCATGGACGTTAAAGTCTATTTTAATGATTTCACCTTCACAATACAATACCACGTGGCCTTCATTACTGTGAAAAAGACCGATTTCATATTTTTTCCCGTAAGGAAATGTATAATTCCATGAAGATTGAGCCAAAAAAACGGTTTTAACCCTGGATCAAATCAGTCACTTCAGGATTTTACCAATCTGACATTGACCAATTTGTACATCAGGCGATTTATATCTTTGTCATTCAATTTTAAAATTCCTTTGATGGTCACTGCATCGGCAGAATATTTGATCGGCTCCAAAGCCAAAACTTCCATAACCGTTTCTGGTCCGGCACCACCGCAGAAAAAACACATACTGTAGGGAAAAGCTGAAAATATAAATTCCGTGTGTGATTTATACCCTTCTACCGGGATGATATAACCTTTTAAGGTAACTTCTTTGCCATCTAATGCTTTCACCTGATCACTGAACACAGGTTTATCAATTTTAAAACCCATGAGCTCGTCATATTCCTTTTTATAAGAAAGTTTGCCAAGCGTTTTCCATACATTTTCTGATTGCTGAGCAAATATTGAAACAGAAAAACCAAACAAAAAAATCGTCAAAACAAATCTTACCATGTCTTCAGAAATATTATTTTACATGAACAAACATAACGAATGGATCAAACAAAAGGTTGCACATCATCTATGCTTTAACACACATGAGTTATTAAAGACAAAAATCGTCATTCAACTACTTTCAGTCTTGTAAAAATTGTAAAAAGTTATATCTTTGTGCTCTGTAAATTATAATCATAAAACAAACAAATAATAGTATTCAATATGGAATTTTTTCTCACCGAAGAACAATTAGCCGTACAGGAAGCAGCCCGGGAATTTACAAAAAATGAATTATTGGCCGGTGTTATTGAAAGAGACAGAGACATGAAATATCCTAAGGCTGAAGTTCGTAAAATGGCTGAAATGGGATTTTTAGGTATGATGGTGTCTCCGGAATATCAGGGAGGTGGAATGGACACAATCTCTTATGTGCTGGCCATGGAAGAAATTTCAAAAGTTGACAGCAGTTGTTCGGTGATTATGTCGGTCAACAATTCTTTGGTTTGCTGGGGACTTGAAGTGTATGGCACGCCCTCACAAAAAGAAAAATACCTTCCTAAGCTTGCCTCCGGCGAGTGGTTGGGTTCATTTTGCCTTTCAGAACCGGAAGCAGGATCTGATGCCACCAGCCAAAGAACCACAGCTATAGACATGGGTGACCATTACATATTAAATGGCACAAAAAACTGGATAACAAACGGAGGAACTTCGGCTGTTCACCTTGTCATTGCACAAACATACCCTGAAAAAGGTCATAAAGGAATCAATGCATTTATTGTCGAAACCTCATGGCCCGGAGTTAATATCGGAGCTAAAGAAGATAAATTAGGTATTCGTGCCTCAGATACCCATACCATCATGTATACGGACGTCAAAGTTCCGAAAGAAAACAGAATCGGTGAAGACGGCTTTGGTTTTAAATTTGCCATGAAAGTTTTGTCCGGCGGAAGAATCGGAATAGCTGCCCAGGCATTAGGTATAGCCGCAGGAGCTTATGAATTGGCTGTCAAATATGCTAAAGAAAGAGAAGCTTTTGGTAAACCTATTGCGCAACATCAGGCTGTGGCATTCAAAATAGCCGATATGGCGACAGAAATCGAAGCTGCAAGACTCCTGGTCTACAGAGCTGCCTGGCTAAAGGACAATGGCATGGATTACACAGGAGCAGCAGCGATGGCTAAGTTATTTGCCAGTGAAGTGGCCATGAAACACACGGTCGAAGCTATCCAGGTTCATGGTGGTTACGGTTATGTCAAAGAATATCACGTGGAAAGATTGATGAGAGATGCCAAAATTACCCAAATTTACGAAGGCACTTCCGAAATGCAAAGAATCGTGATCAGCAGAAATATTCTGAATGGACAATTATACGAACCAATGTGGAAAATAGGTGAAAATTAAACCAAAATTGTCTTTTCCCTCAGCCAATTCACTTAAAATTGGTACTTTTTGGCAAATTCCTGTCAAATTACATTGGACCTTTGGTTTATTGTTAGGTTTGATACTATTTTCAGCCTACAAAAACGGATTGACATTACCGCAAACCGTAGGTTTTGTTCTGTTTTTTTTGTGCATTTTTTTATGTGTTGTACTTCATGAGTTCGGACATGCACTGATGGCCAAAAGGTTTCACGTAGTCACAAGAGACATTATATTATCACCGGTGGGAGGAGTTGCCAGGTTAGAAAGTTTGCCCAAAAATCCCTTTCAGGAATTAAGCATCGCTATTGCCGGACCAATGGTCAATTTAATCATTGCAGCTATTTTGATTCCGGTTTTATATTTTGTTTTTGACACAGGATGGCCAAGATTGGATGACTTTAAATATGACAAACCGGTAGAATTTCTTAAATATCTGGCATTTGTTAATGTAGGTTTATTTTTTTTCAATCTTATTCCTGCTTTCCCGATGGACGGAGGAAGAATCCTGCGCTCCGTTCTTGCCATGCAGATGGATAAAATCAAAGCAACTAAAATTGCGTCCGGAATCGGAAAAGTAATTGCTATCCTTTTTATCATCATAGGCATCTTTTTCCAACACCTTACGCTGTCATTGATTGGTATTTTTATATTCCTTATGGCAGGAATGGAATATAAAAGCCTGAGAATAAGCGAAATCATAAAAAATACGCTTGCCAAACAATTGATGAAAACCCGGTTTACTATGGTAAGTCCGGATGACCATTACGAAAAACTTATTACCCTATACCAAAAAGAAGGTGAAAAAAACTTTTTGGTTTTTGGTTTTGGAAACGATGTAATCGGCTGTATTCCGGAACTATACATTAAAGATGTAACCAAAAAAGGTAATATTGACTTAAAAGTAAACCAACTCATGAATCCGAACTTTGGTGTTTTTCCTTTAGATACATCTTTGGAATATATCATGGACATCATGAAAGAAAAAGGGTTGTCAATCGTAGGTATTGAAGAAGAACAATTGATTGTTGGGGTCATAGACAGAAACATGATTCAGGATTTTATCATCCTGAAGAGCAGTTGACATGGCTTTCAGAAAACATAAAAAGTACTTCACACTAAAAGATAAAATCAATTATGTTATTCAAAAGACCAAACTAATCCTTTTATTTCTACTGATCGGGATTTGTCTTTCAGCTTTTTACAACAGAAATCATCTTTGGAATTATCTCAAAACTTATTTTTACTAGTTTTACTTTCAGAAGTTATAAATAAAACATTGAATAAAATCAGTATAAAAAATTAAAATATCGGTGCAAAAAAAAAGGAGCCGGATTGCTCCTACTCCTTCAAATCAAAACAATTAGATCAACAATTTAAAACACTTTAATTATGAAAACCGTACCGGATTTTATAAATATTGTTTAAGTAAATAATTTATAACGTCTGTTGTCGTCACAATACCTACAAGTTTTTTGTCTTCAAGCACCGGGGCCGCATGAAAATTTCCAAAACTCAACATTTCAGCGGCATCCTTGACACTATCTTCAATCTGCAAGGCTTGTACATTTTTTGTCATGACTTGTTCGATGGTAAACCCATCGTAAAAACTCATTTTTACTTTTTTATTATTTTCATCCTTTTCTGCAAAAGAAATCCGTTCCAAATCTGTTTTACTAAGGATACCAATCAAATGATCACCACTCACCACAGGTAAATGCCTGATGCAATTTTCATGCATAATATCATAAGCATCTCCCAAACTATGAGTCAGATTGACCGACATTGGTTGACTTGTCATAATACTTGCTATGGATTCTCTTTTTTTGAGTGTCATAATCTTTGATTACATTGGCAAAATTACAACTTGTTTTTAGTTTCAAAAATGACGTGTGTCATCATAGAAAAAGATATCAATCATGATTTCTCACCCGATCATACATTTGATAGACACCCTTCATGTATTTTTGATAGTACTTCCCAGCATCATCGGAATCCTTGAAATCTTCCCACACATTTATTTCAACGTAATCATGCACGTAACATTTATTTTTTGTACACATATTAAAATATCCTGTATTTCCATCGCATGAATGATATTCTGCTGAAAAGATCCAACTATTTTGAATGTTGATTTCGTCCTTATATTGCCAATCCAACCTATCGATATAATTGTTGACTTCCTCAAAATTGTCAAAGTAGTCAGGCATATCTTCACAACTAAGTTTTTGAGATTTAAGACTAGACCAACTTTTTTCATGAACATCAGATTTACTTTTTTCATTTTTGCAAGAAAAAAAGAATAGAATAACTATAAGTATTATAAAATCATTTCTCATTTGTAACAAAATTTACATGCACTTCTATTTTTACTTAATGCGTATTCTAACGAAACTGTCTCAATTCCATGAGTACATCTAGAAAGCCTTGAACAAACATGGTTATGAAAGGCATAGGAATTACCTCCCATACATATATATACAAGCTCACCTGAATTTTGTGGAACATTACTAGTGTTATCAGTATTTGGTTCACTTTCTATTATTATTTCTGTAGGAAATAGGCCTAATATTACTTTTATATATTCCATCCTTTTATAAGCCTCCGTGTAGTTAGGATTAAATTCCGTTGTGCTTGAATAATCCAGAAGTGCCCCTGTAAAATCTTTAATTTTTTCTTTAGCCGTTCCTCTATTAAAATATGCGTCAGCATTATTTGGCCGAATTTCAATAACCTTAGTATAATCCTCAATAGCCCCATGCCACTCATAAAGTTTGATTTTTGCATCACCTCTCTTTTTTAAATAATCGCTCCAATAAATTTCATAGAATTCATTATCAGGAGCAAGTTCAATTGCTTTTGTATAATCTTCTATAGCTCCCAAATAATCATGTATAATGCATTTTACATCAGCTCTTTGCCCATATTGATAAGCACTAGGTTTAATTTTAATTACACTAGTATAATCAAAAATAGCACCTAAATAGTCTTCATTTTTTTCTTTAGCATTACCTCTAAAATTATAAGATTCAAAATCATTTGGCATTAGTTCGATTGCTTTGGTATAATCTAAAATTGCTCCTGAATAATCTTCAATTTTTTCTTTTGAATTACCTCTATATTTATAAGCATCAACATATTCAAAATCAAGTTTTATAGCCTTAGTATAATCAGCTATAGCCTTGTTATAATCATTAATGGAATTATACGCAAGTCCTCTACCGCAGTATAAAATGGCGTCATTAGAGTCAATTTCAATTGCTCTTATATAATCATTTATTGCTCCTGTATGGTCTCCAAGGATAAACTTTGACACTCCTCTTAAATAATAAGAAAAGACATAAGTTGGGTCAATTTCAATTGATTTTGTAAAATCTGAAATTGCGTCTAAATAGTCTTGAAGTTTATATTTTGCGTCTCCTCTCAAAAAATATGCATATACATAATTCGGGTCAAGATCAATTGCTTTGGTACAATCCTCAATAGCCGATTCATAACTCTCAAATTCATATTTTATAGTACCTCTTTTAATGTATGTATAGGCATTATTAGAATCAAGATCAATTGCCTTTGTATAATCTCTTATTGCTCCTTTATAATCTTCAAGGATTTCTTTTGCATCACCTCTGTAATTGTAGGCATCAGCATTAATAGAATCAAGATCAATAACTTTGGTATAATCTTCAATTGCTCCTTTAACGTCACCAATGAAATTTTTTGCTATACCTCTATTAATATATGCATCAACGTAGTTAATTTCAATTTGTATAGTCTTTGAAAAGTCTTCAATAGCTCCTTTAAAGTCTTCAAGTTCAAGTTTTGTTAAGCCTCTATTATAGAAAGCATTTGCATAATTTGGGTCAATTTCAATAGCTTTCGTGCAATCCTCATTTGCATCGTAAAGATAACCAAGTTCATATTTTGCATTACCTCTTAACAAATAAACTAACTCATTTTTAGGGTCAATTTCTATTGCCTTATTATAATCCTCAATTGCACTTAAATAACCTTTTAGCTCAGATTTTGTAGCTCCCCTGAAATAGTAAGCTTCCACATATTTTGAATCAACATCAATTGCATTTGTAAAATCTTCAATAGCCCCTAAATAGTCTTTAAGGTCAACCTTTACATTCCCTCTTTCAAAAAAAGCATTGGCAAAATTAGAGTCGATTTCAATCGCCTTAGTGAAATCCTTGATAGCTCCTGTATAGTTTTTATTCTCTGCTTTTACCAAACCAGCTTCTAGATATTGTTCAGCAGATTGTGAATAAATTCCATTCAAAAAGAAAAAACTACAGAAAACGACTAATATTTTTATCATATTATAAAATTACTTGTATATACAAACGCTTAAAATTTTGATTTTTATGAAATACCAAAGTTATAAGTGTTTGATGACACTGATAAACTTCTTTATAATTTTAACTTCAATTTAAGGTTCATATATGCATTTTTTCAACGATTATTTAAAAAACATCCATAGGAATATGTCTAAAACAAAGCTTATATCATTACCAATATTTGACATTCCTTTATAATCATGCAAGAGTTTGTTTAAAATAAATAATGGCTTGTTAGAGTTTCTAAGGATACATTTCAACTTGAAAAACCCTTCTTAAAATAAGTATTTTGCCTCCACTTCTTCCCGATTCCAACTCTGCACCCAATTTTCACAAAACCGAAATTCAAATAAATAAAAAAAGCCGCTTAAAATTAAACGGCTTTTCTTTGTAGCGGGAGCAGGACTCGAACCTACGACCTTCGGGTTATGAGCCCGACGAGCTACCAACTGCTCCATCCCGCGATCCTGTTAGAATTCATATTTCGAATTCGGACTGCAAAGGTAGGAAAGTTTTTGACTTTACCAAAACAAATCAATGTTTTTTGAAAAAAAAATATTATTCCACCGTTTTTACCAACGCCGACTACCCTACCGCCGTCTTAGGGTCAAATTTTATCACCATTTATTTTCCTTTATTATGAAAAATGTTTTTTTATTAGTCCTTTCGACCTTTATCGTCACCTTTTTAGGCTCATGTTTCAAAGACAAATGTGTTCAAACCCATACCTTTGTCTACTACAAACCGGTTTATGTTACACCGGAAGAATATAAAATCCCGGTAAAACTTTCCGCCGTGATTCCGTTAGAAAATCCGGGCAAAATCTACTACTACAAAAACTTCATACTTATCAATGAACTCAAAAAAGGTTTGCATATCATAGACAACACAAACCCTTCAGAACCTCAAAAAACAGGATTTATTGAAATACCGGGCAATGTGGATATGGCGGTCCGCAATGATGTACTTTATGCTGATGCATTCACAGACCTGCTCGTCATCGATATCAAAGATATCAACAACCCTGCACTGATCGAAAGAAAAGAAAATACCTTCGAAAGCCTGTACTTTATGGACGGAACCAACCGGGTATTGTCTCATTATGAAGAAACCCCGCAGACCGTTGTTTTGGATTGTACTGATCCGAGATACAAAAACGGCTTTTATATGGAAGACTTTGGAGGTATTTTTGTCGACGAATCCAGTTTTGACGCATCCGTACTTTCTTCCAATTCTTCAGGAGCTCCCCAAATCGGAAAGGCAGGTTCTCTGGCCAGATTTGCAATATTAAAAAATCATTTGTACGCCGTCGGAGATGCTGAAATATTTTGTCTTGCATTACAAAATGACGGCAGCATAGGTCAAAGTAATACCGTAAACCTTCCCTGGGGGATTGAAACGATCTTCCCTTTTAAAGAATATTTATTCCTCGGCGCCAACAACGGTCTGCACATTCTTGATATTATCAACCCTCTTACTCCTGTTTTGAGATCTACTTTTTCCCATGCCAGAGCTTGTGACCCGGTTGTCGTAGACGGAGATCTGGCTTATGTAACCCTGAGAACAGGCGCTTTTGCCTGTCCGGGTGATCTTAATGCACTTCAGGTCATCGATGTCAAAGATGTCAATAACCCAAAACTAAAATATTCTTACAACATGACCGGACCACAGGGATTGGGTATTTGGGGCAACCAACTCTACATCTGCGAAGGAAATAACGGCCTGAAAATATTTGACAAATCAGATCCTTCGGCTATCGACCAAAACCTTTTATTCCACAATAAAGATATCAAAGTATCTGATGTCATTCCTGTAAAACAAAACATGCTTCTTGCGATTGGTACCGACGGTTTTTATCAATACGATTGCTCTGATGTTAAAAATATCGTATTATTGAGCAAAATATTAGTAGAAAAATGAAAAAACTGATCCTTAACCTCATCTTTTGTTCGTTTATCGTACACTTACATAGTCAACACAAAGTTTTTGTACTACCGAATGGTGTTGAAATCGAAGGCAATTGGACGAATATGAACCGGGACAGCATCACCATTCAGACCAAAAACGGTCAGTTTATGGTGTTTTCCATGAAGGAAATCGTTCAAAAACCAACATTTGAGACCCGACCAACGTTATTTCAAAAGACAAAACCATGGTTTATGGCTTGTAACCTCGGATTTCAATTTGGCGCTAATGATCAGGGATTGTGGCAAGGTGTCGGTGCTGAGGTAAAAGTATTACACCGGTTCCGCCCGGACAAACAAAGGTTTTTGTACGGAAAAACAGGTATTGAAGCTGTAAACGGATACCAACCGGCCTTACTTTTTCCTTTGATGGCTGGATTTCAGGGTTCTGTCCTAAAAACAACCAAACATCAGATTCACCTTCACACCGGTGTGGGTTATGGTTTTGCCGACACCGAAGAACAGGAGTTTGAATGGCAAGGTCCCATTTCTGTCACCGGTTCTCCCCGTTTTGAAACCGGCATTTCCTGGATGATTTTGACAGGAAAAGAAAGTGCCATGAGTATTGGTTTGCAATTTTATTACCAGGAAGCAACCTTCACCCGAGGAAACTGGCAGGAAAACATCACCATAGAAAATCAATATAAAAGAACGTTTATCAACATAGGTATTTTATTTTAATGTTTTTCAGAAAAAAAACATATTCACTCGAAGAGCTGATACAGGGCTGCATCGCCAACGACAGACGTTGTCAGCAAATGCTGTACGATATGTTTTTTGATACCCTTTGCAAAATTGGGTTTACTTATACGAAAGATGAAAATGATGTCCTGAGCATCGTGAATGACGGATTTTTAAAGGCATTCCAAAACATCCATAGCTTCCAACATAAAGGTTCTTTTGAAGGCTGGCTCAAACGGATTATGTATCATTGTGTCATGGATCATTTCAGGTACAAAGACAAAAAACTGGCCTTTTTACAGCCGATGGACGTTTTGCCGGAAACAGCTTCTTCAGACAACATTTTACAGGAGTTGATTCTGGCAGAAATGTTAGAATTTCTGGACCTTTTACCCGAAAATTCCGCCAAAGCATTGCGCCTTTTTGCTCTCGAAGGATACAGCCATGCTGATATTGGTAAAGAAATGAACATAAGCGAAGGAACAAGCCGGTGGCATGTGGCCCAGGCACGTAATATTTTAAAAGAAAAATTGAAATCCTATATATCGGATTCCCCAAAAATACAATGGTCATGAATAATGAAATAAAAAAACAAGGATGGTCTCAAATGAAAAACCTGCTTGATCAACATATGCCGGTGCAAAAAAATAAAAACAGGTTTCCTGTTTGGTTTTTTATCTTTTTACCTGTTTCATTTATGATAGGTTATTTGGTGCATGACCAAATCAATACCGTAAAGAAAAATAAAACGCCGCGCCCTGTTTCCCAATATGCCGAAACACTAAACACCAAAAACCTTCCTTCAAAACCAACAAAAAAGGTAACACCCTCCACGGAGATATTGACCAACGACTATAAAACCGAAACACCTATAACCACAGATGAAGGAACAAAGGAAATCTTCGTTAGGTCAACAAAAAACAGCTTTGTTTCAGAACAAAAAGTTTCTGATATAACTTCTTTTTCAAAAAACCACCCTGCTTCCCTTTCGCAAACCACAGATAAAGAAAAAAGTTCTGTTCATGAGTCAATAGCTTTTGAGTCCGTAGCAGCACCCACAGAGTTTAATGATTTGTTACCATCTGTTGACCTGCAAATATCGGATATCTCTTATGTACAATCACAAAACACACCCAGGCCATCCCTTCCTGTTCTGGCAATTAAAGTCAAAAACAAAAACCTGACCCATGCCATGACTGTGAGTTTGGGTATGAACCCGTCCATACAAAAGTCTTCTATGTATGGCTTGTCCTACGACCTGGGATATACATTTGGAAAATGGTCTCTGGGTGCTTCATTAGGCTACCGGTATTCAGATTTTCGTTTCAGCCAAAATATTGACACCGTTTCATGGAGAAATAATTTTCAGTATTCCAAAGCAAGTTCTGTTTTTGTTTTAGATCACATGCATCAAATCGTTCCAAGTATTTCTATGTTTTATCAACTGTCAAAAAAATTCGGAATAACCGGTGGAGTTGATTTTCCTTATTTATTAATTTCTCAAAAACAGACCTCTGATCTTTTGTCTTTAAATGAAAATTCACTGGATAACGGAGGTTCTCCTGTCCTGGAGCCGGAAAATATTAAAGTTGCAGAAAGCAGTGATTATATTCAAAAATCAGATATCCAGGCCAAAATAGGGTTATCTTACAACTGGTCAAAAAGTATAAAATTGGCAGGGGTATACCGAAAGGGATTTGTCCCTATGAATAAAATCTCCTTTGAGAATGGCAATGATTTGAAGTGGAATCAGATTTCTCTCGACATGACCTACACATTTTAATCTATCCTTTTCAGATATGAAAAAAATGCCATTTTTTGGATCTGAGGTAAATATAACTCATCACCAGGATACCAAACCAATAGACGATTTCCACACTCCAGGCGAGGTGTAATCCGTAATAGTAGATTTTTACCATAAACACTATATATATAATATATAACAAGGTAAAAATACTTTGAATCCACAAAGCCTGTTTTGTTTTTCCCGTCCCGATCAGACCATTAACAAAAACCACACCCACTGCAAAGGTTATCAGGATGCCAAACAATACCCACATGTAAGGTTTTGCCAGACCGATCAGCAACATATCTTCCGTTCCGAAAAAAGGATATAAAAAGAACTCCGGAAAAACAACCACAGGCAAACTGATCAAAATTGTAGTAAACAAGTTGAGTTTGGAAGTTTTGACAACCAATGGTAAAACGGCCTGCCGTTTTCGGTTTCCTATAAAATTACTCACCATCGTATTGATGCCGGCAGCATAACCCCAGGAAGGAATCGACAGGATGAGGTAAACATTTCGCAGTAAGTTGGAAATAGCCAGCTCTTCCCTACCGATATTTTCGATAAAACTAAAAAACAAAAACCAGGCGCCAATACCCAAAATAGATTGAAAAACGATAGGAATGGACAAATAAAAAGAGGATAATACCAATTTTACATCAAAACGCAGAAAGGACAATAATTTATACGAAACGTTTTGTTTGTCAAAGATCATGTATACCACAAATACAATAAATGCCACTACTTCAGCCAAAGTACTCGCCAAAGCAGCACCGGCTATACCCATTTCAGGCATACCAAGATTTCCGAAAATCAATACCCAGTTCAAAAATACATTGACCGATATCAAAACGATGGTGTCGTATATGATAAATTTTGTTCTGGCTATTCCGGTATAAAAAGCAATCAAAGAAACCCCTAGATAACTAAAAAAGACACCAAAACTGCGGGGTTTAATATATTCCAAACATTTTTGAAGGATGTCAGGATCTTTCACAAACCATGAAAAAATCTGTTCCGAGTACCAGAATAAAACAATAAATAAGAGCACCGCCAATATAGCTTCGAAAAAAAACAAGGCCTGAAAAGCAGCACCAGTACCTGCATAATTCCGCTCTCCGTTACGTCGGGCTATCAAAATCTGCCCACCTCTTGAAAAACCATACCCTATGGAGGCAATCATCAGATAAAAAACCCCGACCAATCCGGATGCTTCAAAATCCAGACTGGAATATCTGAATAAAAAAATACTGTCAGCCAAAACAATGAGATTCTGCGCTGCACTACCCAGCATAATCGGCATGGATATAGAAAAAATCTGTGAATATGAAGTTTTTAATTGCATAAGTTCACCATCAAACCATAAAATTAAGAATTTATCTTAAAGTATGGGTAACAAACATGTTAATTCTTTTATATTTACATGTTTTTATAATCAAAATATCATAATAATGAACAATTATCGTAAATTATATATTACACATTATTCAATTTGTCTGTTGGTAATGTTTATGCTGCCGGCAGTTTTTCCTACATTTTATCATTTGAATGCCCAACATATGTCTTCGGTTTTACTTTCTCATACAAATAAATTTACTCCCCCGGTTGCCGGAAAAGAGCCCAAAACTACGTCATTACATGGCGTGACCTGGACGGACGATTATTTCTGGATGCGCCTTTCCGATGAACAAAAAAATGCAGAAACACCGGACAACCAAACAAAAAAGGTGTTGGATTATCTCAATGCTGAAAATGATTACCGTGAAAAAATGACAGAACCTCTTCAGAAATTTGAAGATGATCTTTTTGAAGAAATAAAAGGAAGAATCAAACAAACGGATATGTCCGTTCCTTATTTATACAATGGGTATTACTACATTACACGTTTTGAAGAAGGCATGGAATATCCGATTCATTCCAGAAAAAAGAGCAGTATGACCAATGCAGAAGAAATTATGCTTGATGTCAATAAACTGGCCGACGGTCATGCCTATTATAACGTAGCCGGCAGATCTGTATCTCCTGACAATATGTTATTAGCTTATGCCGAAGATACCATCGGAAGAAGGCAATATACCATCCGTGTCAAAAACCTGACGACAGGAGAAATGTTTGTTGATGTCATCCCGAATACTACCGGCGGGGTCACCTGGGCTAATGACAATAAAACATTTTTTTATTCGGTAAATGACGATGCACTTCGTTCATACAAAATATTCCGACACACATTGGGAACTGATCCAAAAAATGACGTTCTCATTTTTCATGAAAAAGACGATACCTATTCAACTTATGTCTACAAAACCAAATCAAAAAAATATCTTGTTATCGCTTCTTATGCCACCCTGTCCAACGAATATCGCATCCTTGAAGCAGACAATCCCAACGGAACATTCAGAGTATTTCAGGAAAGGGTCAAAAATCTGGAGTTCAGCATCGATCATTATGAAAACCATTGGTATATCACCACCAACAAAGACGGAGCACAAAACTTTAAGGTTATGAAATGTCCGGAAAACAAAACCGGCATGGAAAACTGGACAGATTTTATTCCTTATGATCCCAAAATATTTACAGACGGTATTGATATTTTTAAAGAATTTATGCTCATCTCCGAAAGAAAAGAGGGAATGACCAAAGTGAGAATATTGCCTTGGGACAAAAAACAGGAAGGACACTATGTTCAGTTTGCTGAGTCAGCTTATACGGTATTTCCCGGCGCTAACCCTGAATTTGACACCAAAACCGTCCGTTTGGAATATTCATCCCTGACGACACCGAATACTACGTACGATTATAAAGTTGACACCCGTAAACTGGAACTTCTCAAACAACAGGAAGTACTGGGCACCTTTAATGCCGGGGATTATTCATCTGAAAGGGTGATGGTTCGTGCCAAAGACGGTACTATGGTTCCTCTTTCTCTGGTTTATAAAAAAGGATTTAAAAAAGATGGCAGCCAGCCTTTATTATTATACGGATACGGCTCTTACGGCGCAAGTATGGACCCTTATTTCAGCTCGGCACGACTGAGTCTGCTTGACAGGGGATTTGTATTTGCCATTGCCCATATTCGGGGAGGCCAGGAATTAGGAAGACAATGGTATGAAAACGGTAAGTTTTTTAATAAAAAAAATACCTTCACCGATTTTATTGATTGTGGCGAATATCTTGTGCAGGAAAAATACACTTCCAAAGACCGTTTATTTGCTCAGGGCGGAAGTGCCGGCGGATTACTGATGGGAGCTGTGATTAATATGAAACCCGACCTTTGGAAAGGCGTTATTGCGCAGGTGCCGTTTGTGGATGTCATCAACACCATGCTGGACGAATCGATTCCACTGACCACAGGAGAATTTGACGAATGGGGGAATCCGAAAGACAAAAAATACTTTGACTATATGAGGTCTTATTCGCCTTATGACAATGTAGAGAAAAAAGATTATCCTGCCCTTTTCGTAAGCACCGGATATTGGGACAGTCAGGTTCAGTATTGGGAACCTGCCAAGTGGGTAGCTAAAGTAAGAGAATACAAAACCGACAAAAATCCGATCATCATGTATTGTAATATGGATACAGGTCACGGAGGTGCTTCAGGCCGTTTTAAAAGATTGAGAGAAGTGGCAATGGAGTATACATTTATTTTGGACCTTGCGGGAAAAACAAACGTAAAAACCAAGCCATAAGATTTTACATATCAAACCGGATAACCTCCTTTATTTTTGCAATAAAGGAGGTTTTTTTTTGTTTAAACCTAAAAAAAACATGTTTAAATTCATATAAAACTATGATATAAATCATGTTTTTTGGAATGTTGTACCTATACTTTTGTATCCAAATCAATACAACAGATCATCATGTCAGATATTTTATCACCGCATGCTGTAGCAACCCATTGTTATCACTGTGGTGATGAATGTGGCCATGACCATCCAAAAAAAGAAGACAAAGATTTTTGTTGCCAGGGGTGTTTGGTAGTATATGATATCCTTTCCAGTAACGGAATGGACGAATATTATCAGTATGAATCCCGTCCAGGCATTTCAAAGAAAAAAGTCAGCCAAAAATCATACGACTATCTCGATGAACCGGAAGTCATTGAAAAACTATTGGAATTTAATGAAGGAAGTACAGGAAAAATCAGCTTTACCCTGCCTCAGATTCATTGCAGTTCCTGTATATGGTTGTTGGAAAACATTCAAAAACTTCATCCGGGTATCATCCACTCGCGTGTCAATTTTGTGCAGAAAAAAGCAGTGATTTCTTTCAGAACTGACAAAATCACCCTAAAAGAACTCGTTCAGTTATTGGGCTCCATCGGATATGATCCGGAGTTGAACCTCGAAAAACTGCATGAAAATAAATCGTTCGGACCTGACCGCAGTTTGTATTACAAAATGGGATTGGCAGGTTTTTCTTTTGGCAATATCATGTTGTTATCCTTTCCGGAGTATCTGGGTTTTGTTCAGGAAGATGTAAGTAAATATATAGGCTACATCAATATTTTGCTGAGTATTCCGGTATTGACCTATTCAGGATTTGACTATCTGAGAGCGGCTTACTGGACAGTAAAATTCAAAAAAATCAACATTGATATTCCTATTGCTGTGGGTATCCTTGCACTATTCGGAAGGAGTGTATATGACATTTTATCAGGTTCCGGGGAAGGATATCTCGATAGCCTGGCAGGATTTGTTTTTTTTATGCTGATAGGCAAATGGTTTCAGAACTACACGTTTCAGTCTATCTCTTTTGACAGGAATTACAAATCGTATTTTCCGATTTCAACCCTTATCAAAACGAACGATGGATGGAAGTCTTCATCTTTGGACAAGGTAGAACCCGGCCACATCATTATGATAAAAAATGAAGAAATCATTCCTGTGGATGCTTATGTCATGGATGGTTTGGCTCACCTTGATTACAGCTTTGTCACCGGAGAATCAGAAATTATCCACAAATCCAAAGGGGAAAAAATATTTGCCGGAGCCAAACATACCGGAGGTACGATACAGGTACAGGCCATCAAAAGAGTCAATCAATCTTATCTGACTTCCCTTTGGGACGAACAGAATTTTTCTCCGGAAAGGAAAAACAATCATCACAAAATGATCGAAAATATTGGCAGATATTTTACCATCATTACCATGACAATAGCTGTGCTGACCCTTATCTATTGGTTGTATGCCGATCCTTCCATTGCTTTCAATAGTTTTACCGCCGTTTTGATTGTAGCCTGTCCTTGTGCATTGTCTTTAGCCACACCTTTTACTTATGGCAACATATTACGCCTTCTGGGCAAAAAACAATGTTATTTAAAAAATGTGGAAGTGATTGAAAATATTCAAAATGTCAACCACATCGTTTTTGATAAAACCGGAACCATCACAGATCATGATAAACTACAGTTGTCCTGGGTAGGTCCGCCTCTTTCTCAGGTAGACAGCTACTGTATAAAAAGTGTGGCTTTTCAGTCCAATCACCCGTTGAGCCGGTCAATTTTTGCTATGATACCGGGACCCTATCAGGAAAAAGTGGTGGATTTTGAGGAATTTGTCGGAAAAGGAACTCTTGCCGTTGTTGACCAAAAAAATATCAGAATCGGTTCCGAAATGTTTGTGTTCAACACCCAAAACAAAAATCACAAAAAAGGCGTATTTATTGTCATCGACGACCAGTTTATCGGTTATTTTGCCGTTCACAACCACCTTAGAGAAGGCGTATCAACATTATTTGACACTTTAGCAAAAAACCATAAAATCAGTATATTGTCAGGCGACAATGATTCGGAAAAAGAAAGACTTCAGTCCCTCTTTCCCGGTATTCAGGACATGTATTTCGACCAGAGTCCGAAAGACAAACTCCAAAAAATCAAAGAATTGCAGGAAGAAGGCCAAAATGTCATGATGATTGGTGACGGTCTGAATGACGCCGGAGCACTGAAGCAAAGCCAGACCGGACTGGTGATTTCTAATGATTCTAACAATTTTACCCCGGCTTGTGACGGCATCATCGGTGCATCCGCGTTTAAGGATTTATTAAAAATCCTGACTTTTATCAAAGGATCGAAAAAACTCATTATTGCGGCATTTATACTGGCGTTAGCCTATAATACCATTGGTCTTGGTTTTGCTGTACAGGGATTGTTATCACCGGTTATTGCAGCGATTCTGATGCCGGTCAGTTCAATCACGGTCATGTTATTCGGCGTTCTTTCCTCTACGTTTTTATTTAAAAAACATTTTTCCTAAAAACCCCAATGTATGTATAATGCAAATGATATCCACCCGCAACTTGCTGATCTTGAAAAAAAAATGTCTGATAAAGAACTTGAATTCCGGTCCGTTTTCAGTCAGTTACACAAAGACCAACAAAAATCCGCTTCAAATCTCCTCCATTATTTGGTTTTGAGAGACCATGATATCAGAGATTTGCAAAACAAGCTACATATAGCCGGTTTGTCTTCTTTGGCAAGTTCAGAAGGCCACATCAAAAGACAGCTACAGGCCATCCGCGAAAGATTAGGACATGTTTATAAAAAAACACAAATATCAGATATCCACCACGAATACGGGTCAAAAACCCTGATTGAAAGAAGTCGTACATTATTTGGCAATAAAGAATCACTGACATCACCTCACATTATGGTGACTTTTGACGTAACTTTTATCGAAAATTACGGATTGATAAAAACATTGCTACAAAACGGAATGAATGTAGCCCGGATCAATTGTGCGCATGATGACGAATCGGTTTGGTCTCAAATGATTTACCTGGTCAGGAAAGCTTGCCGCAAAACAGGGTTGGATTGCAAAATATATATGGACCTCGCCGGACCAAAAATCAGAACCTCGATCAGGTATAAAGGTAAAATGGTCGACAAAATTAATGTTCGCGAAGGAGACACGTTCTGGTTGGCAGAAGAAAACATTGATTTTGGCAAAAAAGATATTCTCATTCATCCCAATGAAACAGGTATCGTTCAATATCTTAAAAAAGGCAACAGGGTTTTTATCGACGATGGGGTTATAAAAGGAGAAGTCGAAAAAGTAGAGGAAGGTAGAGTCAAAGTTCGAATCGTCAGAATTTCGTCAGAAAAATCCAGAATCAAGTCCGGAAAGGGTTTAAATTTTCCTGATTCGGTTTTACAAATCCCTTCTCTCACCGAATACGATCTCAGTTGCCTGCCTTTTATCGTAGAAAACGCTGACCTCGTAGGTTATTCCTTTGTAAGATATGCCGCTGATGTAGCTCAGTTAATGAACTATTTGGCACAATATAAAGAAAAAACACCCGATATCATCATCAAAATTGAAACACCGGAAGCAGTTCAAAACTTGCCTCATCTATTATTGCAGGGCATGAAAAACCAAATTTTTGGGGTTATGATCGCCCGCGGAGACCTGGCAGTTGAGATTGGTTTTGAAAGAACCGGCGAAATCCAGGACGAAATTTTATGGATTTGCGAAGCTGCCCATGTTCCGGTGATCTGGGCCACCCAGGTTCTGGAATCCCTCAACAAATCCGGTATGGCAACCCGATCTGAAATCACGGATGCTGCCCATGCCGGAAAAGCGGAATGTATCATGATCAATAAAGGGGATTACACGCTTGAGGTTATCGAGACCCTTAAAGAAATCGGTGCAAGAATGGGCGGCCATCAGGTTAAAAAAAGATTTACCTTCCGACCTTTAAACATTGCCCGAAGGTTTTTTAACAAAAGGTAAAAAAGTTACCTTTTCTTTTTGGTGGGAATTTGTTTGAAAAGCTTGCTTCTTTAAACAAGAATATAGCTATTTTTGCATTCCAATAGAATACCTTTTCCGGTGAAAAATTTTGCAAAAACAGTATATCTTCTTTTTTTCCTGATCTTTACGGTCACCCTTGTTTTTTATTACACTCAGCAACATAAAAACAAAGGACAAGAGCCCAACGAAACCAATCGTCAGACGGAAAACCAAAACACCCCATCCTCTCCATTACAAAGTAAGGAAATTCCGGTTTACGTGTATGATGTGTATGATTACATCAAACAAAACGGCAAAGCTCCATCCGGTTATGTCGGAGGACGTACCTTTTTCAACAGAGAAAAAATATTGCCGCTTACCGATGGTGGACGTCAAAAAATCAAGTATCGGGAATGGGATGTTCATCCCAAAAAAGAAGGAATCAATCGTGGTGCCGAACGTTTGGTGACCGGTTCTGATCAATCTGCCTACTACACCCACGATCATTACAATAGTTTTATTTCACTAACAATCGAATGATATGATCCGCAAATCTTATGACATTATAACAAGTGAAGACACTGTATTTATTTTGATACAGGGAAAAGGCATACATACGTTGACAGATCTTTTGGATATATTTTCACAAACCCTGCAATTTCCTGAATATTTCGGAAATAATCTGGATGCTTTATATGACATGTTGACTGATTTACAATGGCTACCCTATCAACATATTATTGTGATTATAAAAAATGATATTCCATATTTTGAAAACGATCTGGATATTAAAGAAGAACTCCTTGAAATATTCCGTTTGGCCGACGAAGAACAAATGGAAAACAAAAAAATCCAACTTTGCTTTGAAGATTTGGTGGACAAATAAACAAACTGTCAATTTTTCAGGAAAAAACAAAAACTACCGACATAATTCAGACAAAAATACGATATAAATAGCCATTTTGTCATAAAAAAGATTGTGGCACATTTCATGATGTGAAAAGGTATCTTTAAATATTTTATCACGTAATTAAAAAAGTTAATATCATATGAAGCCAATTAATGACAGAGTAGTTGTAAAACCGGCTCCGGCAGAAGAAAAAACGGCAGGAGGTATCATCATTCCTGATACAGCCAAAGAAAAACCACAAAGAGGAGAAGTTATTTCTGTAGGCCCGGGAAAAGAAGGAAACAAAATGACCGTTAAAAAAGGTGATATTGTCCTTTACGGAAAATATGCCGGACAGGAAATCAATCACAAAGGTGTCGACTATCTCATCATGAGGGAGGATGACATTTTGGTAATTTTATAATCTGTTTAAAATTTTATTTCGTTAATCCATTAAACAAAAAATATTATGGCTAAAATCATTAGCTTTGATTCGAATGCAAGAACAAAATTAAAATCAGGTATTGACCAATTGGCCAATGCTGTAAAAGTAACCTTAGGTCCTAAAGGAAGAAACGTTGTGATTCAAAAAAGTTTCGGAGCACCTGTCATCACTAAGGATGGTGTGACCGTAGCTAAAGAAATCGAACTTGAAGACGCAGTGGAAAACATGGGTGCTCAAATGGTAAAAGAAGTTGCTTCCAAAACAGCAGATGCTGCAGGAGACGGTACAACCACCGCTACCGTTTTGGCTCAGGCAATGGTAAATGCAGGTATGAAATACGTGACAGCAGGAGCAAATCCGATGGATCTGAAAAGAGGGATCGACAAGGCTGTTCATACAGTTATAGCAGACCTGAAAGGCCAAAGTGAAGTTGTAGGTTCTGATTTTAACAAAATCAAACAAGTAGCTTCTATTTCTGCCAACAATGATGAAGAGATTGGTTCTTTGATAGCTGATGCTATGAAAAGAGTGACCAAAGATGGTGTTATCACGGTTGAAGAAGCCAAAGGTACAGACACCTATGTAGATGAAGTGATCGGTATGCAGTTTGACAGAGGATATTTGTCTCCATATTTTATTACCAATACAGAAAATATGACAACGGAATATGAAAACCCGTTGATCTTAATACATGACAAAAAAATCTCCAATGTTCAGGAGATCATCCCTGTGTTGGAAAAAGCAGTACAAACAGGAAGACCTTTATTAATCATTGCCGAAGACGTCGACAGCCAGGCTCTTGGCACTTTGGTCGTCAACAGATTAAGAGCCGGTTTGAAAATTGTTGCCGTTAAAGCTCCGGGGTTTGGTGACAGAAGAAAAGCCATGCTCGAGGATATCGCCATCCTTACCGGTGGAACCGTTATTTCTGACGAACAAGGATACAAACTTGAAAATGCAGAATTAAGCCATTTAGGTCAGGCTGAAAAAATCACCGTTGATAAAGATAATACAACCATCGTAAACGGAAAGGGAAAAAAAGCGGATATCAATGCAAGAATCACTCAGATCAAAGCACAAATTGATACCACAACTTCAGATTACGATCGTGAAAAACTTCAGGAGCGTTTGGCTAAATTGGCTGGTGGTGTTGCCGTCCTTTATGTTGGTGCCGCTACAGAAGTCGAAATGAAAGAGAAAAAGGACAGAGTAGACGATGCATTACATGCTACCAGAGCAGCTGTAGAAGAAGGTATCGTTGCAGGTGGTGGTGTCGCCCTTGTCAGAGCTATCCATTCTCTTGAAAAGTTGACCGGAGTCAATGAGGACGAAAATCTGGGTATTTTGATCGTCAAAAAAGCCTTGGAATCTCCGTTGAGAACCATCGCAGAAAATGCAGGTGTTGACGGTTCCGTTGTTTTACAGGAAGTACTTAAAGCAAAAGGTGCAAAAGGATATAACGCCCGAACAGACGAATATGAAGATCTGAAAAAGGCAGGAGTTATCGACCCGACAAAAGTTACGAGAATAGCTTTGGAAAACGCAGGCTCAATAGCCAGTATGGTATTGACAACTGAATGTGTCATCAGCGACAAAAAAGAAGATCATCCACCTATGCCACCAATGGGCGGCGGAGGCATGCCGGGCATGATGTAATCTTTTTTGTGTACGTAATACAAGAGGTCTTTCGGAAATCCGGAAGGCCTTTTTATTTTTTATAAAATCTACCGTTTATCTTTGAAAAAATGTTAAAATTTTCAAAAAAGTCCAAAAAATAAGGCGAACAACTTGACAATTTAAAATTTATACATATTTTTGTTGTAAATTTATTAACAATTATAAAAAATATTGTCATTATGAAGAAATTTAATTTTTTTATCGCTTCTATTTTATTTTCCGGAATGTTTTTGATATCATCATGTGGAGATAACGAACCTGATGTTACTATCACTTATTATGGTGAAAAAGAATACAAAGAATTATCAAAACATATCAACATTCCTGAATTTCCGTACGATTACAGTTTCAGCCTTCCCAAGCACACATTTTTAACATCCACACCGATGAACGACGATCTTGCGACATTGGGAAGAGTATTATTTTATGATAAAAATTTGTCTAAAGACAAAACTATATCCTGCGCATCATGCCATAAACAGGAAATAGCATTTTCCGATGATGTAGCTTTTTCTGAAGGAGTGCAAAACAGAGCAACTGCGAGAAACTCAATAGCTTTGGGGTCTGTTCTAAATTTTGCCGCCTATTATGGAAATTTCGGAGGAGTACCATTCTTTTGGGACAATCGTGCAACCTCTGTACAGGATCAAAGTAGAGCCACTTTAGGGAATCCAAGAGAAATGGATATGCAAATGCATGAAGTAGCTGATGCTGTAAACGGCCTGGATTATTACAAACCTTTGATCAAGCAGGCATATAAAGGTTCAGGAGATTTATCTGAAACTCAAATATTAAATGCTATTGGAGAATTTGTTAATTCTATAACCAACTATAATACAAAATTTGACAGAGAGCTTGATAAGCAATGGCAAACTTATGGTTCGTCTGGCAACAATGTCGCCAGGGAATTTTCCGGATTTTCTGCAAGCGAAAATAACGGTAAAAAATTATACCTTCAACATTGTGCAAATTGTCACGGTTCTAACTCTGCAAGACCACCGGTTATGAAAGCCAATAACGGTTTGATGATGCAATATGATGATCTGGGAGTAGCTTCAAATACGGGCCAAAGTCAGGATGAATCTATGTTTAAGGTTCCTACCCTTCGAAATATTTCCAGAACAGCACCTTACATGCATAATGGAATGTTTAAAACCTTAAAAGATGTAATTAACCATTATAGTGAAGGAATAAAAAATCATAAAAACTTATCTTCAGACCTTAAAACTGATTCATACCCTAAAATAATGAACTTTTCAGAAACGGAAAAAGAAGATCTCATCGCATTTTTAAAGACACTTAATGATGAAAAAGTTATAAATGATCCCAAGTTTTCCGATCCTTTCCAAAAATAGTCAATCACACCATTAAAACCTTTATCACAAATCGTAGTTTCTGACTGGAAATATTTGTATATTGAGTCTTATGAAAAAAATCTCTTTTCTTTATTATTTTATAACACTTTATATAACAGGATGTTTGATTCTTCAGACATCCTGTAGTTCTCCTACAGGATTACACACTCCTTCCTTTGATGGGGTTCAGACAGTTTACAGCAAAGGCCAGTCAATACACTCTTTAACCACAGGTCCTTCGATAGGCAAATATTACAACTATAGCCCTTTAAAAAATTTAGGTTTGTTTGCAGATGTAAGAGCAAACAATTGGATGCCACAGGCATCCATAGCGATAGGCGGGTATTCAGCAAATTATACGACAAAAGCTAGCTTAAACAAATATGAAGTATTGGAAAAATATCAACAAGGTTTCCATTTTGACTCTTATTTGGGTTTTGGTTTTGTACAAGGTTTTGAACAATTGATTGATGGCGAAAACACCGGATTTTTTTCACCAAACTTAAAAATCAGCGAATTAACATACCAAAGTTTTCGCACCTATGGCCAGGTCGGAGGACATTTCAAATCAAGAAGTGTAAAACTTGATGCTGTCTACAGACTTAATTATTATGACATTGACAAGTTGCTGTTTAAACCAAAATCAGAAAAGTTTTTTTCATATGTGGATGATGTCGCAAAAAACAATCCACATATCCTCAACGAATTGCAGTTTTTAGTCAGTCTGGGAAGTAATGACCTAAAAGTGGTCATTGGATTGAATGTTGTTTTAAAGGGAAAAAATGCAAATCTTTTCAATTATTCTAAATTTAATTCCGGACAATTAGGTTGTACTTATATTTTTGATAACTTTGACAGATATTAATCAAAGTTATTTTTTTGGATTTCCTGTTAAACCATATGACACTGATCATTATTATCGTTGTGGTAATATATCTGGGCATTAGTATTGCGGTTTACTTCATACAGGACTATGTCTTGTTCAGACCTGAAAAACTACATAAAGAATTCAGTTTTGAATACAAAAATCTTTCTTTTCAGGAATATTTGGTTGAAGTGAAACCCGGGGTGACTATTTCAGGAATACGCTTTAAATGTCAGGAACCGAAAGGTGTGGTTTTTTATCTGAAAGGCAACAGTAAAAGTATCAAAGGCTGGGGCAAATTTGCCATTGATTTTATTCGGTATCAATATGATGTCATTATGATCGATTACCGGGGTTTTGGTAAAAGTACCGGCATCAGAACACAGGAAGAAATCATAGAAGATCTTCAGACCATCTACAACAAAATTAAAGAAAAAGTAGATGAAAATTTTATCATCTTATACGGTAGATCTATGGGTTCGGGTTTTGCTACTAAACTAGCTTCCAAAAACAATCCCAGAATGTTGATACTTGACGCGCCTTACTATAGCATGAGCAAAACCACAGGCAGGTATTTACCTTTTTTGCCCATGTCATGGTTGCTTAAATTTCCTGTACCAACCTACAAATGGATAAAATATGTCCGATGCCCCATCCATATTCTACACGGAACCAAAGATACCTTGATTCCTTTTTCATCCAGTATCAAATTAGCCTCTATACATCCAAAATCAACCAATCTTCACCCGATTATTGGCGGAGGACATAATAATCTTCATAATTTCGAATCCTACCATCAAACGTTATCTGAAATTTTCACCCTGGACAAACTTGCATTTAATGAAGAGAAGTCCAGTCTGCACTACAAAAGAAAACAATGATGACGGGTTTTAAAAAAACAGGAATTTTGTCACTTTTTCTTTTTGTGTTTTGTGGTATATGTTACTTTAACATTGATACTATAACAGAAAAAATTGTTTTTCAACCTAAATATACCTACCCTGCCGAAAAACCATTACCTCATTTTCATATAAGGCAATCAGATACAACCTTAAAAACAAATGACAACCAAAGGATTCATGTGATACAATATTTTGCCCAAAACCCCAAAGGCACCATAATGTACTGCCATGGCAACAGAGGAAATCTGAATAAATGGGGACCTGAGGCATCACAATTTGTCAGATACGGATACAATGTCGTTGTTTGGGATTACCGGGGTTATGGACAAAGTACCGGAAAACCAACCTTCGACAATATTCTGACAGACGGTAAAACGGTGCTGGAATACATCCGACACAGCGAAAAAAATATAATCATTTTCGGAAGATCGTTAGGTTCCGGAATTGCGTGTAAACTATCCTCAGAACCGGGTGTTTCTAAAATCATACTTGAAACTCCGTATTCCAGCATGAAAGATGTATTTCGATATCATGCGGGATTTTTGAGTTCCCTGACTAAAATTGACATTCCTTCTTATACATTCATACAAAAAACCTTTAAACCTATTTTAATACTTCATGGTGATGCGGACGAGGTCATTCCTTTGGATTCCGCAAAAAAATTAGCCGGATATATTCCCAAAAACAATCTTCGTTTTATCGAAATACCTAACGGAGAACATAACAATCTGGCTGATTTTGACATTTATCATGCTTCTTTGGAAAACTTTTTACATGAGTAAAGAACATTTTGATTACATCATATTAGGAACAGGTGCAGCCGGACTGAATCTTGCCATGGCAATGGAAGCAGATCCTTATTTTGATGACAAAAAAATATTGTTATTGGATCGGGCGCCTAAAATACATAATGACAGAACCTGGTGTTTTTGGGAAAAAGAAAAAGGCAAATGGGATGACATACTCCTGGCCAATTGGGATAAGCTGGAGTTTATTTCCGATAATTTTGACAAAATCATTCCTTTAGAAGGTTACAGATACAAAATGTTAAAAGGACTGGATTTTTACCGGTTTTGTCTCGGGGTTTTAGAAACCAAAACTAATTTTTCTATACTGTATGATGATGTGACAAAAATTAATGAACTTACTGATTCTGTGGAAATCACCGGAAAACTTCAAACGTATCACACAAAACATGTTTTTAGCAGCGTATTGGATTACAAACCGGATGAGACGGGCATGCCTTCATTAAGCCAACACTTTGGAGGTTGGTTTATTAAAACCCAAAAACCGGTTTTCAAAGATGCTGCGCCGCAATTTATGAACTTTAAAATACCACAAAACGGTAATACGTGTTTTATATATGTTTTACCTTACAAAGAAGATGAAGCTTTATTTGAATATACATTTTTTTCAAAGGATGTCCTCACAAAAGAAGGTTATGATGATTTCCTGAAACAATATCTCGAACAACAACAATTGGTGGATTACCAAATTCTGGAAAGGGAATATGGCAAAATTCCGATGACCTCCTACCCTTTCTGGAAAAAAAATACAAAACGCAAAACATACATTGGTTCTGCGGGCGGTTATACAAAACCCAGTACCGGGTATACTTTTTATTTTTGCCAAAAATATAGTATTGAACTTGTCAACAGGATAAAATCAAATCAGGATTTATCTCATTTTTCTGTTTACAACCGACATTACTGGTACGACAATATACTTTTGGGAGTGTTGGAAAAAAACAATCATCTTGGAAAAACCATTTTTACCAATATGTTTGCCAAAAACCGGATATTATCTATTTTGAGATTTCTGAATAATGAGTCGTCTCTTTTTGAAGACATCATGATTATTGCCAAAACCAAATATCCTTTCACATTTTTTACCTCCTTATTACGCACTTTAAAATTTAAAATATGAACATGCAAAATATTTTTAATTTTCTCCAAAATCTTTCAGAAAACAATCATAAAGAATGGTTTGACCTAAACAGAAAGTGGTACGACACTGTCAAAGCAGATTATCTGTCTCTGGCTGAAACATTACTTTCAGAAATGAGTAAGTCAGATCAGAGTCTGAACAATGTGGACGTAAAAAAATGTATATTCAGAATCAATAAAGATGTCAGGTTTTCTAAAGACAAATCACCTTATAAAACTGCATTAGGAATCATTCTTACGCCTTTTGGCAAAAAAATGTTTTTAGGAGGATACTACATACATCTTGAAAACAATCAAAGTTTTGTCGGAGGAGGATTGTATATGCCGCCAAACGATATTGTCAAAAAAGTAAGAAATGAAATAATTACCTATTCTGATGAATTTTTACGAATAGTAAAACATAAAGATTTTACCCGCACGTACGGAGATATCGACCAAAGACCGGAAATCATGTTGGCCAAAGTCCCTAAAGACGTTGATCCTTCCTCCGGGATCGCAGATTATTCCCGATTAAAAAGTTTTACTGTTGGAAAACATTATACAAATGACATGATTTTTTCAAAGGATTTTATGGCAACCTGTGTAAAGGATTTAAACAATCTGCACGATTTTATACATTTTATCAATCGTGGTATAACCAGTGATGAAAATGGAGGAATCTGATTTTTTTATTTTATAATCTGAACGTCGTATACTAAATAATCTGTATCACCTTGCCATGGAAAAGTATCTTCTTTTTCTCTGTAGTGTACTTTGACATTTTTACCTTCAAATTGTTGCATTTCCTGATATACCTCCTTGTTTTCAACTGAAAAATACCAGATACTTTCTTTTGTCATCATCGGCGAATTGCCCAACATGAGCTCTCCTTCATATGTCTTAAAAATACGGCCTTTTTTAGAAATTTTATACAGAATGCCTGTTCGAGTACCTTCACTGATTGTCCAGTTTCTGTAAAAATAATAAACTGTAAGACTGGCGATACCAGCAAAAATTAAAATAACCAATATTTTTTTGAACATGTTTCCGATTCGGGAACCCAAAGTATCAACTTCGATTGCCATAGGTACAAATTTAAGAAACAAAGATACCACTTTTTTTTAACTATGAGTGGAAATTTAGATCATGTTTCATATATCCATAAGTTGATGTATCTCACACCAACCCGAATTTTTGTGAATAAACATAAATGGTATGATTACATATTACCGCAGCAGGGTCAACGTACCCCGGTATTTTACAACCTGATTATTAGATAAAAGGAGATCACAAATGACCACATAAACACCTTCTTCAGCCAAAGTGCCCCGAAAGGTACCGTCCCAGCCATCCAAAAAGGAGCCCGTAGATATGTTATATCTGACAAACATCGGCGTGGCCCACTTATCATAGATTTCAATGGATAAAATCTTTTCAATTCCTTTTCTTTCCGGTATGTAAAAATATCGGTTTTGCTCCTGAACAGCATTGGGTGTGATAATATTAGGGATTCCATCAAATATTTTTTCATTTACCGTCACAAATATCTGATGTTCAAAAACACACCTTCCATCTCCCCCTTCAAGTAAAATCTTATAAATTGACGTTCTTTCCGGCAAAATACCGTAAGGAAAAATACAATCTGAAGAACACAATACGATACCATTTTCAAACAAAGTAACGACGTAACCTCTGTCTGACCATGATTCAAAGTCAAATTGCAGGACAAATGAATCCCCAAGTAAAAGTGTGGTGTCAACCGGTAAATCAATCGACAGGTCATCTGCGGACAGAATAGTAAACAACGTATCTGTAGTACATCCCATATTATCTGTCACAGCAAGCAAATAGTCGCCTGATGATAAATTGTCAATGGAAAAAACATTGCCCAAAGGCACGTTATTTAAACTTACCTGAAATGGTTCGACACCCTGAAGGTTTCCGATTTCAATTGCCCCGAAAGGATATTCAAAACAAACAGGTTGTCGAAGATCAAAGGGAATGGAATCAAAATCACCCGGCAATTCCACAACCTCATAGGTTAACTGATTTACACAACCATTTTGGTTATTGGTAAGATTGAGACTGAACAAGCCAGGATTTCGAATGTTTACGGATGGAAGCGTCGGATCTGTAAGCAATTGGTCGACATTTCCGGTCCAAAGATATGTAAAATCACTGTTTTGTAAAGAATCCGGGATAAACAACAGAACTTCTCTTTGGTCACAAAGGATATTACCTTCCTGTTGGATGTCAATTTCCGGCTTAAGGGTATCGGCAGCAACCAAAACGGACACCGTATCAAAACAATTATTATTATCCCGGACAATCAATGTATGTAAGCCAGCCTCATTACTTTCAGATATATTTGATTCCGTAACTATTCCCGAAGGACTCAACCACGTGTATTGTACATTTCCTGCAGGCGAATTTGCCTGAAGTAAGGCTATCGGATGTTTACAGGAAATGGTATCTGTTTGAAATGAAAATCCTGGCGGCAGTGTAAGCTGCACCACCTCAAATTCAGCACCTGACCTGCAACCGTTCAACCCTGTGACTCGTACTGTATATTTTCCGGAAATATTGGTTAAAGGTGTTGCCTCTGTACTGAATAAAACACCTTCCCGCTCCCAGTAATATGCTTCAATACTATCTTGATTTTCAGTGTTAAGTATAATCAACGAGGAGTCACATGGTATAAAAAAAGTATCAGGAATGGAAAATTCCGGTATTTCGTAATCTCCTTTGACATAAATTTGGGTTGTATCTGTGCAACCGTTTTCTTTTGTTACAATGACCGTATAAAATCCAATCTCAGTGACCAGTGGTGTCTGTTGTGATGATTGAAACTGCGAAGGTCCTGACCATTCAAATCCGATTATTTGATCCTGGGTGTTGACTCCGATAACGCCTTTGCCTTTTTTGCACGACAGACTATCGGTGAAGACTGTATATTGCGGTAAATCAAGGCTTAATATGACCTCACCGGTTGTATCTGTTACACATCCATTGACACCGGTGACAGTGATCCTATATACTCCGGCTTCATTGACAAAATGGCTGTTTCCTTCCAGGATGATCGATGATGGCGATGTCCAGACTACCTGATCCGTATTACTTTCAGTGGTCAAAAATATTTCAACGGTTCTGTTTGAACAATTTATTTCCGGAGCAGATATTAATAATATATTAGGTGGATCAATATTCTGTACCACTATCAAAGAATCAATGGTAATACAGGATTCCTCACTTTCAACGGCAAAATAATATGTTCCCGGAATACCGGTTGTAAAAGTTAGCACACCATCATTAATCGGTTCGGGATTGGATGCAGCCCATCGAATTTCTTTAAATTCATTCCCGGGAATTATATTGATACCGGCCACCGGGTTATTACAATTTATTACGGAGTTTTCAATACTATATTCAGCAAATACTTTATTTTCTGCTACAATAACTGAATCAACAGTTTGACAACCATTCAACGGGTCTGTAACTACTACGCTGTATATACCGCCGGAAGTGGCAAAAAAAGGATTGGCCAAAATACCATTCCATTCAAAAACAGGATTACTGACAGAAGAAGTGGCAAAAAGCATGACCTCGTCCAACAAACAGGTAATGGTATCGGGCAGACTAATATTGATGTCGGGTGAAAGGGTATCAATTCCTATGGTAAAAAAAGTAGTATCACGGCAATTGTTTGGAGCCAAACCATAAACCACATATATTCCTGGATCAGAAATGGCAACATTTGAACCTTCGTCAATTTTTACAGCACCTGAAAAAACTTCGAACAAAGTACCGATTATGGAACTGGTAAACGAAACTAATGCTTCTGTATTGCTGCAGGTAATTTGGTTTTCTACCACAGATGAAATATCAGGGCGAATATCATTTAAAACGACAACAAATGAGTCAATAGTCACACAACCTTCTTCTGTAGTAACTTCTATATAATAGCTTCCGGTAGACCGTACATAAAAACTAAAACTATCTTCAAGATAAAAAGAAGGCCCGGTTACCGTAATGGATACATCTGCTATATTTGGCTGGATTTGAATTTCGGCTGAGTCCACGGTGCAGGAAATTTCTCCGATATTTTTTTCAAGTTGGGCAAATTGCCTTGCATCGGTAATAAAAAATTCGTGATATTCAACACATAATGGATTCAAAATATCTGTGACCGTCACTTTGTAGTTGCCCGGCAGACTGATTATTGGTTCCGCATCAAAAGATGTCGTAAAATCAGGAAATTCCCAAACGAATAAATACCCTGATGTTTTGTCAGCCATGATTTGAGGTAAAGGTTGTAAACAAGTTATCGTGGGTATCTCAAACATAATATTAGGCAAGTCTGCATTTCCCAAAACCTCTATCGAAGCATAAGAAATGCAACCGTTGATATCTGTAACGGTAACATGATACTGACCGACCAACCCTACCCATGGTTCTCTTTCATTGGAAAATATCACATTAACCGGATTCATCCAGGTATAAGAAATAAGTACTTTGTCACTTTCCATAAAAATTCGGGTAGAATCCATAGAGCAAGAAAGTGAAGCTGCGTTTAATTCCAAAAAAGCAGCTACGGTATCCTGAAAAACGAAAAAGGGAACTGTGGAGAAACAACCATCAGCAGTTGTCCCGGTAAATATAAAATTGCCTGATTGAGATATCGTAACCACAGTATCTGTACTAAATAAACCGGGACCTACCCATTGATACTCTATCAAAGGAATAGATGTTGTCAATTCAGGCATGACCTCTGACCTCCCGCAAGTGAGTGTATCCACCATTACGGACAAAACCGGAAACACTCTGTTGTCTGGAACATTAATGTTGCTCATTGTAAAACAACCTGTTGCCTGGTCTGTCACAACTACTTGTTTTGTGCCACCGTTTACGACGACAGGATTTTTTAGGTTTTCTGTTTCCGCAACAACACCTGTCCAGGCATAATTATAGTTTCCCGGTAAAGAATGAATGACATCAAGTGTTACAGAATCCTCCAAACAGGTAATTTCACTTCCCAAAATAAAAAACGACGCTACCGTATCAATTAAATCTATAAGAACAGAGGCTGTAGCAGGACAACCATCAATACTGATTACATTAACTGTATATTGTCCCGGCATAAACACCATGATATTATCACCATCTGTTAAAAATGGTTGATTTGATATCCAGATTAGGGACGACAAATCAATATCAGAAATCACTTCTAATGTCAAAGTATCATCAAAACATGTCAATGTATTTCCTCCTGAGATCACCAAATCGGGTACCTGATCATCCAAAAATATCTCAACGAAAGCAGAATCAGTGCAATACAAATCTGTAGCAATCACCTGATAAACACCTGCTTTATTTATTTGTACGGTCTCTGAATTCTGACCCGACACAATCATACCATCCTGTGTAAACCACTGGTAAAATACCGGGTTTACAGAAGGATCTGAGACCTGCGCTGTCAATTCCAATAAAGGATTTGCACACTTGATAGTATCCGTTTCAAAAGATACAGAAACGTCAAAATTGATACCTCTTACGTTGACATTCAATATGGTATCACAAAACTGACCGGGAATTTGAAATTGATAAATGCCCTCTTCAGTGATCAGATTTTGGAACAATTCAATAGTTGTTCCTTTACAAAGTGAAGTATCAATAAAAATAGTGTCGGTAGATGGGTAAATTTCTATTGGAATACATTCACTTCCGACTCCGGCACAAATTAATTCTTCTCCAAAAAAGTTATTTATTTCTGTTTTATCCAATTGTAATGGAGGTGAAGGCATTCTGTTTTCTTCCGCTTTTGCATATTGAATATTACATAATTGATAATGACCTACCGGAAGAGAAGGAAGGACACCCTGGGTAAAAAGCTCTACCAGGCTGGTATCCGTAAATAATGCCCACTTATAAAAATAGTTTACCGTATCTTTTGGAAAAACAGGAAATATTTCCTCATAGTTTTGCAGGATTATATCCGAAGAACTTTGACAAATATTAACGGAATCTGCGGATAAATTGCCCGCATCAACTTTACATTCATCACAATCAACGCCTTCGGGATCACAGAAAAACAGTCTTACGGAAAGAATTCTTCCGGAACCAAATTGGGATACATCGGTAACCCTTAATGTCCAGTTTCCATTCACCGGACCGGTATCAAAATCGTCGAGACAACCTGTCATCGGATAATATTGTCCTGAATAGTTACCTAATAAACCCCATGGTTGTAAATTATCCCAAACATCGGAAAATCCCGGATCCGGAGAAGCTGCAGTGTTACAGGGAACAAACAATACGTTCCACCGTGTTCCGCTTGTACTTCCTGACACCGGAACACCCGGACCTACCAATTGAACCATTTGGCCTGAAGGCGAAAAAAGTTCCATGTTGAGATCACCAATAAATTCATGTCTGAATTCAATACTAATTCCACAAAGTCCTTGTCCGTTGTTGCCCAATGTATCTGATATCAGACTGTCAACCAATATTGAAATCAGGGTTGTATCATCATCCATTACAGGTATATTCCTCACCAGACTACATTGTCCGGAAAGTGATTGTATACTGTATAAAATACAAAAAAATAATATTACAGGTTTTATTGACATGTTCAGGATTCTACATTCTCATCGGGAAACGGAATGTTGATGTAAATTTACATTAGTTTTTATAAAAAAGTAAAAAAATATCAAAAAAAAAATCCTGCACACTTTACAGTATGCAGGATTTTTATTTAAAACTGTCTTAAACTTATTATTCAGTCTTTTCAGCAGCACAAGCTTTTTTAGTTGAGCTTGCAGAACAAGACTTTCCTTTGTCACCTTTGCAACATGCTTTTGCGTCTTTTTTGATAACTTCGCCTGTAGCAGCATCTTTTTCCATGCTTGCTGCAGCTACTTTTGTAAATTTGTTTGCTTTTGAATCAAACTGAACTTCTTCCCAAGCAACGTTTCCGGATTTTTCGCAAACATTTTTTTGATAATATGTGGTTGCACCGGAAATCTCACAAGTTCTTTTTGTAATATTACCGTCAGCTTCTGCAACTGCATCTGCAGCAGAATTTGAAACTGAAGCTGTTGAAGCACCTTTTTTGCTTGCACAGCATGCTTTACCCGCAGAAGCTTTAGAACAAGCCTGAGCATTTGCAGAAAAAGCTCCAATAACTAAAAATGAGAATAACAAAATTAAATTCTTCATGATTTATTTTTTGATTTAGATGAATGAAATAATCAGAGTACAAATATACGTTGAAAATATTATACGATGATAAAATACAGGAAAATTATATTTTTTTTAACATGTTTACATAAAAAAAGCCTTGGTTTATGGCCAAGGCTGTCTGTTTTTGGAAAGGGATTATCATTGTAAGTTCAATAATCATGCCAACCATAGATTTTTAATCGGGAATGTCGTATTCTTTAATTTTCCTGTACAAGGTCCGTTCTGAAATACCTAACTCGTCGGCTGCTTCCTTCCGACGGTTGTTATATTTTTTGAGTGCTTTTTTAATCATAAATTTTTCCATAGACTCAAGAGAAACCATTTCATCAACTGTTTCTGCATCTTGATACTTTTCATCGCCCGGAGCATGAATCACAATAGACGGACGGTCATCCATGGCAAAAGTAGTTACATCTGATTGACGGTGATCAGGCTTTTGTTGGAGAAATGAAAAATTTTCGAGACCTGTTGATGAAGACATTTTTCCTTTATAAGAATCGACATCCGGCATGGCCAGGTCATTGTTTTGTATCAACTCAAAAACCAAAGATTTCAGATCGTTCAAATCAGCTTTCATATCCAGTAAAAACTTAAACAACAACTCTCTTTCCTGAAAATTAGCTTCAAAACCTTTATGGTGACCGGAACTTGGCAAATTTCGTGTTGACAGATGCGGTGCGATCATCAGCAACTCTTCAGCAGATACCTCTTCGTGTTCTGACAAAACGGCCAATTGTTCCACCAGATTTTTTAATTCACGAATATTTCCAGGCCATCGGTAATGTTCTATGATCATCCTGGCTTCAGCTGAAAGCAGAATCGGTTTTGATTTGTATTTGTCTGCAAAATCCGAAGCAAACTTTCGGATGAGCATATAAATATCTTCCTGTCGTTCAAACAAAGCAGGAACTTTGATCGGAACGGTATTCAATCTGTAGTATAGATCTTCGCGAAACTTGCCTGAAGAAATTTTTTCGTCCAGATTGACATTGGTTGCTGCAATCACCCGGACATCAGTTGTCATCACTTTGGAAGAACCAACCCTGATAAATTCTCCTGATTCAAGGATTCTCAATAAAAAAGCCTGGGTGTCCAAAGGCATTTCGCCGATTTCGTCCAGAAAAATGGTACCGCCGTTTACAGTCTCAAAATACCCTTTCCTGTCAGTGACAGCCCCTGTAAAAGATCCCTTTTCGTGGCCAAACAACTCTGAATTGATGGTTCCTGAAGGAATGGCACCACAGTTGACGGCTATAAAACTATTGTGTTTTCTGGTGCTTAATTCATGAATGATTTTGCTGAACACCTCTTTACCAACGCCACTTTCTCCTTGTATGAACACACTTAAATCTGTATTTGCTACGCGGATAGCAGTGCTCAGGGCTCTTTCCAACAAAGGAGATTTACCTATAATTCCAAATCTTTGTTTTACGCTTTGTATATTCAAGGGATCTTTAATTTTGAACCATTTCACCTTTTAATGTTGCACCTGTGGCGTCCCCGATTTTCACAAAAACATAGTCTCCCGGTTTCAGGTTTTCTGTTTTTGGAAATACAACCATTTTATTCTGGCTTGTCCGCCCTTTAAAATATTGGTCCGACTTTTTAGAATCGCCTTCGATCAAAACTTCAAATACTTTCCCAACATCTTTCAGGTTGTGCTGTAATGAGATATTTCTTTGTAATTCGACTATTTCCTGAAGCCTTCTTTTTTTAATTTCTTCGGGAACATCGTCTATCAATTTTCGTGCTGCAAGTGTTCCCGGTCTTTCGCTGTAAAAAAACATGTAGGACATGCTGTATTGAGCCCATTCCATCATGGTCAGTGTATCCTTATGTTCTTCTTCTGTTTCAGAACAAAAACCTGTTATAACATCTGAAGAAACAGCACAATCGGGTATGATTCTGTAAACAGCCTCTACCCTTTCCATGTACCATTCACGGTCATAAGTTCGATTCATAAGCTCAAGAATCCTTGAGTTGCCGGACTGGACCGGCAAGTGAATATATTTACAAATATTGTCATGACGTGCCATGGTGTACAATACATCGTCTGTGATATCTTTTGGATGAGAAGTGGTAAACCGCACACGAAGTTTTGGGTGAATATTAGCTACTTTTTCAAGCAATTGAGCAAAATTAACTGTCGATCCGGTCTCCGGGCTTGTCCACTTATAAGAATCGACGTTTTGTCCCAATAAAGTAATGTCCCGGTATCCTCTGTTAAAAAGATCTTCCGCTTCTGCCAAAATGGAAAAAACGTCTCTGCTCCTTTCCCGTCCCCGGGTAAACGGTACCACACAAAAGGAACACATATTGTCGCACCCTCTCATGATTGAAATAAAAGCAACCACACCGTTTGACTCTAACCTCAAAGGAGAAATATCCGCGTAAGTTTCTTCGCGGGACAACAACACATTGATACTTTTTTCACCTTCTTCAGCCTGGTTTAAAAGTTTAGGCAGGTCGCGGTATGCATCCGGTCCGACAACAATGTCGACCAACTTTTCTTCTTCCAAAAGTTTACTTTTCATACGTTCGGCCATACATCCAAGAACCCCGATCATAACTTCCGGATTGTCCTTTTTTATTTTATTGAAGACCGTAAGTCTTTGTCTGACGGTATCTTCTGCCTTTTCACGTATTGAACAGGTATTTACAAGGATCAAATTTGCGTTTTCGAGTTCTCTGGTCGGACTGTAGCCTTGTTCTGCCAAAATAGAAGCTACAATCTCAGAGTCACTAAAATTCATCTGACAACCGTAAGATTCAATATAAAAATGTCTTCCGAATGGTTTTTTTTGTTCGTAAAAAAGAACTTCGCCTTGTTTTGAAGGGTCAATTTCTTTTTTAACATCCGTTAATGTGATATTATCGTCGTACATGTGGTCTTATTTAAACAGGTGCAAAGATAACCCAAAAAATCTTTATGACAAAATGTCAGGTAAGATTCCCTGAAATTAATAATAAATAAAGTGAAAAAATATTTGGAAGAAATTCAGATTAGAAAGGAAACTGATTGATCAATTGGTCAAGAAATGTAGAAATGACCGAAGGATTAATGGCTATCAGAATAAAAATTCCGGTTACTGCCCCAAAAAAGTGGGCATCATGATCAATTAAATCACTACTGTTTTTGCTGGCCCAGGACGAATACCACAAATACAAACCTCCAAATATAATGGCCGGAATCGGAATAATACCAAAAAGACCAAGCATAGCCCAGGGATTAAGTAAAATATACATAAAAATGATTCCGGAAACGGCACCTGAAGCCCCGACACTCGCAAAATAAGGATTTTCTTTGTGCTTCAGATACGTGGGGATATCAGCTGCCACGATCATAAACAAGTAGACCAAAAGAAAAACAACTTTATACCATTGGTTGGGAATAATGAGGGCAAAATATGCTTCTACAAAACGACCGAACTCATATAAAACGAACATGTTGAAAAAGAGGTGGATAAAATCTCCATGTAAAAATCCGGATGTCAACATCCTGTAATATTGACCGCTGCGATGTTCAATAACCGGTTGATGTTTGAGACTATTGAATACTCTTTGGTCGTTAAAAGCCCAAAATGATACCGCGCAGGTAAAGATAATCAAAAGAAGGGTTATGCTCATAAAAGTATTTATCTAACAAAGACAAAGATAGAGGCCTAAGGGTTGTGGTATTTTTCATTTTTTATGATGGTAAAAGCCCTGTACAGCTGTTCCACAAAAAACAATCTGATCATCTGATGTGAAAATGTCATTTTTGAAAAGGATAAAACCAGGTTTGACCTTTGTCGGATTACTTGGTGAACTCCAAAGGCTCCACCTATTATAAAAACAACATGTTTAACACTACGAATCTGTTGGTTTTCAATCCATAAAGAAAATTCAACGCTTGAAAATGATTTTCCGTTTTCATCCAAAAGGACCAACACATCATCGTCTTTTATTTTTTCTAAAAAAGCGTCCGCCTCTTTTTTTTTGAGGTCTTCAGGATTTTGAAAACCTTTAATATCCCTGACCTCAATCATGTCAAACTTCGTATAATTTTTAAGACGGTTATCATAGATTTTGATACCTTCTTCCAGATATTTTTCATTGGTTTTTCCAATGACCAATAAGGAAAATTTCATGGGTCAGTGATTTGTTAAAATAAAGGAAATTACTTCGTTTTCGAACCATTTGGATGCCAATACCCAGCCTGCTTTTAGCATACTTTCCCCGTTAAACAATCTGTAAAACCAGAAGAACGGAGTTGTGAGTAAACCATTTAAAGCGTGACAAAAGTATTCATTTCGGATTAATAACCCGTAAAATCGTCGGCAATTTTATAAAAATGTAGCCTAAATTGGTTTTCCGTATGAAAATATTCCAATGTCAAACCATTCCAAACATAACTTTTACCGTCATCAGAAACAAAAGTTCCGTGTTGATTCGTCCGGTAGTAACTATACCACAAGCGGCTGTCTTTCAACCTTACTTTTATACCATCTCTGGTTTCGACGACGATGAGGTAGGTATCGGTTTTTTCGTCAAACCATAATCCTTCCGGCCTTGATGACACAGCATTTTCATTCGGAATCAAATGGCTCTGATCCGGTATATCAACAACTTTGATATAGTGTAATCCCCGGCGGGAGTTACGTTTGATAAAAATGATTTCATCATGGTTGATAACTTCAATTCTGTTACCTTTTTTATCGAAAAAAAGATTATTTCTTTGTTTTTCAAAAAATATCCAGGCTCCGTTTGGTTTGGATTTGAATAAAATCCCGTTATGGATTCTTTCTATAAAAATGCTTTTCGATTTAGGAATATGAACATATTCTCCGCTTAAAACGTTGGATTGTCCGTAAGACACCTGTGTGATTACCATGAATAAAAACACAGTCAGATACGAAAAAAGAATAAAGGTTCTCATAAAAAAAGATTTATCAATTCATAAACAAATATCAGAGGGATGACGAATTCGTTTAACTCTTTGATGTAAAATTTATGTTAAGATTTACCTTAATTTCTAAAACAAAACTTAAAAAAACCTTACACTTTCATTAGTCTTTTACGTAAAAACAAAATTTCAACCATTTATGGAAAACAGTCCCAAAATAAATAAACCGGTTAGCAAGCCCAAAAAATTAAGAATAAAAGAAAAAACAGATTTTATTACAGAAACACTTGAAAACCTTTACCCTGAGGTACCCATACCCCTTGACCACAAAGACCCTTACACCTTATTAATTGCCGTCTTGCTTTCTGCTCAATGTACGGATGAAAGAGTCAACAAAGTCACGCCAACATTATTTAAAGCTGCAGACAACCCTGTTGATATGAGCAAACTTGAAGTCTCAACTATAGAAGACATCATCAGACCCTGTGGTTTGTCTCCCAGAAAATCAAGGGCTATAAATGAATTGTCGAAAATTTTATTGGAAAAACATAACGGACAGGTTCCTGAGACTTTTGAAGACCTTGAAGCATTGCCTGGTGTCGGTCATAAAACTGCATCCGTCGTTATGTCACAAGCTTTTGGCCACGCAGCTTTTCCCGTCGACACGCACATCCACAGGTTGGCTCACAGATGGGGGCTTACGGTGGGAAAATCGGTTGAACAAACTGAAAAAGACCTAAAAAAACTATTTCCGGAATCCTTATGGAACAGGTTACACCTGCAAATAATATTTTATGGCCGGGAATATTGTCCGGCACGTGGTCACGACCTTAATAAGTGTATCATCTGTAAAAAACTGAATCCATAATCAAGAGGAATCAGGGCTTATCAATGATGGTTTGTCCTTCAATGGAAAGCGTACCTGTATTTAACACACTCTGCCCGTTTGCATTGGAAGTTACCTGGTCTGAAAGTTTAACGCTTTTTAAAACCATATTTCCGGAATTTGAAAGCACTCTGGTTCCGTTGCCAATATTGCCGATGAGATGAAGATTTTCGAGGGTAACGTCGCCACTATTTTCAAAAATCGGAAAATTTCCGAATGCCTGTATACCCATTGACCAAGTTTCCGGGTGTTTTATCGTCAGATTTTTGTCGAGGATAATCGTTTGACCTGTTAATTCAATTGTGTCAAACATGATAAAATTTAAAAAATGAATGGTTCCGCCACTTGGTGTACAAGCTACCGCAGCCCTTAATGATCCGTCACCTGAGTTATTGGTATTTGACACATAACTGCAACAGTTCCTGGGCATGTCAAAGGCTTCATTTCCATCCAAAACATCAGCCGAAGAACCTTGTGATGCACCGGCTCCTAATCCTCTTTTTGCGAAAGCCTTCCATATAAGGCAACGGTGTTGTCCTCCAAACAATTGTTGGTCAGCCAATAAAATAGCGTCTCTGCCATCTACAAAACCGGGATTACACGGCTGAAGTTTAAGCGCTTCTGTAACAATTTGCATAATCTTATTATTCCCCCCAGTACCATAATAAAAGTCAGGATCATACCCGTACTCTCGTATGAATGCCCAGGTTAATTCCCACAACATAACACACCAGACAGATCCCACTCCATGAGGTATGGCACTTTGTTTGATGGAATTGTATGTGTGAGGATTTTCGGTCATATCTGTTGAATACCGGTAAGGCCGTAGTCCAAGGCCATCCGAAAATTGACCAAAAGAATACGTTCCGATTCCTCTGGGTCTATCTTCAAGATCGTCATCCTCCATCGTCAACATCAAACCATACCAGTCGCTCCAGCCTTCACCCATTTGTTCAAGATTAAACAAACAATTTACTATATCTGCACCACCGGTCAATCGATTTGAAATACCGTGACCATATTCATGGCAAATCACCCCGTTATCAAAGTCAGAATCAATAAACCCATTGCCAATAAGGGAAACATTTACGGTGGAAGGTAAATAAAGTTTGATGGAATCACACACCTGTTTACTTACCATGACACAAGGAATGTTAATAGAATTGCCAAAACTTCCAAAAGGCATTACATAAGGATTACCAGGTTGGTTGTGGCAAATAATTACGGCAATAGCACCTGCATTTTGCGCATTGAGGCACTTTAAACTTTCTTCGCAACCGCCTCGGTCCAACATAGCAATTTTTCCATTGATCTGATTTCCGTTAATTAATGGCAAACACCCCAAAGAAGGATTATTGGAATTGTCCTGGCCGAGGACAATAGTTCCGGAAATATTAAAAGCTCCCGGACCGAAAGTAGCTTCTTCATGTTGATACAGACCCGAAATGGGTGCCGGTGAATTGACTACCAAAAAACTTCCGTTATTCCAAAGAAACATTTGCATTCTTGGACTGGAACCATCTCCGGGAGTCATAAAATTTGCATTATTTAAGCCCTCCCCGTCAAGTGCATCCGCAAGAACATGGTCATTTTCAGCCGCTCCATTACCATAATTGTTGGTTTGGAAATTGCCGGCAACCTCATCAAAACCATATTGGTAAATGATGTCATGTATAACATTATTCCAATAGAACAAATTTGTTATTGAGGCATCCTGATTTACATTCGGATGTGCTCCAAAGTTAATCGGAAAGTTAAACACTAAATCATTTCCTCCGTCAGCCATATCGCCCAATGTTGCGTTATTACCATCTATATCTTCTCTTGCTTCGACATTATTCCCTTTTGTTTCAGTATATTCGGAGCCTTGCTGACCATTGACATCATGCCAATTGTAGGGAGAAGCATTGATGTCCGCAGGATTATTGATCAGGCTTCTGTCTCCGTGAATCGGAGACTCTACTTTTAATGGATATACATTATATAAATATTGCATATTCATATAATTCGTTTCCAGAGGCATAAATGGTTTTTTAGAAACTTCCTGAACTTCAGGTAAAAAAGAGCAAGCCACTACCAAATTCTGTTTTTGTATGATAACTCCGGTTGCTGCATCAAGATATACTATCAAATGTTCATTACCGTTAAGGGTTTCAAATTCTATTTCCCAGGCAAGTACAATCTTTGTTTCATCAGTAAGTTTATAGGTAAGTGATGCTTTGACAGGTCCGTTCAGTTGATCTTCTGAATCAATAACGGTTTTTTTTATGACAGTATTCTCGAAAGATAAAATTTTATTCGTCAATATTATATTTTTGTCCAATTGCTTCCACATGCCATCCAACACGTTTTCAATACTTAAAACAGGAACTTGTGAGGTGGTTTTTTGTACAAGGTTTTTAATGAATTGATCATGAATTGTAACCAACGCTCCTTTCTGATTTACATGTATACTTAGTTTTCCGTCAACGACAGGAATTCCACCAAACATTTGTTTCAGGTAAACATGATTAATTTTGCTTAATGAACTTTGATGACTGTGGGTTACTACATATTCTGCATAATCACCAGGAAATGGTGCTGTATTTTTGATTGATTCGAAATGTGGTAACCAAACTGACGGAGACACCTGCCCCTGAAGCCACGAAGCTGAAACACCAATCAAAAACAAAACGAACAGTCTACTGAGCATTAGAATATATTTAAATCACACAAATATACGAGCGATCTGTTAAAATGAAAATTAAATGTAAAAAAACAAATGATTTCAATGCTTTTGAACTGTTTAAGCCGGCAGGTTTTCTATACCTCTTACATCCTGACCCGCAAAATCAGTTGTTAGTATGGTCTGTTGATTTAATTTTTATCCAAATATATTTCTCCATCCAAAACCATACTCCCTTGATTAAGTATAGCCTGACCACCCGGATTTGCAGCATCACGATCAGTCATTTGGATATTTTGTAATGTCAGGTTTCCGTTGTTTAACACGCATCTGGTTCCTGCACCGGTTCCTCCGATGATATTCAGATTTTGAAATTTTGTTTCGCTTTGGACTTCAAAAACCGGAAAATTTCCTGAAGATTTAATACCAAGACTCCATGGATCAGGATGAACCAAAATTAAATCTTTATCAATTAACAAAGCTTCATTTTCGATCTCAATGGTATCATTCATAACAAAATTGAGAAACCTGATCGTGTCTCCGTCTTCTGCACATTCAATAGCCTGGCGCAACGAACCATTACCCTCATTTAATATATTGCTCACAAATTTACAACAAGTGGGTGGCATATCAAAGGCCTGAACTCCATCACTTACACTGGCGGATGATCCCTGAACAGCACTGTACCCTAATCCTCTTTTGGCAAAAGCCTTCCAAATGAGGCAGGCATTTTCACCACCGTAAAGGGCGGCATCTGCTTGTAATATAGCATTTCGTCCGTCAACAAATCCGGGATTACATGGCTGTAGTTTGAGACCTTCTGTTACCAATGAAAGTGCTATATTATTACCTCCTTGCCCGTAATACAAATCTTCGTCAAAACCGTATTCCCTGATGAGTGCCCATGTAAGTTCCCACAACATGGTACACCATACCGAACCTACACCATGAGGTACAGCCGATGTAGCGATAGAACTATACGTCTGTGGGTTTACGATCATATTTGTAGAATATCTGAATGGCCTGATCCCCGGTCCGGTTACAGGTTGATTTAATGCGTAAGTACCAATACCTCTGGCTCTTGATTCGGCATCATCGCTGTCCATTGTCAGCATCAGGCCGAACCAATCGCTCCAACCTTCACCCATTTGTTCCATATTTGACAAACAGGAACTATTCCCTGCACCCCCCGTCAACCGGATAGAAATTCCATGACCATATTCGTGTGATATAATGCCATTGTCATAATCTCCATCTATGGCAATCCCTGTAATCATAGAAAGATTAACTCCCTGCCCAAGATAAACTTTAATCAAATCACAATCTGATCTTCTCATCATGATACTTGGAATCGTGACACTATTTCCATTTGCTCCCGGTGACATAGCAAAAGGGTTGCCTTCCACATTATTACACACGATGACCGCAATGGCACCGGCGTTTTGAGCATTAAAACATTTTGTTCCAAACTCACATCCCCCACGGTCTACCATCGCAATTTTTCCGTTCAAATCCTGACCATTGACCAAAGCATTACATCCTAAAGAAGGAGAAGATGAGCCATCATTTACCAAAACGACATCCTGTGTAAGACTAAAGAAAGCCGGGCCGAAAGACGCTCTTGAAAAAGGATAATTAGCTGCAATATTTTGTGGAGAATTTACTGTTACTGATGAAGGCCCAGACCATAAAAACATTTGCATTCTGGGAGGATTACCGTCGACAGGCGTTGAAAAATTTGCATTATTTAATCCACTGCCATCCATCGCTTCGGCTCTCACATGATCATTTTGCAATCCGCCGTTTCCGTAATTATTGGTTTGAAAATTTCCTGAAACTTCATCAAATCCATACTGATAAAAAATATCGTGGATGACATTATTCCAATAAAAAAGATTGGTGACAGAAGCATCCTGACTGACCGCAGGAGGTTGCAAAAAATTAACCGGAAAATCAAATACCAGCGATTCTCCTCCATCTGCCATCTCACCCAAAGTATTATTATTACCATCTATATCCTCTCTGGCTTCGACATTATTTCCTTTGGTTTCTGTAAATTCCGGGCCCGGCAAACCGTTTGTATCGTGCCAACCATATGGAGATGCATTTATATCAGCAGGGTTGGCAACGATACTCCGCATCCCGTGACCGGGAGATTCAACTTGCAAAGGATAAACGTTATATACATTTTCTTCATTTGCCATTTTATGACTAACGGGCAAAAAAGGTCGTTTTTTTGCCGAACCCTCTTCCGGCAGAAATGAGCACTCCAGAGTTAAATTTAATTTTCGTATGATATTACTGTTTTCAGCATCTACGTAGACAATCATATTTTTTAAACCATCTGCAGTTTCATATCTGACTTCCCAGGATAATCTGAGTTGATTTGTTGAATCTATCAGATACTTTTTTTCTGCAAAAATATTTCCGTTTGTTTCGTTAGTTCCTTCAAATTCGGTCAAATTGGTAAAACTACTGTTTTGGGAAAGCAACTTCAGAACAAAATTTGTATCAACATTAAGATAATTCCAAACGACTTGCACAGCTTTTTGTGCAGAAATCACATTGGATGGCGTATGCGCACGATTTGACAGATTTTTTACAAACTGGTCATGGTTGGTAACCAAACTGCCCTGTTTATCTACATGAAGGCTTAAAACTCCGTCTACTACAGGAATGCCGTTCCATAATTGTTGCAGATAAATATGATGAATGCCACTTTTTGAACTGACATGTTGATGGGTAATCGAATAATGTTTATAGTCTTCAGGATTTTCAGAAAGTGCCACCTTTTCGTCAAATATCTCATTCCATTTTTGATTTTGTCCATTTATTTGAAAACAAATAAATAAAATGATAGAAAAAACAAAAACGAATTTGGACACGAATAAAAATTTTGGCAATTCGACTGAAAAACTTGTCCGTTTAGGGACTTTATTTACAAAAAACGGCCAAAATTATCAAATATCTTTTAAGACAAGTATGTAGTCAACAAAAAATTATTGATAAACAGCTGTTACTTTACACTTTTGTCTTTTGAGGGCAGCCAATATTCCTGTTTTTCCATAAAGATGGCCTGCCCCGACAGCAAAAAACGACGGACCGAAGGATAAGGAGTCAAATATTTTTTGCCCCATGTAGATATTTCTATCTTCTATCAATAGTTTTCGGAGGCTACCTGTTTGTTTTTTTGACAAACGATAAATCAATTGAACATCACCTTTTCGGTAGGCATTACTCAATGTTTCCATTTTTTGTTTGAACGTCTGAATATTTTTACACAAAGACTTCAAAGATTTAATCTGGTATGCTAAAGGTATTTGTTGCAATACTTTTATCTGGGTCTCCAGACTTTCCACTCCACCCATGTATTTTCCTTCTTCAGACGCAAATTTCCATAAATAATAATCCAGGGGAGCAGCATTATTGCCTCTCAACAGCGATTCAGACAAAATCGTCTGTACCTGAAATGGGATGAACCTATCCAACAATGATAAGTCAATATTGAACGATTTTGAAATAATATTTTCAATTTTTTGATAATGGCGGGCTGAAAACAAATCCTTTAAGGTCTGGCCTTCCGGCAACAAAAAATGATGAAGCAAAGAATTTTGTTCTGCCGCAAAAAGATCCATTTCAGCATAATAATAATTAGTGGATTGTATGTATTTTTTTGCGAGATCCGCATGTGTGTAAGCATCTTCATTATTCAGATGCATGGTTCCAAAAACATAATGTTCTCCGGGATTATCCCGTTGGATAATACGATACAAAACAGATGATTTGAACGACATGTATCAGATAGAATTTAATGCATTCTCAAAATCGCTCAGGACATCCTCTGTTGCCTCTATTCCCACCGACACTCTGATTAATCCTTGTGTAATCCCGTTTTTTTCTGATACGGCAGGGTCCACATTAAGATGTGAACTTGTTCTCGGATGGAGAACCAATGTATTTACATCACCTAAGGTTGGTGCATATTTGGCAAGTGACAGACTGTTGATACATTTTTTGGCTGCTTCATAACCGCCGTCAACCTCAAAACTCAACATACCACCGGGCAGCCTCATTTGGGAAGAGGCGGTTTCAAATGATTCATGGCTTTTTAATCCGACATAATTGGCTTTCGACACCTTAGTGTGATTTTCAAGATATGTAGCCAACGACATCGCATTACTACTGTGTTTTTCCATCCTGAGACCGAGGGTTTTCATGCCGATATGAACCAACCATGCATCAAAAGGATTACAGGTTCCACCCATCAATTTAAGGGTTTTCCAAATAGCCGGTTTTCGGGCTTCATCTATTCCGACTATAATGCCGGCGATCGAATTTCCGTGACCGTTCAGATATTTTGTTGTACTGTGAATGACAAAATCCACTCCCAATTGAAGGGGTTGCTGAATGACCGGTGTACAAAAAGTATTGTCCACGATGGACAACAAACCATTTTGTTTCGCAAAATCCGCCAAAACTTTGATATCCAGACAGCTACAGGTTGGATTAGACGGTGTTTCGAAATATAAAACTTTAATATCCGGGTTATTTTTTATCAAAACTTCAAGTGCTGATATATCTTTCAGATCTGTGAAATATGTGCGAATACCCATAGCCGGAAAAACCGACTTAAACAGCTCTGTAGTACCTCCGTACAAGTCTTCCTGTGTTAAAATGGCGTCACCGTTTTGCAAGAGAGACTGTAATAAAGTTGAAATGGCTGACATTCCGCTGGATGTCATCAGACCAAAAGCCTGCTTTTCCATTCCATGGGATTCCAGGGCAGCAATTTTAGCGGCGACTTCATCAACGGTGGGATTTCCGTACCTTCCGTAAACCTGCCCTTGTTTTTGACCGGTAAAAACTGCCTCACCGTGCTCAAAACTCTGCATTACAAATGAAGAAGTAGCATAAATGGGTAAAATATGAGGCTGCGAAAAATTTTTACCGTCATATTCGAGAACACAATGGGTATCAATATGCATTTTTTTATTCATCTTATTTTAATTCAATGAGTGAATGAATACCGGTTTCATTTTTTAATCCTGAGTTCCGGGAGTTTTGAGTTATAAATGTATAAAAAGTTAATGACGAAAAACAAAAATTACAAAAACCAATCAGATTCTGTAAATTATTGATTATTTTCATTTGGTCATCAATCATTCCAGAGCTAATTAAACCTTTGTCCACCCGATTTAGTTTAAAATCCGGTACACATCAAATAAATTTTATGGAATCTATGTTTACAGAAAATGATGATCAGACAGGTGACGAACTTATAGACCATAAAATGTTATTGGTTGATCCCGGACAATCTATGGTCAGGATTGACAAATTTTTATTCGAAAAACTTGAAAAAACCTCCAGAAACAGAATTCAGAATGCGATCGATACCGGAAATATTCTGGTCAACGGCAAGGAAATAAAATCCAATTATAAAGTCAAACCCGGAGATCAGATTTCTGTTGTTTTGCCTGCGAATCCTCTGAATATTCCCGATTTAAACCCGGAAAACATTCCATTAGAAATCGTATTTGAAGATGAACACATTCTGGTCATCAATAAACAAGCCGGATTGGTTGTTCATCCCGGCGTAGGAAATCAATCCGGAACGTTGGTCAATGCCCTTTTATATCATTTCAAAAACAACCCTTTTCCCGTTTTGAAAGGCAATACGCCGGACAGGCCGGGGTTGGTTCACCGGATTGACAAAGACACCACCGGACTTTTGGTCATTGCCAAAAATGAACATGCAATGACACATTTGGCCAAACAATTTTTTGACCACAGCATTGAAAGGAGTTATGTCGCATTGGTTTGGGGAGATGTGGAGGCTGACCAAGGTACCATTCGCGCTCATGTAGGGCGTCACGAAAAAGACAGGATGCAAATGGCGGCTTATCCGGATGGTTCCAGGGGCAAAGAAGCAACGACACATTTTCAGGTTTTAGAAAAATTTTATTACGTAACTTTGGTGGAATGCAGGCTGGAAACAGGAAGAACCCATCAGATCAGGGTTCATATGAAACATATTGGTCACACCTTGTTTAATGATGCCAGATATGGTGGAAACAAGATTTTGAAAGGCACGTATTACAACAAGTACAAATTAATGGTGGATAATTGTTTTGAAACACTTCCCCGACAGGCTTTACATGCCAAAACGCTCGGTTTTATTCATCCTGCTACAGAACAAAAAGTGTTTTTTGAAAGCCCGATACCGGAAGATATGACACTTTGTATCGGAAAATGGAAAACGTTTTTTGAGTCAAAAAAAGAAATGTTAGATCAGTTTAAACTTTAAATTTGACACATATTACACTTATATAATATATGTACTATAAATAAATTAAGCATGCAAAAACAATAAGAATACTGCTGTTACCTCATGCAAATTGTTTTTTATATCAGAATCATTAGATTTCCAATATTATTAGGTGTTGTTACATAAAAATTCGTTAATAAAATTGTGGTATTTTACCTCGGTTCCCGTCTTTAACATACCAGACTGAAATATCATTATCCTTGTACCAAAAAGTGATCTTTAGGTCTTTATGCAAAAATAATATTAATAATTGAAGAAATCTTTGAAAATAATTCTGTGAAATATTTATTTTATTTACATTTGTCTTGTATAAAACACCCCTTCCATCATGAACGACATACATCAATCCAACGACGATTATCTGGCTTGCCATCATTATGACACTTCATTAGCTGACGAAGCAGGAATATCCAGATTTGAAAAAGAAGGCAAATATTATTTTTGTTATTCAGAACACGGTTCTATCGTATTGAGGAGTGAGGGTTATTCCTCAGAAAACAATCGCGAAAATGGTATTGCATCTGTATTAAAAAATCTTTCGAATGAAAGTTTATATTCCAAAGTAAAACAAACAGATGGACGTTGGGTATTGACTCTTAAAGCTACAAACCATCACGAGATTGCCAGATCATGCCCGTATCAGACCCTGGAGGAAATATTGGTTCTGCTACCGTCGGCCAGAGAAAAATATCAGGAAACTTTGGCTTTAGCAAATGTCGAAGCAGGAAAAATCGATCAGGAAAACATAACTTTCCCAAAAGATGAAAGTGAGCAAAAAAATGAAGAAGATGATTATATGATATGTCGTGAATATGAAGTAAAAATTCACGAAAAACACCATCTATACGACGATTTCATCAGTTTCAAACATGAAAATACCGACAAATATTACTTTGCCTTTTTAAACAAAAAAGGAGAAATTGTTCTTCGAAGTGAAGGTTACCCTACCCCGTCTGCCCGGGACAACGGCATTGAGTCTGTGATTAAAAACAAAGATCAGGAAAGCCGATGGTCAACAGAAGAAAAAAGAGGTCTGCATTATTTGATTCTTAAAGCAGGTAACCACCAGGAAATAGGCCGATCCTGTCCTTATTCTTCAGAAAAAGAAGTTTTGGCATTAAGAAAAAACGATGCAGAGAACACAGAACAACATAAGGTGGAAGATGATTATCTTATTTGTAAAGAATATGAAGAACAATTAAACTCCCGGCACCCTGAGTATGCTGACTTTATCGTGTTCAAACACGAACATACCGGCAAATATTATTTTGCGATGGTCAATGACCAAAATGATCTTGTTTTCCGAAGCGAGGGATATCCGACCCCTTCTGCAAGAGATAAGGGTTTGGAATCCATAAGAAAAAACAGGGACATTAAAGAGAGAATTTCTGTTGAAGAAAAAAGAGGTTTATATTATCTGGTCATAAAAGCAGGCAATCACCAGGAAATCGGCCGCTCATGTCCTAAAATTTCAGAATCAGCTTTAAGTTTATTGTGGGGAGGAGGGTTGCTGGCTGCTGCTTCATTTGCCTCTGGTTTATCGGGCACGCCTTCGGTTCCTAACTCAGCATCGATCGAAAAGGATGATGATTATTTATCATGTGAGGCATACCAAGGTCATAAAATTCATGATCAGGCAAATAATCTGGCACTTTTTGAAAAAGATAATTTATTTTATTTTGCTGTTTATCATAATGATGGCAGTGTATGGTTGAGGAGTGAAGGTTTTATCAATACGACCAACAGAGACAAAGAATTAGAGTCCGTGCTCAGGAACAAAGACAAAGTCCATATGTATGACCACGTAGAAAAAGCCGGCTATCTTCTTAAAATCCTTAAAGATGAAAACGGCAATGAAATTGCCCGTACTTGTCCTCAAAAAATAGTAGCAGCTCCATTGACAGGTGCGGCTGCTGCTGCAACCACACCAACCGAAACTTCAGGAAAATTCAACTGGTGGTGGTTATTGCTTCCGCTTTTGCTTCTCCTTGCCTATTTGTTATTTACCAAATCATGTAATAAAGGAAACAATGTTGAGGTATCGCAGACTGAAGTAATCACACCTGAAGCTCCAGTTACAGTTGAAACCAATACAGATGCAACAAAAGATACAACAAAAACCGCAACACAGGCTGTATCTACAGATTGCGGGCTCAACTGGATTTTGTTTGATTTTGACTCTTATGAAATTACAGGTACAGCAAATCAGGAATTGACCGAAATGGCAGAAATATTAAAATCCAACCCGGGATATACAGGTATTTTGTCGGCACATACGGATGCCAGGGGAAGCGATGAGTATAATAAAAAACTCTCATTAAACAGGGCAGAAGCCGCAAAATCCGTTTTGATCAATCTTGGGATACCTGCCTCGTCGATTCAAACCAATGCTTCGAGTGAATCAACCCCTGTCGCCGTGAATACAGATGATGATTCCGGAAGATATTTTAACCGAAGGGTTGAATTGAGAATAACAGATGATTCAGGTAAAGAAGTTTGTAAATCCATAGCTCCGCAGGTGCCGGAAAATCTTAAAGTCAGGTAGTCTTATTTTACATTATTAAATACATAAACAATGAGCAAATTTGATGAAAAAGTACAGATGTACAAAGAAGAAGCCTCAAAACTGGGTTTAAAAATCAGTGACGACCTTCTTACTAAAGTCGCAAAATCTTTAGGACCATCTATCTATCTTGGAGATGCATCTCTCGTTTCAGGTTCTGACAAGGAAGAACTGGACAGAGTAAAAACAAATTTTTTAATTAAAAAACTCGGATTGGCAGATGGTCCCGCGTTGGACAAAGCAATTGCTGAAGTTGTCAATGAAATGGGCACAGGAAACAGAAACAAACACAGAGCTATTTTTTATGCCCTGTTGGTTCAAAAATTAGGGAAAGAATCATTTTTTAATTAAAACGGGAATCTTTTCTCATTTCCAAGCAAACATTCTTTTAACAGAAAGAATGTTTGCTTTTTTTTATTATGTCAAGAAAACAAATATCCAATTTACAATCTATATCAAACAAACCGGTCAGGAATATTATTGGCCTGATGTCAGGAACTTCCATGGATGGACTGGACATTGCAGTATGTCAGGTTAGAGGTACAGGAAAAAACACCTTTGTAACTGTTCTGTATTTTGAAACGGTGGACTATGAATCTTCCTTAAAAGATAAAATTTTCAGAATTTTTGCAAAAAAAGACATAGATTTTGTTCATTTATGTCAGTTACATGCCTTTCTGGGAACATTTTATGCATCAATCATTCTCCGGATTCTTCAGCATTTAAACATTCAACCTTCAGATATTGACCTGATAGCCAGTCATGGTCAGACAGTTCAACATGTTCCTCAAAGCAGTTTGTTTTATCCGTTTCCTTCAACGTTTCAGATAGCAGATGGTGACCACATCGCACAAAAAACAGGAATTATCACCCTTTCTGACTTCAGACAAAAACATATCTCTGCTGGTGGAGAAGGTGCTCCTTTGGCTATGTATGGTGATATACTATTATTTTCGGGCACTAAAACGGACAGAATCCTGCTCAATTTGGGTGGTATATCAAACTTTACCTATCTGCCTGTCACTTCAAAAATGATAAGCACCACAGACACCGGTCCGGCAAATACGCTTATTGATCAGTATTGTCAAAAGTATCTGAACATTTCATTTGATCACAACGGTGACATTGCGCAAAGAGGAAAAATAATACCGGAGCTTCTTCATTCATTAAAAAAACATGATTTTTTCAATCAGGAAATCCCTAAAAGTACCGGTCAGGAGATGTTTAATCTTTCATGGGTTGAAAAAATAATTTCCGAGACAAATATACCATTGGCTGAACCTGAAGATATAATTTCTACCCTGACCCAACTGACCGTTGACACTATAGCCGAAGTAGTCATAAAACTAACCGGAAACACAAAAACCAATATTGAAATGTTTGTCAGCGGCGGCGGAGCGCACAACAAAACCATGATGAACCGGCTGTCAATTCAACTTCCCGGTATCACTATCAAACCTTTTGAGGATCTAGGCATACATCCGGATGCAAAAGAAGCAGTATTATTTGCCGTTTTAGCAAATGAATGTATCGCCGGAGACTTTAGTTTACTGGAAGAAAGTCTGCCTCCGAATATGCCCAAAGTAAGTTTCGGAAAAATCTCATTACCCGGCTAAAATCTTTTAAGGTCAGTGATTGCTTATTTCGGTCACATCAAGAATATTTTGACATAAATCCAGGTCAAACCGATCATTTGAAGATATAATGGCAATCCTGTTTTCTGAATTTTGGCGGAGACGTCGGGCAAACCAGTTTTTGGCTGCTTCATCGAGATAAGAAGTAGGTTCGTCAAGCAGGAGTATCGGTGTTTCTGACAACAATGCGAGGGCCAGCTGCAATTTTTGTTTCATACCGGATGAAAAAAAACGGATTTGTTTATCGCCGGTGTTTTGCCATTCCAGATATTCCAGAAAACTTTTTATATTCAGATTTTCCGGCATTGGTTTGAATTTTTTATGAAACATCAACATTTCCTCCAGGGTAAATTCCTGAATCAAATCCGTGTAAGGGGCTACCCAAACAAAATATTCATGGAAATTCCGGGGTAAAATGATATTGCCTGCGGATTTAAAAAGGACTTTCCCGGATGAAGGTGACAGAAAACCACTTATGAGCTTAATAAGTGTCGATTTACCGATCCCGTTTCGACCGGATATACCATAAACTTTTCCTTTTATAAAAGTTTGGTTTACATCCCGGAGAATCCATTGATAGCCATATCGTTTGGACAAACCTATCAACTCAATTTCCATATCAGGAATGTTTATAACCTTTCATCACACCTCTGTCGGCATCTCTGATAAAAAGTAATATCTGTTCTTTAAATTCAGAATGTGGAATAGTCGTTTCAATTTCAATGACCGCATTTTTAACATTTCTATGTTTTACAAATAAAATTCTGTAAATTTCATGGATCATATTAATATCTTCCCTCGAAAAACCTCTTCTTGACAAACCAACGCTGTTTACACCTGCGTATGACAAAGGTTCTCTTGCAGCTTTTACAAAAGGTGGAATGTCTTTTCTGACCAATGAACCACCACCTACAATGACATGATCACCAATTTTTACAAACTGGTGAACGGCAGTTACACCACCGACGACAACATTATTTCCTATGGTAATATGACCTGCCAGGTTTACATTGTTGGCAATGATACAATTTTTACCTATAATACAATCATGTGCTACGTGCACATAGGCCATAAGCAGGGAGTTAGCCCCGATTTTTGTCAACATACTGGCTGCCGTTCCTCTGTTGAGGGTACAACATTCCCTTATGGTAACATTATCTTCAACAATCAGTACTGATTCTTCACCGTTGTATTTTAAATCCTGAGGAATAGCTCCAACCACAGCTCCCGGAAAAATTTTACAATTTTTGCCAATAAAGGTACCTTTCATAATAGTAGCATGTGGTCCTATCCATGTATTATCACCAATTTCAACTCCTTCATCCACATATGCAAAATGTTCAATTTTTACATTTTGACCTATTTTGGCATTCGGATGTATAAAATTCATCATATTTTATCTTTTAACTACTTGAGCTGTTAATTCTCCTTCAGAAACTAATTTGTTGCCAACATAAGTAAAGGCTCTCATACGAACAATGCCGCGTCGGATTGGTTCGATTAATTCAAGTTTTAATACCAATGTATCACCGGGAACTACCTTTGATTTAAACTTGACACCATCCATTTTTAAAAAATAAGTATCCCATTTGTCTCCTTTTCCTTCATCGACTATAGAAAGTGCCAAAATACCACCTGCCTGAGCGAGTGCTTCAATCTGCAAAACTCCCGGAAATACAGGGTTTCCCGGAAAATGACCTTCAAAAAAAGCTTCATTTACGGAAACGTTTTTGACAGCCACTATGGATTCAGAGTCTAACGACATTACTTTATCAACGAATAAAAACGGGAATCTGTGTGGCAATATGGATTTAATTTTTTCCACATCCATGATACCTGGTTGTGAAACATCAATTTTAGGTACTCCTTTGTTTTTTCTTTGTTCTACCCAAATTGATTTCAGGATCTGAACCAGTTTGACATTTGAAGTATGACCCGGTCTTTTCGCAATAATTTTAGCTTGTAAAGGCCGACCCAGCAAACTAAAATCGCCGACCATATCCAATATTTTATGTCGGGCAGGTTCGTTATTAAAAGTTAGGTCAATCGTATTCAGAATACCTTGTTTTGTGGTCCGGATATTAGGTTTGCCAATTTTTTGGGCTAAAGCTTCCTTTTTATCCTCGTTCATTTCTTTATCAACAAATACGATAGCATTATCTATACTGCCTCCTTTAATCAATCCCTGATCAAAAAGTTTTTCGATATCGCTCAAAAAAACAAAAGTCCGGCATGGGGCAATCTCTTCTTTATATGCTGAAAAATCAGTCATATCGGCAAATTGAGAAGGAACATTTGGCGCATCAAATTCAAGGATACATGACAATTGATAAGAATCGGCCGGAAAAACATGATATTCACTTCCGGTGTCAGGATCTGTATATGAAAAAGGATCCGTAATAACAAGTGCTTCTTTTGGTTGTTGGTCATCTACCGTCAAATGTGGTTCAAGACATTCCAAAAACAGTTTTGCACTTCCGTCGAGAATGGGAATTTCACCACCATCCAGGGAGACAAGCGCATCTTCAATACCCAAAAAATAAAGGGCTGACAGTAAATGTTCTACAGTTGCCACACTGATATCCTGGTATTCCAGTGTAGTTCCGCGTGTGGTTGTGGCAACATAATTAATCTCTGCAGGAATTAAAGTTTCCTGTGTTACATCTGTCCTTTTAAATTTTATCCCAAAACCTTGTTCCGCCGGGGATATTTCCATATTTATTGGTCTACCTGTGTGCAGACCTATGCCCTGAAATTTGGCAGGACTTGTCAACTTCCGTTTAACCATTCTACAAAAAATTATTTATTTTCCAAATCATGTTTTAAGTTGTCAAAATCTTTGCCAAACTGTCTCAATTGTGCAACGATTTCTGGTAATTTTTTGAAATAGGCATACGACTTTAAATATGCCTGATAATCCATAGCGGGATAACCATATAATTTGGAATTAGATTCCTTGATGTTTGCATTGACACCCGATTTGGCCTGAATCATAGTTCCTGAAGCTATTTCGATATGTCCAACAAAACCTACCTGACCGCCAATGAGACAATTTTCGCCTATTTTTGTACTTCCTGCGACACCTGTCTGAGCTGCTATTACGGTATTTTTACCAATAACGACATTATGGCCCACCTGAATCAGATTATCCAATTTTACGCCATCCTGAATTTGGGTTGAACCCATCGTTGCCCGGTCTATCACCGTATTTGCTCCAATTTCAACATGATTGCCAATGACTACGTTTCCGATTTGTGAAATTTTATTGTAATCACCATCGACTGAAGCAAAACCAAAGCCGTCACTTCCTATTACTGTGTTGGAATGTATAATGACATTATCGCCAATTTTACAGTTGTGATAAATTTTAACGCCGGGAAACAAGGTGACATTTTTTCCCAATACCACATGATCTCCAATAAAATTTTGACCGTAAAAAACACAACCATCTCCGATTTTAACTCCTTTTTTTACAATACAAAAGTCACCGATCGAGACACGTTCTCCGATCAATACATCACTTGCCAATACAGCAGAATCAGCAATTCCCTCGAGATAACTCATGCCTTGCTGAAAATAATCCATTAATTTTGAAAGGGCGATATACACGTTATCTACCTTAATTAAAGTGGCTGTAAGATGCTGTTTTGGTACAAAATCTTTGTTAAGCAAAATAACAGAAGCCTTTGTGTTATAAACAAAAGATTCATATTTAGGATTTCCCAAAAAAGTAAACTGACCTTCTGTAGCTTCTTCAATTTTGCCCGGAGAGTGTACATTCACATTACCGTCTCCCTCGACAGTACCTTGTACAATTTGTGATAATATATTAGCTGACACTTGCATTTGGCAAAGGTAAAACAAAGTTTTGAATTGCACTTCCTTCGATTGGTTATATTTAAAAAGCACAGAACAGGGAACCACTCGTTTTAAAGACTCTGAACGTTTTTCCAACCAGCTAATATCTCTTCCTCTGATGGATTTTTTTCTTTCCGGATGCCTTTTTTTGGTAAGTTAATTTTCATTTTTCAAAAAACCAATCTCAAAATTAGTAAAATATTTTGGTCATATCAAAATATATCTTTTTGTACACCTGCCCGTATATTTCAATACTTTGCAGATGCCGACTAATTAAATTTCACATAAACAGGTTTGTAAAGTCTGCTTATGTGTAACTTTACCCCAAATATTTGTTATGATCATCGGTGTTAATGCAAGGCTTTTGATTACCAATCAACCGGAGGGAATACCCAGATATATTTATGAAGTAGTCTACCAAATGGCTGTGCAACATCCAGAAACGACTTTTATCCTTTATCACGACCGGAAAGTTACCTATTCGATGACTTTTCCACCCAATGTGCAGCTGAAGGTTATTCCTTTAATGACGCGACATCCATTGTTGTGGTATATCTGGTTTGATATTTTGTTGCCTTTTTATATTAAAAAAGATAAAGTAGATGTTTTCTATTCAGGAGATGGATTTTTGAGCAAACGTGTCCGGATTCCGCAGGTTTTAGTAACCCACGATTTGGCTTACCTTCACTTTCCGCAACATATGATACAAAGTCATGTGAGATATTCCAAAAAAAATATACCTGTTTTTCATCAGATTGCAAATGCTGTTATTGCAGTATCAGAAACCACAAAAAAAGATATTGTCGAAAATCTTCATTTATCAGGAAACAAAATCCATGTTGTGTATAACGCCGTTGATGGCAACCTATCTGAAACAAAGGTTAAAATCAGTAAAAAAGTTGAAGATTTGTCAGTGAGTGCTGTACCCTACTTCTTTTTTGTCGGCGCTTTACATCCCAGAAAAAACATTAAAAATTTATGTCTGGGTTTTGTCGAATTCAACAAAAAAAACAAACATGCTTATAAACTGGTTTTGGCAGGCAGATATGCATGGAAATCTGAAGATATAGAAAAGCTGATAAACGATTATCCTGACATCATTCACGTTGGAACTGTCACAGAAAGTGAAAAAAACATGTTATATAGTCGCAGTGAAGCTTTGGTTTACCTCTCACTTTTTGAAGGTTTTGGTATCCCTATACTGGAAGCGATGAAACAAAATATCCCCGTCATCACTTCTGATTGTTCTTCTATGCCTGAAGTTGCCGGAGATGCTGCCATTTTAGCGAATCCCAATGATATCACTTCCATATCTGATGCTCTTGGTAAAATCACTGATCCGGAAACAAGACAACACCTGATAAACAAGGGCAAGTCAAGATTCCGGGATTTTTCGTGGAAAAAGAGCGCTTCTGATACTTATGATATCCTGGAGAAGGTATGTAAAAAAGTAGGATCTGATATTTAAATACATTAAATATGACTGTACCCTTCAGGCAATTACACGTTAAAACTTATCGATTCTGATTTCCTTTACACTCCCTGAACGTATTTCACCCTCAGCATAAATAAAAATCCTGAAAGAACCCTGACTGGTCACCAACTTCGCAACTTTATATTGAGAAGACTTGTCTTTGGAATTTCCATTATGCATCACTTCTATAGAAACAGGTTTGTTTTTGTCCAAAAATTCCTTCATTTTTTTCATGGCCACCGATTTTGGAAGAAATTGTTGGTCTTCAAAAATACAAAAATCAATTTTTTCTTTTAAAAAGGTCTCAACAACTGCCATATTGGAAGTTTTGATTCCATTAAGCAATTCTGCCTGTGATTGACCGAAGAGAGAGGTACCGCATAACAAGGCTACGATCACCGGAAAAATTTTTATGAACTTCATTTTTATCATTTGATTGTTTGAAAGAATTGGATGTTGTATGTTTGCCAAAGTAAAACGAAAATATTATAAATTAAGTTTCTTAAGAACGTTTTTTAAAATAAAAAGTTACATTGTATAATATTCTTGGTAAACGATTTAAAAATACTTCCTTTGTTCATAAAACCGAAAGAGTGGTTTAAATCAATTTACCCTTCAGTTATAACCTACCATAGTACACATCCTTTCTTTAAATATCTAAAATTTCTTTGAAATTCAGAAACAAATGACAACACAAAAAAAAGCAGCATTAATCATACTTGACGGTTGGGGAATCAACCCGAATAAAAAAGTGAGTGCCATTGAGGCCGCTGATAAAAAATATTTTGACTATCTGAAGGAGACAAACCCCAACAATACTTTGATAACCTTTGGTGAAGATGTCGGTTTGCCTGAAGGTCAGATGGGAAACTCTGAGGTCGGTCATATGAATATAGGTGCGGGACGGGTAGTTTATCAGGAATTGGTTCGCGTCAACAAAGCATTTAAAAACGATGAGGTGAGTCAAATGCCGGAATGGGTCGAAACAGTCAAATATGCAACGGCTCATTCAAAAAGGATCCATGTGATGGGCTTATTATCCGATGGAGGTGTACATTCACACATCAGACATTTATTTGGTTTGTGTGATCTTTTGAAAAAAGAACCCACTCAGGTTTTTTTACATCTATTTTTGGATGGAAGGGACACAGATCCTCAAAATGGTGAACGATATATCAAGGAGTTGGAAACGTATATCGATAATTCTAATATACATATTGCTTCTGTAATCGGCAGGTATTATGCAATGGACAGAGACAACCGATGGGAAAGAACCAAAAAAGCGTACGATTTGCTGGTAAATGGGATTGGCGAAGAAGCAGCCAGTATCACAGGTCTCATCAGACAAAAATACGAAGAAGGTATCACGGATGAATTTATGTCACCGATTAAATCTTTAGCGTTTGATAAAGACAATCAAAACATTAAGGACGGTGATGTAGTCATTTTTTTTAATTACCGGACCGACAGACCACGCCAACTTACTCAGGTACTGACCCAGGAAGACAACCATGAATACAATATGCACAAACTAACCTTGTACATGTTGACGTTTACCAATTATGATAAAACATTTAAAAATCTTCATGTTTTATTTGAAAAAGACAACCTCAATCAAACGTTGGGTCAAATACTCAGTGAACATGGAAAAACACAGGTCAGGATAGCAGAAACTGAAAAGTACCCGCATGTCACCTTCTTTTTTAACGGTGGGCGTGAAGAACCTTATGAAGGTGAAAAAAGAATCATGATCCCTTCTCCTAAAGTTCCAACTTACGACCTGAAACCTGAAATGAGTGCTATGGAAATCACCGAAGCATTGATATCTCACGTAAATCAATTTCATCCCGACTTTATCTGTCTGAATTACGCCAACACAGATATGGTAGGCCACACAGGTATTTTTGAAGCTGCCGTAAAAGCAACCGAAACGGTAGATGCCTGCCTCAGTAAACTCGTACCTTTTTTACAGGAAAATGCATATGAAATCATCATTATTGCAGATCATGGCAATTCAGATGTCATGATTAATGAAGATGGTTCTCCCAACACTGCACATTCTGTAAATCCTGTTCCCATGATTTATGTTGGAAGCAAAAAGAATGTCGATGTCAGTTCAGGCAAACTTGGTGATATTGCTCCGACGATATTGAATTTGATGGATTTACAAGGCCCGAAAGTAATGACTGGCGAAAATTTGATACACAACAAGTAATTTTATACATTATTCAAAGTAATTTCTGGCGCCTTGTTAAATAAATTCCTGAAAAAATTTTATCCAGGGTTCCATTTTATGCCCAGGCCATATTCGTAAAAAAAATATGTTCCAAAAAGAGCGTTCGCTCCAAGCACAAATCGTATTCTTTTACCCACCTCAATATGAGGAGCTAATCCAAATCTGACAAAAGGTTCCAGGTCAACTGATCCATAAGTACTTAATGCAGTAAAATTAGGGCTTAGCCCCAAGGCAAAATATTCTGTAGGATGATAAGATAAATGAAGGGGTATACTAAAATTAAAAAAGCCACCTTTTTTCAAAAAATCACTACCGCTATCACCTAAAAACGAACCTCCAAAATTAACTCCTAAAGCAGCAGCAAACTTTGAATCAAAATCATTTCCTAAAAAAGAATATTTTAACCCACCGTGTAAACCTGCCAATGCTGAATATTTAAAAACGGCATCCAGATCATTTGTTATACCATAAGACATTTGAAATTCCGGTCTAAATGGCAGTAATGGAAGTGTCTCTACTATTCGGGATCCCAACCCGTTAACGGTAACTGCGTAATTAACTTCACCCTTTCCGACCGTTTTACCAGTTTGGTAATGTGTAAACGTGTAACATGATGATAAACTTAGAATGAGTATTCCAATAAAAAAGAAATGTTTTGTCATGCTAAATTTTTTGCAAAAGTAAAACTTTCCTGAATACCAAATATTACAAAAATAAAATACAGTATTCCAAGAACGACAAAAACAAATAGATTTTTGTCATACTTGGGATAGTGAAAAAAATCAAAAAAGTAATCTCTGCCCTTTGATTTATAAATTCTTGTACGATTTCACCTTGGGTTCCATTTGACCCCGAGTCCGTATTCATAAACGGAAACAGTACCAAAAAGAGCATTAAGTCCAAGAACAAATTTTATTCTTCTGCCCACTTCAATGTGAGGAGCCACACCAAATCTTGATAAAGATTCAAGTTCACCTCCTCCGAAAGCTCCTATCGAAGTAAAATTCGGACTCAAACCAAAGGCAAAAATTTCAGAAGGATGATATGATAAATGGACCGGAATACTAAAATTATAAAAACCACCTACTCCGATGTTATCTCCTCCACCTAAAAACAATCCACCAAAATTAGCTCCAATAGCTGCTGCAAATCTCGAATCCATATCATTTCCCAAAACAGAATATTTCAGTCCCCCGTGTAATCCGGCTATAGCAGAATATTTAAAAATTGCATCCAAATCGTCTGTTATACCATAAGACATCTGAAATTCCGGTTTAAAGGGCGGTAATGATCCAAAACCTCCGGGTACAGACCCCGCAAGGCCATTGATAGTAACTGCGTAATCGGTTTTGCCTTTCCCGACGGTTTTACCGGTTTGATAGTGGGTAAATGTGTAACACGAAGACAGACTCAAAATGAGAATTCCAAAGAAAAATAAATGTTTAGTCATGATAAATTTTTGGTAAAAGTATTATTTTTTTTCAAATTACAAATAATGTAGAATAAAAATATATAATTTTATGAAGAACAACAGAGTATATATCCAATCATTAACAAAATTAATGAACTTATTTTCATACACTTTAAAAAAAGTTTATATATTTGCCACGGAATCGGATATACCGAATCCATTTTGAATTGTCATTTAAAAAATTTTAATATGCGAAACAAATTAATTATTTTCATTTTCTTGTTATGCGGTGTATTTACTTCGTCTATACAAGCACAAAATTATGAATCCGCCATCGGTGCCAAGTTGGGATACGGATTGATAGCCTCTTACAAAAAATTCCTTAATGAAAAAGCAGCCATCGATTTATTCGGAGGATTAAGGTGGGGAGGATTAGCCGCCGGAGCTTATTATGAACTTCACTACGACATTGCGTCTGTAGATCGTCTGCAATGGTATTGGGGCGGTGGTGCGTCTTTCACAACATGGACGTACAATAGTTTTGGAATTGACGATGGATATTACGAACTAGGTGTTTCAGGAGTTTTAGGACTTGATTATTCATTTGACAATATTCCTTTGAATTTAAGTGTCGATTGGGCACCAACTTTCGTAGTTCTTGACAGTTGGGATTACACAGGCACCTACAACCGTTTCAGAAGTGGATATGGTGCATTTACTGCCAGATATATATTAAAGTAAAATAAAAAAAAGCAGGATGATGTTAGATTATCCTGCTTTTTTTTTAATCCTTATGATTCAAAACCAAAGTTATATATACATTTCTTAAATTCCCGTTTTTCGTGAAAAAAGTTAATTTTTACCCGGTTATTGTACTGATTTTTTTGATGATGTCGGGTTGTTCCTCAGGAAAAAAAGTTCCAACAGCTGTAATCCCACCTGCTCCCGAATACAAACCGGTTTCCTCACAAGTAGTACTTCATTACAAGTTAGATAAAAAGGCGATTAAAGACACTTTTAATCAGGCTATTGCTGAACTTTTCAAACAGAACTTTAATCTGGTCGATTATGATTTGAAAATGAATTTTTATAAGACCAAAGATGCTAATGTCGAGATAGAAGGTAAAAATATACTTGTGAATATACCTGTTGGCATCCTTGTTGAAAAAGATACTTACTTAGCCAAAATGAAAGCCCGGGGTGTTCTTGAACTGACCTTTATTACAAAATTCGACCTGGATTCTGTTTGGAATTTTAAAGCCAAAACAGATCTGTCTTATCACAAATGGTTGGAAAAACCGGTATTAAGTGTTGCGGGTATAAATATTCCTATCGAACCTGTTTCCAATGTCATCATCAGCAAAGCAAAACCCTATATTGTTGAAAATATTGATGCCGCAATCGCCGAAAACTTTACCATAAAAAAGACGATACACGAAAGTATACAGGTATTTAAAGACCCGATTCAATTAGATCCCAATAATGGCGGATATCTGATGTTGACTCCAAAAAGCATCAAACTTACCACTCTCAAAAATTCGAAACTGCACACTTCAGGAAAAATAAAGATTGAATTGTTATCCCAATTTTCAACCCAAAAACCGATCACGTCACAAGGGCCTGTTCCGACCCCTAAGCTGCAGTGGTCAGAACAATTTGAAGATACAACGTCGCTATCTTTGGTTACGAATATACAGATGATGGATTTGAATGATATCGTGAGAAAAAATTATGATGGAAAATCTTTTTCAGCTCAGGGAAAAACCATCACATTAGGCAGTATTTTTCTGAATTGTGATTATGAAAATATCCGTTTTGTTTCTGATGTGACCGGAAGTATTAACGGCACCCTGATGATAAAAGCCAAACCATACTACGATGCAATTGACAATGCCTTTAAAGCCAAAGACATAGATATTTCTTTCAAAACAAAAAACACTTTCCATAAAGCTGCCAGCTGGATAGCTGAAGGATACATCAGGAAAGAACTTGAAAAAATGTTTTACTTTCCGTTGGAAGGCCAAATTGACGAAATTCAGAATGACCTCAACCAACAACTCGATGATATCAATAAAGAATATAATATGGATATGAGTGCAAAACTTTTCAACATAAAAGTGGATCGGTTTTATATGAAACCCGGGCAAATCGAAACAACCGTCAAAACCCGTTTGATGATCAACACCTATATTAAAGACTTAAGAACGATGGGGTCGAAATAAGATCATTTAAAAAACAAAAATAATTTCCTTTCCTGTTAAAAAAACGAAAATCGAATTCTGTTTTAACACTATAGTTTAAATAATTATAACAATCTTTTTTGACATTTCAGCAAAACCAATAACATTTTTGTTATGTCTCACAAATTGTACAGTTCGTCATCAAAGGACATAAAACTGTACAATTTGTAAAACCAACATTTGGGAAAATTAATTGGAGACGATATTCATCAATTCTGTATAGACCAATTGTAAATCAGCCAATTTTTGTTTGATGACTTCATCTTTAGGTTTTTTCGTTGCTGCTTTGGATAAATCTTTAACTTCAGAAACGACTTTACCAATTACTTTTTTGATATCTGTATTTTGAAAACTGGCCGGAATATTTGATTTTGACAACATTTCTGCTTTTTCGACCAACTCTCCTGATTTGGATTTCAGAAGACTGTAATCTCCGCTTTGTGCAGGAAGATTGATCTGTGAATATATTTGATTAAATTCTTTGTAAGCCTTCCAACTGGATTTGTCAATCTTTTTCAACAACGGGCTGTTTACTGCTGCTTCATAATTTTTTTCGACCTGCGCCCAATCCACTACATTCCAGATGGTATTCAGGTATTCTCCCCTTTTGTTTTGATGTTTCAGATAATAAGCGTGTTCCCAGACATCAATGCCCAAAACAGGAACCCCTCTTTTCATATCCTCCAGGTTCATCAATGGATTATCCTGATTAGCTGTAGAGACTACGGCCAGTGTTTTAAGGGGTGTAACAATCAACCATACCCAACCGGAACCAAATCTTTTTAAACCTTCTGCATTCATCAGTTTAATCAGACTATCCTGTGAAACAAACTGATTTTTAATAGCTGTTGCTAATTTACCTTCGGCCATTTTTTTAGCACCCGGTGATAATATTTCCCAAAACAAGGTATGGTTGTAATGGCCACCACCGTTGTTTCTGACAGAAGCTTGTTTTCCGTCTACGGTCAACATCAATTCTTCGATCGTACCCAGCCCGGAAGCAGATATTGTATTGGCTCCTGATTTATTCAGGTTATCCAGATAAGCTTTGTGGTGTTTGGAATAATGAATTTCCATGGTTTTAGCGTCAATATGTGGCTCCAGGGCTTCAAATCCATATTTCAACTCAGGTAAAGTAAACTTAGGTTCATCCTGTGCAAAACCGGAAATCAGGGAAAAAGCCATAAAAAATACAAACAAAATAAGTCGTGTCATAATATCTAAATTTGTGAAAGATTATCTATTTAACAAGTTTCCATTCAAAAAGATTTTATGAACGGTCAACCTTATTAAAATTTAAAATTCATTAACGTTTTTAAAAAAAAGGTCAAAATTGAACCAGTGTTACGCCTTCCCCACCCTGATCAGATTCCGGATGCCAATATTTTTTAATGTCTTTATACTCTCTGAGGGCTTTCCAAACCTCCTTTTTCAAGACGCCGGTTCCATGACCGTGAATGATTTTTAATTCATACATATTGTGTAATAAAGCCCTGTCCAAAAACTCCTGCAACAGGCGCATGGCATCGGATTTAGTATATTCTCTTAAGTCTATTTTTGACTCCGGAAGATTTTTGTTGACCCGATCAGTATTGATTGTCCTCACTGTTGAAACCACAATCGGTTCTTTGGTTAGTTCCAGTTCCACAACAGGGACGGTAACTTTTAAAATACCCATTTGAATCTCGGCTTTATGTTGATTGATAAACAATACTTCGCCGATGGTACTTCCCGATCTCAATTTGACAAAATCACCAACTTCTATGGGTCGGGATACTTTTTGAGTCTCCTGTTCGTAGACTTCTTTTTTTAATGTAAAAAGTTGTTCGGAAGCAACCTCTTGTTTTACCTTAAGGTCTTCCACCATTTTTTTCATTTTATCTTCATCTTTTACTTTTCGTATTTCAGAGAGCGCTTTCTGCAATTCCTGTTTCTGATGATGCAATATATTAGCTGCCTGCTCTTTTGTTTCCAGTTTCAGTTTTTTCTTTTTGACATCCAGATCAGCAACCATTTGTTCATAACTTTTCATCAGCCTGTCCAGTTTGTCCTGTTTTTCAATCAGGCTGTGAAACTTTTTTTCAAACTCTCTTTTTTCGTCCATTAATGACACGAGCATTTCATCTATGGCCTGTTCATTTTTCCCTGACTTTTTCTGCGCATATTCAATTATTTCGTCGGGAAGACCGGTTTTTCGGGCGATTTCAAAAGCAAAAGAACTTCCCGGTTTGCCGACATGCAATTGAAAGGTAGGTTGCAGGAGTTTTTTATCAAATTCCATAGAACCGTTGACCAATCCCGGAGCTTTAAAGGCAAAAAACTTCAGATTGCTGTAATGGGTTGTGATAACACCAAAACACTTTGCTTTATTTAATTGGTATAAAATAGATTCTGCCATAGCACCTCCGATTTTGGGATCTGTTCCCGCTCCGAATTCGTCAATGAGAATCATGGTATCTATGCCTGCATTTTCAAGGCCGATTTTCATGTTTTTGAGGTGAGAACTATACGTACTTAAATCGTCTTCCAGAGACTGTTGATCGCCTATGTCGACAATCAATTTTTTAAAAATCCCAAAAACAGAATTTTCATCCGCCGGTACCAATATCCCTGACTGAACCATCAGCTGAAGCAATCCGACTGATTTGAGGACGACAGATTTACCTCCTGCATTGGGTCCTGAAAGAACCAACATTCTGTTTTGATTAAGCAAAACGAGATCAAAAGGTATGACCGGAATTCCTAAAGATTTGTTTTTTTGAAGCAGCACAGGATTATATCCAACCGACACGTGCAGTTTAGGCTTTTTCTGAACATTCGGTCTTTTTGCCTTAATCTCATAAGCGTATTTGGCTTTAGCCCTGATGACATCGAGCCGGATTAAAATTTCCTGAGCTTCCAGAATCTGGTCGCAAAACGGTCTGATGACCACACAAAGATCCCGAATGATTTTATAAATCTCGGTTTTCCTTTCCGCGTAAAGATTGTATACCTCCATATTCACCGGCATCAGTTTTTCCGGCTCAATATACATTGTTTTACCGGTGGCGGATTCATCGTGGATGATACCGGGAACTTTTCGTTTGTGTTCGGCAAAAACAGTCAAAACCCTCCTTCCCGCTCTCAGAGATTCAAAACTATCTGTCAGAAAACCTTTGACTTTATAAAATTCAAGTTCCTGATTAAATAACTTGTCCGCTTCCCTTTCTTTGGATTTGATTTGTTTGGAAATTTTCAACAATTCCGGTGAGGCATCAGGTTTTATCTCTCCCTGATTATCAATAACCCGATCAATTTCGCCCACCAGTTTCGGATCAAGATTGATTTTAGTTATAATTTTATACAATAGCGGAAAAAACACCTTTTTTTCTTCATCATTGGCATAAGCCAAAATGGTCATGCTTATATAAATAACAAAATAAATTCTTTGGATAGCTTCCACATCCAGCACATAACCTTCTTTGCTCAGCAGGATAATATCTTTAGTCACACTTTCAAATCCTGAGATAGGAAAGTTTTCTCCTCTTTCTAAAATATTCCTGAATTCTTCTGTTTCCTTAAGTTTGTCTTCAATGGTGTGGAGATCTGTTTCGATTGTAGTGTGCAAAACTTCCAGACCTCCGGATTCAGACAGACAATATTGTCGGATATGTTCGAGTACTTTGGAGTATTCCAATCGTTCGAAGGCATCATTCGGATAAATAAACATGAAAAAAGAGATTTTATATCATTTACGATATTATGTAACCATCTTCCATCCTAATAGTTCGGTCACTCAGTGCAGCCAATTCCAAATTGTGTGTAACTATGACAAAACTCTGACCGAAATCATCCCTCAGTTTGATAAAAAGTTTATGCATTTCTTCAGAATTGACCTTATCGAGGTTTCCTGTGGGTTCATCCGCCAGGATGAGTTTTGGCTGATTCATCAGCGCTCTGGCGATGGCTACTCTTTGCGCCTCACCACCGGAAAGTGCATTGGGTTTGTGATTCATCCTGTCCTGCAATCCAAGATAACTCAGGTATTCTTCAGCTTTTGATTTTAAATTATCCATTTTTTCGCCCCCTCTGATCATGGCAGGGATACAAACATTTTCCCAGGCTGTAAATTCATTCAGCAAATGATGAAACTGAAAGATGAATCCCAGTTTTTCATTTCTCAAAGATGAAAGGGCTGATTCATTTGAAAAATCTACTTTTTTCCCTTCAAAAGATAATTCTCCCCGATCAGGAATATCCAGGGTGCCTAAAATATGCAAAAATGTACTTTTGCCTGCACCGGATTTGCCAATTATGGTTACAATTTCGCCTTCGGCAACAGAAAAATCTATTCCTTTCAATACTTCGAGCGTGCCGTAATTTTTTTGTATTCCTTTAGCCTGTAACATGATTTTCATTTTTAAAGCCATAAGGGCAATGTCTGCAACCATTTTGGCAACAATAACCCCGGTTTTTCAGATAATATTCGGTAAATACATATTTGCCGTCTTCGACATAAAAATCTAATCCTTTGACAAATCCTTTCGGACCGGCATCGCGGGGTTTATCAAAAACTTCCTTACTTTTTTTATCTGACAAATGCCGTTGTATTATAAATGTATCTTTTTAACAATGAAAAAGAACCAAACATCATCACTGAAAAAACCAATGTTGATAAAACTGACGTCCTGAAAAAAGGCAAGCCCGCTGCATAACTCATCATAAGACCTGAAAAAGTGCGGGGATACATACTGATTTCACTCATCCACGTACCAAAATTGGTGATTAAAAAAAACAAAACTGAACTGATTAATGATAACACAACAACTCTGGACGCTGTTACTTTTTGCAAAAATGTTATTCCTAAAATTGTTATACCAATGTATGCCAATGTATTGTAAATCATGTAGTTGCTAAACCAAACAATACCTTCTGTTTGAGGGAAAAACGGCCTTGCCACCGTATTATTGATAACAAAATCTGTAATGTACATGATAAGAACAGGTGCAAGAAAAGCCCACCATTTTCTTGAAAAATAAGCCGCCCCAAATAATGAAACTGACTCCATAGGTGTAAAATTATCAACATGTGGAATCAAACGGGTACCCGCTGCAAATAACAAACAAATTCCTAATGCAGGAATGTCAAACTGAGATGTATTTTTTTGTTCCATTTGTTTATCTGATGTTCAGGGGACAAAAGTACAAAAAAGCTTTTAAATATCACACGCTTTTATGTTGTGATGTTTAGAATTTGGGCACAGTCCATTATAACTAAAATCTGCATGTCCAAATCCATAATCGTTACCCGGATGAGAAAAGATCAGGATTTTTCAAGAAATGGTGAGGCTATGTCAATCAATTTTTTTTCTTCTTTTTCCCATGTAAATTCATTTTTGGCTTCCATACAGGCTTTTTTCATTTCTTCATATTTTTTTGGCTGGTCTATGATCTGCCGGACAGCAGAAACGATATTTTCAGAAGTCAATTCATTGATCGTTAAAGCCACAGGATATTTCGAAACAATCTGTTTATATTCAGGAAAGTTCATATGGACAGCCGGCAATTCTGCGTGGATATAATCAAAAAACTTATTGGCCAACGAATAATAGTATGACAAGCTTCTGCTTTCAAGGAAATTGACTCCCAACCATGCACTTCGGGTGAGAAGTTTCAAATCTTCACCATGTTTCCATCCTGTAAACACTATTCTGTCTGCAGCGGGAGATTTGGATGCTTCCTCCCTGAGAAAAGCAGAAAGATTGCCTTCTCCAACAATACAGAGTTCGCATTCAGGAAGGTCTTTCATAGCAGTGATCAATGGCTCTAAACCTCTTCCCACATTCAAAACACCCTGATACAAAATCCTTTTGCGGTTTGCTGTGCATTCAATTGCCTTTGTCGAAGATTCATTGAAGGGAACATTGTACAAATATTCAAATGTATTGCCGTAAAGTGATGTAAACAAGTTAGCTAAAGATTCATTGACCGTAATACATTTGTTTGCTTTTGGTATCCAGAAATGTGCAATTTTACTCCAGAAATTACGTACCCATTTCCTGTCAACCAATTCCGGAGTCTCCGTAAAATGTTCGTGAGCATCAAAAATAAAACGTTCATTTTTCACCATACAAACCAAACCTACCGGGACGATGGTATCCAGATCAACCGCATATAAGACTGAAAAACGTTGTGTCATTAAATACAAAAAAAGCCTGACATTATATTCCGCATAAAAAGCAAAACCCTGTTCAAAAAAACAAGGGAGTCGTTTCATTTTAAATGGTACTACCGAAAGGGGTAGACTTGATCTTTTTAACCTACCGACCAAAGTTACATCAAATCCCATTTTTTGTAGGGACAAACAAATCCTTAACATACGCTGATCCTGATTCAGATCATTTGTCACTGTACAAATCAATCGTTTAGACGGCATGATTTATCCATTTTATTTTTCCACTATTGTCGACTTCCACCATCCTTTCGTGTTCGAGTTGTTGCAAAGCCAGTCTAACGAGTTTTCTCTTATTAAAAGGAAACAAAAACATGATTTCTTTTATGGTCAGTAACGTATATTTTTTGGCTGCCTCTGTCAACAAAATTTTTATTTGAGGAATGATTTCTGATGTATCTGACGAAGTTTTTATAAACCTGCAGACATCACATTTGCCACAATCTTCCATTTCTTCGTCAAAATAATTCAGAATCATTTTTTGACGGCATAAATCCTGTGTTACGGCATAAGTGATCATGGACTTTAACCGGTTGAAAGCGCGGGATTTGAGTGCTTCATAATTTTTTTTATCGATATAAAAATGTTCTTTTTTAGGTCTTTCTTTCAGAAAAACAAGGTATGGAGATGTTTTGGCAAAGTTCACCTTTATAATCTGGCGGACTTCCATAAGTTTTAAAGTTTCAACGAGTTCTGATTCAGATATTTCCATGGCTTTGGCCAGAGAAGATTCATCAATCTTGACCGGCTGAATAAAAAGACCTTCATATCTGCGCAGCAGATAAACGATAATATTTTCCCAATGTGCAGGAATAAAACCAGGTTCTTTCAATTCCTGATGAGAACACGTGATCATCACTTTTGTCGGCTCACGAAATCCTTCTGATAGCTGAAACCAACCTTCTTTTTCCAATATCTGTAGTGCAAAAAAAACTTTTCTGGAAGGCATTTTGATGACATTTGAAAAAACACTGATTGAAAAATCGTAGGTTTCTCCCACACCGGAACCATAGGCTATTTTAAAATACCTGCACAATTGATCGTAAATATCAGCCAATAAAACAACGTCAGGAAACTGTTCTTCCCATTTTTGTGTGGCTGCAGAAAGATCGCTTTCATCAAAAATCATAATGGCCCAGGATTCGTCTCCATCCCTTCCGGCACGCCCGGCTTCCTGATAATATTCCTCAAGGCTCGCAGGAATGTCCAGGTGAATGACAATCCGAACATCAGGTTTGTCAATCCCCATTCCGAAAGCATTGGTCGCAACCATATATTTGACTTTATTGTTCATCCAGGCATTCTGGTGGTTTGTCCTCTGGATTTTGTCCATGCCACCATGATAGGGCAAAGCCGGAATATGTCGGTTTGAAAGCCATTGAGACAATTCCATCGTTTCTTTCCGGTTCCTGACGTAAATGATACCACAAGCATTGATTTTTTGCAAAATTCTGATCATTTCCGACCATTTATCGTTGGTTTCGATGGCAAAAAAGCTGATATTGTTTCGTTGATAACTTTTACGAAAAATAGTGGCATCCTTTAAAGACAATTTTTCTATAATATCCTTTTCTACCTCTTTGGTTGCGGTAGCGGTCAGGGCAAGAAAAACCACATCCGGTTTCCATTCTCTGAGTTTGGGTATCAAAAAATAGGAAGGTCGGAAATCATAACCCCATTGGGAAATACAGTGAGCTTCATCAATGGCAATGAGATCTACCTTTGTTCTGAGGTATCGCTCTCTGAACATATCCGTATCAATCCTTTCCGGTGAGATATATAATATTTTGGTATCGCCAAATACAAAATTGTCCAGCACTCCATCAATCTGACGATATGTCATATGGGAATGGATACATTGGGCCGGGATGCCTCTGTTTTTCAGATGCAAAACCTGATCTTCCATCAAAGCAATCAAGGGAGTTATGACAATGGTTTTGCCCGAAAAAATGAGAGCCGGAAGTTGATAGCACAATGATTTTCCGCCACCTGTAGGCAATAAGGCAACGGTATCTTTTTTATTCAGTACATTTTCAATAATTTGATCCTGAGGTGGTCTGAAAGTAGAAAATCCCCAGTATTTTTGTAAAGTTTCCGTTAGATTTTGAATCACACGACCACCCATTTAGAATTTCGGACAATCGGATTTGTAACCTTTTTTCTTACGAAAACCATCACCAACTGCAAAATGAATTCCTACCATGGAAGTAAAAAAATAATCTTTTACATTTTCACCACCTCTTTGAGCTCCTGTAGGCAAATTGACAAGTTCCTGAGTCCCGCGAAACTCATGCATTCTGTTACCTAACTGTGCCGACAACGGGCGACCGTTTGATATAAATTCATTAAAATTTACATAATTAGAACTCACATCATCTATATAATCTGTAAAGGTTCGTCTAAGAATAACATCAAAACTTACATTTATTTTATCACTAATTTTAATTTTTCCACCTGCACCAAATGGAATGGAAGCGTTTACCAAACTATATTTACCCGGATATCCGTTTAACCCTTGTCCTTCAGTACCCAAAGGTTGCAGTCTGACCTCAGCACCCTGAAATCGGGTCACCGGATCGAATGCAAAAACGGAAAGCCCTGCGGTAAGGTATGGAATAAAAAAAGATTCTTCATCATATTGAAAAAAATAAAACTCACCCATCGCAGCCAATTCCAAAATATATGAACTAAAACTGAGGTTCCTTTCACGTTGCCATAAGTTGTTTGATCGTTCATCTGTTCCGTTGACAGTTCCGAAAGCAAGGTTGACCCTCATTCCAAGATACTTGGTATAAACAGCTCTTCCCGTCAGCTCAACAGCAAGTCCGCTGTTTTGCAAATTTGTTGAAAAATCAGGCGCATTTAAATCCCCCCAATATGTTGAAGCACCTATACCTAATCCGAATTCCAGCTTTTGTCCATAAACTATTCCGGAAAACAATAAAAACGAAATTGATAATGTTAATATTCGCTTAGTCATATATAAAATATTGATAATGCAACAAAAAAAAATCTTTTCAGGTTTCAATTATCATTCGGAATGTTGGTAAGATGAAGACTCAAATGTTATATAAAACTTAAAATGTTTTATTTTTAGTATATTTCCGCTACATTTGCGTCTTTAATTTCTCAGGAGTCGATTGTTCATACGACGACGCAAAGTTATACATTTTTATTCAAAATCAAATAATATGTTGAAATTTTTTAATACGTTATTCTTTACAATTCTTTTGTTAAGCTCCGGAATTTCTCAGGAATTTCCCAGAGACTGGTTTTTTGGCGGAGCCGGTGATGATCATTTTGGTATTTCCATCAATCAGGCATATGAGTCTTTTCCTATCATGAATCAGGGAAAAACAGTGGTTGTGGCTATCATAGATTCAGGAATGGACTATAAACATGAGGACCTTTCATCCAATATGTGGGTCAATCCCGGGGAAATCGCCGGAAACGGAAAGGACGATGACAACAACGGTTATGTGGATGATATCCATGGGTGGAATTTTATCGGAGGACCGGATGGACAAAACGTAGGAGCTGATTCATACGAAGCAGCACGTGTTTATGGTTCTTTAAAATATAAATACGAAAACGCAGACCCTAAAAAACTCACCAAAAGCCAACAAGCTGAATATGCTGAATTTGTAAGAGCCAAAGAAAATGTTGAAAAAGAAGTCAACAGCGCCAAAAACAAGTTGACCCAAATCGACAATATTGAAATCAAAGTCAAAGAAGCATTTGAACAATTTGAGATGGTTTTGGGCAAAAATGAATTATCACAATCATGGTTGGATTCATTAAGCGGAGGTTCTAATGAAAAACTGACCCTGGCCAAAAACATAGTCAGTCAATATTATACTTATGGTGATGAAAAAGATTATCAAAAGATCAAAAGTCAGGTTTTTACTGATATAGATGAAGACAGAAAATCTTATAAAAATAAGCTTGAATATTCTTTTAATCCGGATTTTGATCCGAGATCTACCATCGTGAAGGACAATTATAACGATGTCACTGAAAAGTTTTACGGCAATACAGATGTGCAGGGACCGGATGCCACACACGGCACACATGTTGGTGGGATTGTCGGAGCTATCAGAGGAAATGAATTCGGAGGTGAAGGTGTAGCTACCAATGTCAGACTTATGTCTGTAAGAGCTGTTCCTGATGGCGACGAGCGGGACAAAGACGTAGCCAACGCCATTCGTTATGCTGTCGACAATGGCGCTTCTATTATCAACATGAGTTTTGGTAAAGGATTCTCGACACACAAAGATATCGTCGATGAAGCGGTAAAGTATGCAGCTAAAAAAGATGTTCTGTTGGTTCATGCAGCAGGAAATTCAGCTCAAAACAATGATGTTACTCCAAATTATCCCAACGCAAATTTTGCCAAAAAAACGGGATTTATTTTCAAGAAAAAAAGAAGAGCCAAAAACTGGATTGAAGTAGGCGCTTTGAATTATAAAAAAGCACCGGAATTAGCAGCGCCCTTTTCCAATTACGGAAAAAAAGAGGTTGACCTTTTTGCTCCGGGCGTGAGAATTTATGCTCCGGTACCAGGTAACAACTATGCCCCTTTACAGGGAACAAGTATGGCCTCCCCAGTTGTGGCAGGCGTAGCAGCAGTTATCCGGTCTCAGTATCCAACTTTGACAGCAGAACAGGTAAAAGAAGCCATTATGAATTCTGTGACACCGGTTCAGGATGAAGTATTGATTCCCGGAAGTAAAACAGACAAAACCAAATTTTCGAATTTATGTGTAAGTGGCGGAGTGGTAAATCTCAACAATGCCCTTATCTATGCTTCCAAAATGAAAGGAAAAAAGAAAATGGGTAAATCCCAGGCATAAACAGTCATTTGTATCAAAGAGAAATCATTAAAAAGTGACCCAAAAGTTTTTCATCCTGTTTTTTTTATTTCTGATTAGTTTTACCAGGAGTAATCCTTTATGTGACCATACACAGCACAAACAGGTATTTCTACCAAAAATCAGTTCTTCAGATGATTCTGTAGCTGAATGTAAGGTTGAAAATACATCCTTGGAGATAGAATTTGTTGACGACATTCCGGTAGTGGTCAAAGACACGATTACCTGGAAATTGTTAAACCAACTCGAGTACAAAGAGCAGGAACATGAGGCATACGGTACCGTGATGATGCCTGTTTTTTCGAAGCAGGTGTCCTCCTATCACAACAAAAAGGTAGTTATTAAAGGATATATCCTGCCTGTTGACAGAAAAACCTATGCGTTGAGTAAAAATGTTTATGCGGCATGCTTTTTTTGTGGTAAAGCCGGACCGGAAACGGTTATGGGACTGACTTTCAAAGAAAATCCGGGCCGAATAAAAATGGACACTTATGCTACCCTTACCGGGACCTTTAAGGTAAACGGAACGGATGTCGAAGATTGGATGTACAGTCTTAGTGACGTCGAAATATTATATATGAAGGAGTAATGTTTTTTCATTCCATTCTGAAATAACATCTTAAAAATTCAAAAAAAGAGCCATTTGATATGTCAAGTGGCTCTTTTTTTTTTACCCAAACAATGTTCCGGTATAGGTAGGTGGCACCTTTCCAATATGTTTATAGGCTTTGGCAGTCGCTTCTCTTCCCCGGGGTGTTCTTTGTATATAGCCTTCCATAATCAGAAAGGGTTCGTGGACCTCTTCAATCGTTCCGGCTTCCTCCCCTACCGCTGTCGCAATAGTAGTCAGACCTACCGGAACCCCCTTAAACTTTTCGATGATGGCCGTCAAAATCCGGTTGTCCATTTCATCCAGGCCGCCTTCATCGACGTTCAGCGCATCAAGACCAAAACGGGCGATTTCTCTGTCAATGTTGCCATTGCCTTTGATCTGAGCAAAATCCCGGATTCTTCGCAGTAAAGCATTGGCTATCCTGGGTGTGCCACGGCTTCTGCGGGCAATCTCCAAGGCACCTTCCTCATCGATTTCGACCTGAAGGATTTCACAACTTCTTTTGATGATGGTAATCAGTGTCGGCACATCGTAGTAATCCAACAAAAAGGATATCCCGAATCTTGCTCTCATAGGTGAAGTCAACAAACCCATTCTGGTTGTCGCTCCCACCAAAGTAAAAGGATTAAGGTTGAGTTGAATGCTTCGTGCGTTCGGTCCGGAATCAATCATGATATCGATCCGAAAATCTTCCATGGCAGAGTATAGATATTCTTCGACGACATTGTTGAGCCGATGGATTTCATCAATAAACAATACATCTCCCTCTTCCAGTCCGGTGAGCAATCCTGCAAGATCACCCGGTTTTTCAAGGACGGGACCGGAAGTTATTCTAAGATTGGTGGCCAACTCATTGGCAATGATAAATGACAAAGTTGTTTTACCTAATCCGGGAGGACCGTGCAGCAAAACGTGATCCAAAGCTTCGTTGCGCAATTTGGCAGCCTGTATAAATACCGATAGGTTTTCAACAATCTTTGACTGACCGCTGAAATCGCTGAGCCCTTTGGGACGTAAAGCCTTTTCAAACTGTTTGTCTTCGGGTTTAAAATGGGAAGGTGTAGCGTCTAAATTCGGGTTCATGCCCTGTGTTTCGATGGTAATATCATGCAGAAAAAGAAGTTCCGCAACCACAGGTTTCTTTAGCGTTCGGATTGGTAAACGTAAAACCTCTGTTGTTGAGGCCGTCGAGCCAATCGATCTCCATACCTAATAAATATATAGCATGCGCCTTTTCCATAAGTACTTTGAGGCCTCCGATTTCGTATACATCATCCTTTTCTTTTTGTTGATCGAAACCAAGCACATAACTAAAACCAGAACAACCACCACCTTTGACTCCCACTCTGATTCCATGGGAAGGGTCAATGTTTTGTTCTTCTTTTATTTTGTGCAATTGTTTGATGGCACCCGGTGTGAGGGTAAGCACTTTTGTATCTGATTTTTCTAATACTTCCATTTGATGATTACAATTTTAATACAAAAATAACAGAATTCATTTTGTCAAATCCAATTAAAGTTGAATATTTGAAACTTTAAACGATTTTTGAAACATTATAGTTCTCAAAAAACCACAATAAATTTTTGACCAATAAAACAAACATGGACATTTTCATTGATTTAGTTAAAAGTACCGTTCCGGCATTAGTAGTCTTTTTTACCGTGTATTATTTGTTTAATACATTTATGAAGCACCAATGGCAAATGGCTGCGCTCGAAAATCAAAAACAAAAAACTGACCAGGTTCTTCCGTTAAAACTTCAGGCTTATGAAAGACTGGCTTTATTTTGTGAAAGAATTTCTGTTGACACCTTGCTTTACAGAATCAATCACCACGATATGTCCGGCATAGAATTGAGAAGTTCGCTGATGATTGCCATCCAACAGGAATTTGAACACAATTTGACACAACAGATATATGTCTCAGAAAATCTTTGGAAAATCATCAAACTGACCAAAGATCAATGGCAAAATATCATCAGTGATACTGAAGGACAGGAAAATAGCGAATTTGTCCGAAATTTATATGCTCGGATCAATAGTCTGAATCCGAGTCCTTTGGATTATGCAAAACTTGCCATTAAAAAAGAAACAGAAGTATTACTTTCGTAAAAAAAATATTATGAATTTTAAAATCCTATACTTCACAACCCTTGTGGTTTTTTTGAGCAGTTGTGCTAAAAAATCCTATCTGGCTGACGTAACTTCCCGAAATTACCGTATTGAAAAAGGGTCCTACACCAATGATGTCGCTATTTCTGACATGATTGCGCCTTATAAAGAAAAACTTGATCTGACCATGAACGAAGTCATAGGTCAGAACACATCGGAAATGACCAAAGGAAAACCAAATTCGACTTTGACCAATTGGTTTGCTGACGCTCTTTATGAAGAAATGAATCATATGCAGGGTGTCAAAGTGGATTTTGCGATTCAAAACTATGGTGGTGTCCGGGTAAACAGTTTTGCTGCGGGCAATGTCACCGTAGGTAATGTCTATGAACTCATGCCTTTTGACAACACCATGTATGTTCTTACTATGAAAGGAGACAAGGTTCAGCTACTTTTTGACAAAATTGCAGAGTCAAACGGATGGCCAATCAGCAAATCAGTTCAGCTCAGAGTTGAATTTGGCAAAGCGGTTGATATTACGATACACGGAAAACCTTTGGATCCGGCAAAAGAATATGTGGCGGCCATTCCCGATTATGTAGCCAATGGAGGTGACAATATGGATTTTATGCGGGACTGCCAAAAATGGGATAGTCAAAAATATGTCCGAGATATCCTGATAAATTACATCAAAAGACAAACATCTATGGGACAACCCTTGCAGGCTGATCCTACCAAACGAATTTTATTATCCGGAGAATAAGTTAACCATCATGATCAACAGAAGAACATTTTTAAGACAAGCTGGTTTGTCAGCGACCTTTCTTACTTCAGGAGGAATGGATTTACTCGCTTTGGCAGGACAACCTGAGATGGTCAAAATAACCATTTTGCATACCAATGATGTACATAGCCGGGTCGACCCTTTTCCGATGGATGGCTCCAGAAATCAAGGTCTCGGAGGTGCTGCCAAAAGAGCAACATTGATCAAAAAAATCCGTGAGCAGGAAAAAAATGTACTTTTGCTGGATGCAGGAGATATATTTCAGGGTACACCTTATTTCAACTTTTATCAGGGCGAAGTAGAGATGAAACTCATGACTGCTATGGGTTATGATGCTGCAACGATCGGAAACCATGATTTTGATGCCGGTATCGAAGGATTGGTCAGACAAATGCCACATGCTGATTTTTCTTTTTTGAATGCCAATTATGACGTAAAAAACACCTTACTCAACGGAAAAATCAAAGATTATCAGGTATTTACAAAATCAGGAATCCGTATCGGTGTATTTGGTTTGGGTATCGATCCTGACGGACTTATCCCGAAAGCATTGTGCCAGGATGTCGTATATCTGGATCCTGTCAAAAAAGCAGAAGAAATAGCCAACCGATTAAAAAATGAAGAAAAATGTGACTTTGTCATTTGTTTATCGCACCTCGGTTATAAGTACAATGAAAACAAAGTTTCTGATACCATTCTGGCTGCGGAAACCACCGGAATTGACCTGATCATTGGCGGACATACACATACTTTTTTGAATGAGCCGGTCCAGGCAAAAAACAAATCCGGAAAACCCGTTGCTATCACCCAGGTAGGTTGGGCAGGCATTATTCTGGGCAGGATCGATGTTTTATTTGAACGCAACCGTAAAGGCAAATGTATGACGTGTAATAATATGTACGTGGGCTGAGAATAAGGCTAAGATTAAGGTTGAGATTGAGAATGAGGTTGAGAAAGTTTTACCTTGGATATTGTCGACACTTTTGCGTGGGTCAGACAAATCAAATTTGTTTAAGGTTAAAAGTTTATGGTTTATGCATTCTCCCCTGTCAATGCCTGAATAACGTTGACCGTTTTAAACTAATTCGTTTTCATAAATTTCTATGTCTTTTTTAGAGATTACATCCTGGATCAGAGACTGGGTTTGCTCTGGATTGTAGGGGCT
>JALHOZ010000007.1 GCA_022842725.1 Saprospiraceae bacterium
GTAGAAAAAATTTAAATTTTTAACCCGTCAGATCATCCTCAAAGGTGGTTCACTTTGCTCCGGAATAGGTGGCTCAGTTTGGACCGGAATCGATGGTTCAGTTTGACCGGAATATGCATTAGAGTGAGGAATTTGTTCAGTAAATGTATATTTAGTTTGTACTCTTGTGTTTACTCCAGCAGAAGCGACATCCCACCAATTGTATGAAACAATGGAATAACCTTCTGGAGTCATCCATTTGTGATGTTCTAAGTCAAATGTAACTTTTCTACCATAAAAATCTTCTACCTCTAAATAAAAGACTCCTTCTGCTCTTTTATAATCTCCATCTCGTAATTGATCCCTAATCAAAGCTGTATTAATGTCTTCCCAACCTAAAATTGATCTTGTTGAACGTACGACAATAATTGTACCGTCTGAATTATATTTCTCCTTAAAAGCATTTTCATAAATTTTCAATGGTATTTTTACCATTTTTCTTAGCTCAGGATTTTCATTGAGTAATTCATATTTTGATAGATCAACATTTTCAAAAAATAAATTTGCTTGATAAAGGTCTTTGCCAAATATAAATAATACAACACTTATATCGTCATTTATATTTTGTGCGACTAATGGTAATGTACTTGGAAAAAAAACTCCAGATTTATTTGTAATGAAATAATCTGGATTAAATTCAAGCAATTTTTCCTTTGTTAAAAATCTTCTATTTTCTTTATCAAAATAAAAAGTATCTAACATTGTTCTAACACTTTCTTCCCTTGTCCACAATCCTCTTTTTGTAGAAAACAATCTAAATTCTGCTTTAGCCAGTGGGGGTAGAGCAAAGACATTTTCATCGAATTTCTCTATTTTTTCAAACGTACTGATCATTTCAGAATAACAATCATTCGGACTATCATAACATATGGTGGCAGCATTGATTAAATTCTTTATGTTCTTTTCAACCTTGGTATTTTCACTAATAAGGCTTTCCAATCTGCTAGTATTACCTTTATTATTTTCCAGCAATCGAGATAATTGTATTGAATATAAATACTGTTTATCAAATTCCATTGAAATTTTTTCTCTAGCATTTTTTATTATTTTAGTTAGTTCTTTGAAATCATTTGGGTAAATACCAGCAGAATTTATATGTGAAAGATTATATGATATTGGTGATGGCCCGGGTATTGCTTCACTACCTAATTGCGACGGAAACCCATCTACTGTGTTTGATGCATATCTTATTGCATTCGAAATTAATTCAGTACATTTGGTTATATCACCTAAAGTACATTCTACAAATTTAATATTATCTCCACTTGCTGATCCAAAAACTTGAGTTAATTTTGAAATATCACCTCCAACTTGCATACCTATAATTGTTATTTTAGAATTTCTTGATATTTCTTTAGATGCTAGCTCTAATGAAGCACTTGCACCATACAATGGTCCGCTTATGCTAAAATTAGCTTTAAATTTTGATAATTCCTCTTTAGACTGAAAATCAATTCGAATAGAAAAGAATAATTTACCCCCATATGTAATTTCATTAACATAATAGTCACCACACGTATTATTCCAGCGCTCAAAATTATTTTCAAGTTGTTTGCCAAGTTCAGTTTTTTTAGTTAGTTCTAATTTTTTTGATTGAAATTGATAATTTGAAACCCAAATTGTTGAAATTGAATATTCTGTACCTATAGATTTTTTAAAAAAATCCACAGAAGCTTTTCCTGAATAAACTCCAAATTTAGCTCGAGCATTAGCAGAAAGACCTAACTCCTTTTTAAGCTGTAGCTCATTTGAAATTTGATTGAAAGCAAATGTTGCTTGGGTTGAGCCAGTAGAAACTATTTGACCTGTAATACAGCTTTGTCCTATAAAAGATTCCATATTTGAATTATATGCACTACCTAAAACTACACCTTCAACTGCTGTCAAGGCACTTACTTCCAAATTTTGGGCATTTATTTTTGTAATCAATAAAAATAGACTTAACGAAGTTATAATTTTATAAATATTCATTTTTTTTTATTTTTTTTTGACAAATTCAGGTCTAAATCTTTAAGTTCCTGTTGAATTTGATTACTAAATTTGATTTAAAATGATCATAATATAGAATGGATTTAAAATATAATTTTTTGTATCTGATTTTAATTTCCCCTTGTAAAACATGCTTCATTATCAACGGAATAACTACCATTTTCTGATTCAGATTCCTCGATGCAACCGCCAAATAAAGGAATTCTTGAGAAAATCTCATTTTCTACATCAAAGAAGTATACATGTTTCAAGTCCCTTTTAATTTCTGTAATATTTCCTCCATCACTAATTCTCCATTTTCCATCAACTTGATATTGGATGTAAAAGGGGTCGTCAATCATTTTAAACTGTGAATATGTTTTTTTATAATCTATTATTACTTCTATTGATTTTTCAGGTGATAAAAGTGGGTTTTTTGTACCATAAAAAGTTTCTTTAATTTTATCAAATGCAGATTTACTTGTACCTCCTTCAATTTTGTTTTCCTTATTGATAACTCCTGTACCAACAATTATGCATCCCTTTATTTCTTCAGGCACATTTCCTTTATGAATTTGAATATATGTTCGCGGTTCTGTCCCCTTCAATTCAATTCTCCAAAACTCTAAACTAGTACGTTCATTTTTATCATATCTTAATGTTCCCCCATAGGTTCCATCGGGAATTGAACTGATAAAGTATTCATTATTTCTCCAAGGCAATTCAAGTGTATGACCTATGAAAATACCGTTAATATACATTTCGCCAGTAATGGATTTGCTGTTAATGGTTGTCCTAACAATTTTGATGGTAAAGGCAGTTTGCCCTTGAATAAAAATAGGAAAAAACATCCATATTAGTATGTAAATTTTTCCAAAACAACGAGTGGTTAGAAACTTTTTCATTTGATTAATTTTTGTTAATTTTAAATGATTTTGAATAACTAATTGGTCTTTAATTTATATTTTATTATTGCAACTTTTATATTTATTTTCTTTAAGGGTAAAAAACGAAATTGTTCAAAAATATTTGTAGCAATTTAAACTTTAATTTTCATTTTCTTCAAATTCTTCAATATCTTCATATTGCTCCAAAGGCTTGTCTGATTTTTGGATTATTATTCTTTTTCCGATTTCATCACTAATAGCACTTATTCGATTTTCAAAGAATTTACCATAATCATCATTCCAAATACCAAATTCTTCTAAATCGCCGATTAAATGGGTTTTCATAGTGTCATTTAATTGTGTGTTATGGTTTTTGAAGTTGCGCATGTATTTTGATGGGGCTTTTGCCCTTATTGTGTTCTTGTTCAAATAACCATCAACAATTGTAATATTTGCAATATGATTCACTTGCCATCCTTCCCATTCAGGTTGGTTCTTACGCATAAATGCCTTTGGAAAAAAATGATGATAATTTTTTGATGTTGCTATTTTCAGCCAACTATTATCAATGTTTACATCTAAGTGATTATCAAAGGACTTAGGCTTATGCATAGCAAACAGACATAAAATAGCCTTTATGAAAGAACGACCTGTTCCAAAATAACCTCGTTTGCGGATGAAATCTGGGGAATAATCCACCGCCCATTCGTATTTTGGTTGTTCTTCGTTCAAAATTTTGTCAATCTTATCTATATCCTGAACCAATTTACTTTCTACTGAAGAAGAATATCTGAACCCAAGGGAAACTCGCCAAAAGAAGTCAATTAATAAGCGTAGTTTTTCACCAGTTGGATTGTTAGGATGGTGATGGAAGAAATAAGCAAAAGGTACTATTAAGGTATTGTAAGGTAGTAAACGTGAAACAGGAATGCCATAACTTCTAAAAAAATCTACACTGCTCTTTATTGCACTTACTGCGACATCCCATGTTTTAATAAATTCTTGCTTGTCTAGTTTTAAAATCGTTTTACGTTTACACTCTCTTGCAAGCATTAATGAAATAAGTTGAAGCACATTGGCGGAAGAAATAGTGTCAAACTTTGAAGGCTCCAAATCATCAACCAACTCCTGAAATTTTTCATACAAATCAAAGTCCCTTTTTTGATCGTAGGTTTTAGCACCCATTATTTCAAAAAGTGATAAATCCTTACCACCAACATTCAACCGTGTAAATACTTCAGTTGCCACATCTATTTCAGCATCTTTTAAATTGATCCCTTTAAATTGATAGCCTTGCAAGATTTCCTTATAGCGATCTATTTTGTCATGGAATTGATCAGAATAGGTATTGTAAATCACTTTCCCTTTTTCAAACATCAAATCAGTCAGTTTGATTGTAGTTCCTTCAGTTTTTCCCGAAATATCCACAATTACTATGCTCTCATCATTTGCTGCACTTAGATCTACAAAGATTTTCGAAAAATCTTCTTTCTTTCCATTATCTCGTTCAATAGTTTCTCCTTTTAAAGCTGCAAAAAGTGAAGTGATTCGTTGCTGACCGTCAAGAACATAATTAACAAATTCGCCCTCTTTAGGTTCAGGGAGTTCAATGTTACCAACATTTCTAATAGATCGAAGCCGTTCGTTTGTACGCCAATATATAAAGGTGCCAATTGGGTAACCTTTTAATATACTGTCAATTAATCGGGCAGATAATCCCAATTCCCAGACAAACTGTCGTTGAAATTGTGGTATTTTAATTTGACCTGTTTCAATCTCATTAAGCAAGGTCGTGTACTTTTTATCTCCGTTTTCTAAATTAGCCACATTTATGAAAATTTTGGTATTATGCTTCAAAGATAAAAATAATTCTATAATTATTATGTACTAATTGAATATTCAAAAAAAAAAGAAAATATTTTATCTTCCAAACCAATCTAAACTCCTTTCATAGACTGGCATTTTATTATTATATACATCACAAAAATCAATGACAATTTTATAATTTGAAAGTTTTTTTCGAATGATTTCTCTGTCACTTCCAGGGTATCCAAATCCTTCTGTGTATGGAGTTTCATAATTTAATAACTCAAATTCTTCATTTGGGGATAAAACGATATTATTTAAGTTTCCAGAATAATTAGAGTATATTCCTTCTATTTCTGGTAACAGTTCATAAATACTTAAACATTCTGTATCTCCTTCCAAATTAATGAGCCTGTAATTTGTTATTATTAACGGGCCATTACCTTTATTTACCATAAATATTCTGACTTGTGTTTCGGAATCCATAAAACCTACATGTAATAAAGGTCGTTGTTTTTGTTGATCCAATTTTATATTTGCAACAGTTCTTTCTTCTGAAAACACTCCAAGCATATAGGTAACTATGACACCAATAAGAGCAATTAAAGGCATAAATGTGCCATTTAAATAATCACCAAATTGCCCCCAAACTTCTGTGTCAGTTGAAAGCGATGAGCCGTTAAATTTAAATAAATAAAAACCTAATGGTACTATAAGTAATAATATTAAACAAAAAAATACCACGTTTTTTTTGCACGAATTCATACACAATTATTTTTGCTTTTCATTTTTACGGTTCCGCAGCCAAACTTATATCATCATCCGGATATTCATAATCCCCCTTTAAAGACAACTGATCGGCCAATAACTTAGCTTGTTCAATAACTGTTTCTGTTGCTTTAATCTCCATGTCAGGTGGATATCCATGCTTACGAAGTATTTTTTTAACAGCAATTCGCATTTTAGCTTGTACATTTTCACGGACGGTCCAATCTATACTTGTATTTTTTCTTACAGTATCAACTAATTCCCGGGCAATATGACGTAACACTTCATCTCCTAAAATCGCCACCGCCGTATTACTAACTTCTAAGGCTGAGTAAAATGCATACTCTCTAAAATCAAGGCCTAGGTCTTCTCCTTTTTTATCTGCCTCTCTGATGGATCTTCCGAGATTAATTAATTCTTCTATTACCTGCGCAGATGTGATAAGGTTGTTTTGGTAGTTGCGAACTGCACTTTCTAACATTTCTGAGAATTTCTTGCTTTGTACCAGGTTGGTTTTTTGCCGGGTTTTTATCTCATCATTGAGCAACTTTTTTAGCAATTCGAGTGCAAGGTTTTTATGTTGCATTCCTTTAATTTCTGCCATAAACTCATCTGATAGAATAGAAATATCTGGCTTCTTTATTCCGGCTGCATCAAAAATATCTACCACTTCATCTGCAACCACCGCATCTGAAAGGATTTGCTTAATGGCTGTTTCTATTTCTTCATCACTTTTTGTTTTACCGCTTTGAGTAACTTTTACTATTCGTGCCTTGATGGCTTGGAACAAGCCTACTTCATCTCTAATATCTATTGTATAAGGATGTGGCACTGAAATGGCGAAAGCCTTTGAAAGTGCCGTTACAGCATTGATGTATCTTTCTTTTCCATTTTCTAATCCCAATATATAGTTGGCAGCCTGAATTGGGAAATACAATTTTTCTTTTGGCGAAACCCCAAAGAAACTTTTATAATCGAAACCTTTTGGCTGAGATTTGTCGATAGGTTGTTCTGAAAACATTTGAGCTGCTACTTCATACTTTCCCATCATGACTTCTGCTGCTTCATCCTGGTCAAAAGCGGGTTTGCCTTTACCACCGCTTTCTGTGTAAACAGAAAGGGCTTTTTTGAGGTCTGTTGCAATGCCGATATAATCAACTACCAAACCGCCTTCTTTGTCTTTATACACTCTATTTACTCTTGCTATGGCTTGCATCAGGTTATGGCCTTTCATTGGCTTGTCAATGTAAAGGGTATGCAATGCAGGTGCATCAAAACCTGTTAGCCACATATCTCTTACAATGGCTAATTTGAGGCTGTCTTTGGGGTCTTTTAATCTTTCTCCTAATGCTTTTCTTCGGGGCTTGTTTCTTACGTGGGGTTGAAATGGTAAAGGATCTGATGAAGAACCTGTCATTACTACTTTTATCACACCTTCGGCATCATCATCACTGTGCCATTCGGGTTTTATTTTTACAATAGCACTGTATAAGTCCACACAAATTCTGCGGCTCATACATACAATCATCGCTTTGCCATCTAAAACAGCATTACGACTTTCAAAATGGGTTACAATATCTTGGGCAATAAGGGCAATTCGTTTTGGGTTGCCCACTATGGCTTCCAGTCTTGCCCACTTTGCTTTTAGTTTTTGGCGGTCTGTTAATTCTTCACTTTCTGTAAGTTCTTCAAACTCTGCATCTACTCTTGGCTTTTCTTCTTCTTTGAGATTGATTTTAGCTAAACGATTTTCGTAGAAAATTCGAACAGTTGCTCCATCTTCTACCGCTTGCTGAATGTCATATACATCAATATAATCACCAAAAACGGCCTGTGTGTTCTTGTCAGTATTTTCAATGGGTGTTCCAGTAAAACCAATAAATGAGGCATTAGGCAAAGCATCTCTCATATGTTTGGCGAAGCCATCCATAAAATCATATTGGCTGCGGTGTGCTTCGTCTGCTATGACTACAATGTTTCTGCGCTCCGATAATTGCTCGTATTGACCTTTTATGTTTTTGGTTTTGCCATCTCCTAAATCAATTTTTTCTTCTATTTCCGGCAAGAACTTTTGAATCGTTGTAAACACTATTCCACCTGATGAAACGGACAATAGACTTTTTAAATGGTCTCTGTTTTCTGCCTGTACAGGGGTTTGTCTTAATAAATCCTGACTGGCTGAGAAGGTATCAAACAACTGGTCGTCTAAGTCATTTCTATCTGTCAAGACTACCAATGTGGGGTTATTGAGAGCTAATACCAATTTGCCTGCATAGAATACCATACTCAAACTTTTACCACTACCCTGAGTGTGCCAAATTACCCCTGCCCTTTGGTCTCCGTTGTCTGCTGTTGCTCTTTTGGTGGTTTCTAATGCTTTGTTAACTGCAAAATATTGATGGTAGCGCGGTACTATTTTGGTGATTTGGTCTTTGTTTTGGTGGAATATGGTAAAGTGCCTAACCAAGTCTAATAGCACTGACTTGTTGAGCATCCCTTTTGCCATTACTTCCATTTGAGGGATATTCTCGTCTGCAACGAGTGTGCCGTCAATAGATTTCCAAGGCACAAAGAATTGTTTGGGAGCTGTAAGCGAACCATATAAAGCATCCCAACCATCAGAAGCTATGAGCATAACATTGTACTGAAATAAAGATGGAATGGCTTGTTTGTAGGTTTGCAATTGATTGAATGCTGATTGGATAGTAGCGTTTTCGTCTGTGGCGTTTTTGAGTTCTATGACTACCAAAGGCAAACCGTTTACAAACAAAATCACATCAGGTCGTTTGTTGGTATTGCCTTCAACGACGTTAAACTGATTAACAACTAAAAACTCATTATTGCTTGGGTTTTCATAATCAATCAGCCATACTTTATCACCGGCTATTCTATCGCCCTTCCGGTATTCTATTTCTACGCCATCTGTAAGGTATTTATGAAAAGTATAGTTGTTTTGGAATAAGTTAGGACTATCAGAACGCAAAACTTTACGCAAGGCTTCTTCTTGGGCTTCGTATGGTATGTTTTTATTGAATTTTGATATGGCTGCCTGTAAGCGATTTTTTAGAATAACTTCATTGTATGCTCTCTCTGGTGCTGTTCCTTCGGGGGAAATGAATACACCGTTAATATAATGGTAGCCTAATTCAATAAACTCCTGAATGATTACTTGCTCTATGTGGTCTTCTGATATTACTGCTGCCATGTTTTCTCATTACATTCTTTCTAAGTGAGAAATGGCTTTTGAAATGTGGTGTGGGTTTGCAAATAAGTTTTTCTTACGGTCACTCCAATTTTCGATTTCTCTTATGATTACATTTTCTTCTAATGAATCTACCTTGATAGATATAAAATCAACTGTGGAAAGTAATTCCAATGCAAAATTTGAATAATACCCTGCTAAAAATGTCTTGGTCCTGTTTGTGATCTCCAATAATGATTTGTCAGAATGATCTCTTAAATATTGCAAAACATCGGCTTCTGCATCCATCAGTAGGTTGAGTTCTTCGAATGGTTTAGAATCTTTAGAGCTGTAACCCATGAGATAACTACCATTCAGATAATACATTACATGCTTTACTTTTCCTGAATACGGCCCATAAAAATTAGGTTCAAATTTTAGTTTGAAAATATCTTTTGCCCCAAATTTTTGTAAAAAATATGCTACCTTCTCACTTGCAAACTCAGATACAAACTCACCATTTCTGACTAAATCATACAAAACTGCTAATAACATGGCTCTCGCAGGTGTGAGTGGTACTCTCTCCTTTTTCAGGATTTCTACAATGTGGGCATTAGGCTCAAAAATGATAACCTCACAATCTATATCGCTCAGGTGATGAAGAATCATTTCTTTGACTCTGTGCCATTCCAATCCACCATTTCCTGCCCCCAAAGGTGGCAAAGCAATGGATTTGACATTGTACTGATGTATGACTTTGATTAATGCGAGAAGCCCTGCTTCGATATAGCTGTACTCTGATGGTTTTCGCCAGGATGTCTTGGTGGGAAAATTGATAATGATCTTATCTCCATAAATTAAAGAAGAATCTTTTGTTACAAATAGCTTACCTATAGTTACTGATCCTTCTTTGCAAGCCTTACTGTATTCCTTAAAATTGTGTGGAAATAAATTTTTAAATTGTAAAGCAATACCTTTTCCCATGATACCATCTGTATTGACGGTATTGACAATGGCTTCTGTATTTGCTTCAAATATATTTCCTACTATAAATTGTATCATGGCTTAAAAATAATAATTTTGGTTGACAATGATTATATTTTTATCAATATTTAATTTTACCAAATCAGATTTGGCTTTTTCATTAAAGACTACATATCCACGTATAGCACTGTAAGGAATATCTTCCCCTACTAGAAACTCAGCTTCTTTTCGTCTTTTCAGATCAGTATCAGTAACGCTGTTCCACCATTTGACTTTTGTGGCATTAAAATCTACAATTGTTTCTATATTCATAATATCTGATGAAGTAAAAAAGTCGCTCAAGTCACTGTTTGCATGCCCATTAGAAAAAATAAAATCTAAATGGTGATCGATCATTTCCTGTACGGATGTAATACAATAAACGATATTTGCTGCATCGGTAGCATTAATGCCATTCCAACCTTTTTGCATCACAATTAACATCGGGGTTCTTACCCCAAAATAAAAAGGAATGTAATCACCAAGTAGTTTTCCATTGGGAAGTAATTTTGTATTTCTAGAAGTTATCAAACTCCCATCTCCAATAGGTACATAATTAGGGTTTGCGTTTTCAGAATTGCGATGTGTAATTCCAAAACTTAAAATATGACTTATATTCTCAATATGCGTCATCCTGAATAGATAAATCTTATTAAAATCCGGCATAATTCTCCATTTTATAGGGATAATGAAACATCTGAAACTTCTAACTCACCCGAAATGAGCTTTGGTAAAAGCATATCTCTAAGGTTGGTTAGTTCTTGGTTTTCAAATTCAGAGCTAAATTTTGAAGAGAAAAAAGGCTCTAAAACATTCTCAACAAACATATTAACTTCATCAAAAGTAGGTAAGGCAATTTTTATAGTTGAAACTTCAGAAAATGTTATTTGAGGAAATGTACCAGAACGTGATTCTGCTAACCGTTGTAAATAATCAATCTGCTCTTTTTGAGTTAGTATAAAGTATTGGAACAAAGAGTTTATTGCAACTTTACTTCTCAAAACCATTAATTTAGTTGATACTACATATTTAGATGTGTCAAAATGCACATAGGCAAATCTTTTATTTGCAGGTCTTATTTCACTGTAAAGGATATCGTTTAAGGAAATTGATTTTTTTGCTTGGCCCGGTAATGTTTTTGGATCTGAAATATTATTATGAAGAAACTTGCCATCTTGAATATCTCCAGTATTTAAAAACACAACTTCCCTAACAGTTTTTAATGGGTAAGTTTTTGATACTGTTTCTAATAAATCGGACATTGAATACACTTCCCACCCCTTCGGAATTTCGCCTAACTCACTATCTACCATTTCGCCACCGGCTGATTTGTAAGGATCACCGTTTTCATTGGGAAACTCAAAATCAATAAACCACTGTTTAAAGAGGGTTTGGGCAAGGTTTTCTAATTCTTGGTTTATTTTGTTGTTGAGTTCTATTTTGTCGTCGAGTGATGATAGGATTTCTACTATGGCGGTTTGAGTTGGGAGGTCGGGGATAAATGCAGAAACCGTTTCAAATGTATTTCTTGTAATTGTGTCAAATACAGCCCCGTGTGCATTTCTTTTCAATTCTGAAATTTTACACTTCATCAAATAATACAGAAAATCATTTGTACAGATATTCGACTGAGCATTTAGACCATAACAGGATTGGTTAAAAGCCATATCCCGCCCTAACACTGCTAATTCTCCAACTGTACCACGAGCTGAGATTATAATTTGCCCCTTTTTTAAAATTTTAGTGCTTGAATTATTCAAACCTAATTCAGTAATTTTCTTTTCCGTTTCAAATACTCTTTTATCAGCATTACCAAAATCTACCACTGAAAGCCAGGGTATATTACCATTCCAATATTCTGGAATAGTAGTTTTTGGTGTACCACCACCAATTACATCCATTAAATCGGATAATTTATATTCTTTCCAGTAGGTCATATTACTTCACCATTTAAAAAGTACGTAAATGTACAACCATCAAAATCATATCCGAGATCAACAAATATACCTAATCCATATTGATAATCATTTCTTTCTGGATGAGTGAACTCTCTTAATTTTCTGAAATCATCTTTTCTAGCTATTTTCTTTTTATTCCAAATTCCTTTAAATTCTATAACCAAGACATTTTTATCATTATACCCACGATGATGTAAAATAATATCAGGATAGACACCATGCCTATCATTAAATCCATACATATTTTTTACATTGTCTAAATTCCTGTTATAGTCAAAATCAATAGTCAAATCAAGGTCTTCAACAAAACTTGAGTGTCTCAATAATTCGATAAAATACAGCCCAAATCGAAATGCAATTGATCTTTCATTTGCTCTTCTTTCGAACAAAGGAAAATCATGACCGTAAAGAGTTGCAATAGCGCCGTTGACTATTGATTTGAGTTCAGTTATTTGTTCTTCTGTCAATTTCATCTAATAAGAGTTTTTCCATTTTTTAATTCTAATCTCGCATTCTAATTTTGGAAGTTTGAGCCTAACGTTAATCTTCGTATTTAATTCTGTCAATTTCACAATCGCTTCTTTTGGACTCAGTTTACCATGTTCAACCATCTGATCAAAGACCCATAGATGGCCACGAACTGTTACATTTTTAGTAGTTGCAAATTTTCGAAGATTATTATCAGATGTAATCAACGAACCATTTATGTTTTTAGAACAAAATATTGCTGAACAATCTTGAATGGATAATTGAGTCTTTTCTGACTGTAATTTATAAATTTCAATTAAATCTTCAGCTGAAAGGCTCAAAATCTTAAAAGCACCACTTAGCATGAATGGTGTTAAACATTCTTTTTGTTCCATGTGCAGTTCTTTTAGAATAAAGTCTGTTGTATGAAAGTCAAAAGGAAGTTCAAAAAATTGCAATAATAGATCTAGTTTTATCAAATCTATCAGAACATTGGCATCATTGACTACAACTATCATATTTCTACATATTCGTCCCTAAAAGTTGCCAATTTTTGATTTGCAAGATTGGCAGCCTTGCTCATTGAGATGGCCTCCATTGATACCGCTCTGTATAGCAATTGTTTAAATCTGTATGAGTTCTCATTACCTAGGTATTGGCCATACCCAATTTCCATCTTTAGATTAGGATTTTGGCTAACCTTAATACAAAAGCTTTTATATGTAACATCTTTAATAATGCCTAATGCTTTTGCCCTTGCCATAATTGCTTGAATAGAAATTCCGAATACTTCTTTCACAGCAATTAACTCATTTATACTTATAGAAGTACGAAAACTCCCTAATTCCCTGATAAAAGTATCCTCAGGAATTAACATTGCTCCGGCAAAACGATGACATAATTTTTCTTTATCTTTATGTACTAAATTGGGGCCAAAATTCAATAATAAATGACCTAATTCATGTAATGCAGTAAATCTTTTGCGTTCAACAGAATAGTCTTTGCAAATAACTATAACCGGAATATTAACATTTGCCCACCCCGAAAATCCATCAAATCCAGCTGGAGCATTTATTTCTACTACTTTTATTTCTTTATCTTCAAGAAGATCAATCACATTTGGCAGTGAGTTAAAGCCGATTTTCCATTCAGTCAATAATTTATTAACTGCTCTCTCAACGTCTTCACCATTATTTATAATGATGTCAGAAATTGGGTTGTGGAATGATGAAGATATATTCAAATAATTCTCCAATTCCAAATACCTTGAAATGCTATCCCTTACTTCTTCTTTCAGAGCGTCAATATCCTTATTAGTCAATTTACTATTTTTTCTAAATTCAATATTGGAAACTTCTACATTGTAAGGCATAAAGAAATAATCCGACTTTACTCCAAGAGCATCAGACAAAGACAATAATACCTTGCTATCAGGCATCATTTCTGCATTTTCATATTTTTGAATTGCATTATGACTAACCACGACACCTTTCATTGCGTTAGATAATTCACGGAGCGACATTCTTGCCAGTAGACGGGCTGACTTTATTCTTTTGGCTATTAATTCCTTCACGACGATATTTTTTGATTTGGTTTACAAAGGTAAATATTTTAAACGTTTTGTAAACCATTTTAGTATGAATATTTACAGTTTTATACCAACTTTAACTAAATTGGTCTTTATTCTTTCCTGCAATGCTATAGACTGATCAAAATATCCTTTCAGGTTTTCTGAAATGCCCGCCACTTTTTCTTCATATGGTATGCCATCATCTTCAACTTCTTCAGTTCCTACATACCTGCCCGGCGTCAGTACAAAGTTGTTTGCTTCTACTTCAGCAAGTGTCGCAGATTTGCAAAAACCTTGCACGTCTTCATAATTGCCGTCTTTGTTCCGCCAATTGTGGTATGCTTCTGAAATTTGGGCAATGTCTGTATCTGTAAGGATTTTGTTTTTGCGATTGGTCATAGTGCCTAATTTTCGGGCATCTATGAATAGTATCTCACCTGAACGATTGCGGAACTTATGATTGGTACGGTTACGAGCCAAGAACCACAAACAAGCAGGGATTTGTGTGTTGTAGAATAGTTGTGTAGGTAAGGCAACCATACAATCTACCATGCCCTCTGTAATGAGTTGTTTTCTTATATCTCCTTCAGTACCTGCATTGGTTGTCATTGAGCCATTAGCCAAAACAATACCTGCTGTACCCGTTGGGCTTAGTTTGTTGATGAATAGTTGCAACCATCCGTAGTTAGCATTGCCAACCGGAGGAACACCGTACTTCCACATGTGACTGTCTTGCAATTGCTCGCCACCCCAATCGGAAATATTGAATGGTGGATTGGCAATGATATAATCTGCTTTTAAGTCTTTGTGTCTGTCGTTGTGGAAAGTGTCGCCTAATTCAATTTTTGCATCAATACCCCTGATAGCCAAATTCATTTTGGCTAATTTGTAGGTAGTTGGGTTACTCTCCTGACCATAAACCGCTATATCCCCAATTTTACCACCGTGAGCTTTTAGGAACTTCTCACTCTGAACAAACATACCACCACTACCACAACAACCATCATAAATTCGACCATTATAAGGTTCGAGCATTTCTACTAATAATTTTACGATACTTTCAGGTGTATAGAATTGTCCGCCACGCTTCCCTTCGGCATCTGCAAACATTCCTAAAAAGTACTCGTACACTCTGCCTAATAAATCTTTACTGCTGTGTCCTTTCTGATTGAAGCCTACATTTCCGATTAAGTCAACTAATTCACCTAAACGTTTTTTGTCTAATGCCGGTCTTGCATAGTCTTTTGGCAACACACCTTTAAGACTTGGGTTGTCTTTTTCTATGGCATCCATAGCATCATCAATGTCTTTACCTATGCTTGGTAGTTTTGCCCTTTGGTGCTGTAAGTAGCTCCATCTTGCAGTCGGTGGTACAAAAAAAACATTCTCAGCAAGATATTCGTCCTTATCTTCTTCATCAGATAGTTGATCCTCTTTAAGTCGATTGTATAAATCTTCAAAACTATCAGAGATATACTTTAGAAATATAAGGCCGAGAACAATATGTTTGTATTCGGCTGCATCCATATTGTTACGAAGCTTATCAGCTGTTGCCCACAGGGTTTTTTCGAGATCTTGGGTCATAGACTAAATAAAATATTATTTTCAATTCAAAAAATCAAAGATAAAAAATCTTATATCTATTTAGCACAAGATAAGCCAAAAAAATATTGCAATATCTTAGTGACCAGCCATACAGATAATTCAAACATTAATATTTCATGTTGATTCCACCAGTCTATTAATACATTTAGGTTATAAATCCAAAGAAAATCGAATCGAATCAAATGCCTTAACGGAAAAATATAAACTTATGAAAAAATGAACAAAACTAACTTTTAGGTCCTGACATCAATATTCAGATTAGTAACCTGATGGGTGCGTACATAAGTGGTGGTATAGGATGTGCTGCTTATATTGCTATCCTTTCAGCCATATATAAAAAAAACCTGAAACCCGGTCTCGCAGTATTGGGTAATATCTCCATCGGTGGAGCTATAGAAAGATCACTCAACTTTGCTGACAAAGTAACCTTACTATCTGAAAACGGTGCAAAAACAGTACTTGTGCCAATGGAAAACCTCAATGAGTTAACATCACTACCTCAAAGTATTTTAGGTAAAACAGATGTCCCCTTTTATGGAAATAGTCAGACGTTGTTACAAAAATCAATTTTGTCAGAATGAAAACATTCAAATACATAGTTAAATAAAATAATCATAAATAATATTTTATGAATACTTAAATTTTATAAATAAATTATTATTTTTCTATCTGATAAAAAGATACAATTCTGTTGAATCAGCAGGGTATTGTAGGACATGCCTGAACATGTTAATTAATTTTTGAAAGCGGTATGGAAAAAATTCCGGAGCAAATTGACCCCCTGGGTAACAAATATTCTGCCTGATGTCTACTTATGTGGATTAACCAAACATAATAATAAGACCTTTCAGGCATGGCTGAAAAAAGGAAACGGATCAGCACTAAATAGCCCTCCAATAGACACATTTCCCCTCTTCCACACATCATGTATTAAATATTTGTAAAATTTTACTTATAACAAAGGTTATATTTGTAATTTAAATATTTGTTCATAAATTTACCTTTAATATATCATAACCTCAAAATAATATATCATGAAACAAATATTTGACGATTTTGTAAGTAAAAAATCAACACCATTATACAAAATTGAAGGAGCAACCGGTAAATATATCATCTTCACCAATTTACTTTGGGGCGATGGCGTAAAAATCTTAGATCCTAATGAAGATGATAAAGGCCGAATAAAAGTGAAGGCACGCAATAAAACCGGTTGGGTTTCTAAATCAGCGTTAGGGGGTAAATCTTTATTAGAATTTTATTTTATAGATGTAGGTCAGGGTGATGGCATATTGATAAAAACTCCTTCATTCAAACACATTATGATTGATGGTGGCAATCCAAGAAAATATCAGGATACTAAAAAAAATGCGGCCGATTTTGTGGATTGGAAATTTAAAAAAGATTACGGCCTTGACCATATTGATCTTGATGTAATGATAGCTTCCCATTGCGATATAGATCATTATGGTGGTCTTAATGATCTATTGGATGTTGCTCAAACAGAAGAGTTGGATACTAAATCGATTTCAGTTGAATCTTTTTATCATGCCGGACTTTCTCATTGGTTGAAAAATGGAAAGCCAGGCCTTGGGACTTATAAAGAACAAAATAGTCAAACTTTCTGGACACAACTATTGGAAGACAGAGCACATGCTCTTAAAGTTACTAAAGTAGGATCAGACAATGTTCTCAAAGAGCCCTGGAAAGGGTTTATTAAAGCGGTTACCAATACAAAAAAGAGTGATGGTACTGAGACAGATATTCAGAGATTAAGTCATTTAAGTGGTCATTTGCCGGCTTTTGAAAATAAAACAAAAGACAACCCATCGATTAAAGTTTTAGGACCCGTTGAATTTGATTTAAACGGAACTCCCTCTTTGCGTCGCTTTGATAAAGGTGATAAAAGCAAAAACACAAATGGTGTCAGTTTGCTTTTAAGAATTGACTATGGTAAAGTAAGAGTTCTTCTAACCGGAGATCTGAATCGGGCAAGTCAACACGCCTTACTGGAAGATTATAAAGGCAAAGAGTCTGAGTTTGCATGTGATGTTTGCAAAGCTTGTCACCACGGCAGTGATGATATTTCCTATAAGTTTCTGCAAACAATCAATGCCGGGGCGACAGTTATATCCAGTGGTGATAATGAAAATTACGATCATCCACGTCCGTCAATCATAGGTGCCAGTGCTACTACAGGTTATCTGGAACTAGATGCAAAAAAGGATACCTTAATTACCCCATTGGTTTATTCTACAGAACTTGCCCGTAGTATTGCATTAGGTTCATTGACAAAAATTGATTTATCCGCAGATCATAGTAATCAGACTATTCCAAATAATGCACTCGAACAAGCCACTTTTTTTATAGATAGTAAACAGGAAGTCCATTATAAACCAAAAGTAGTCAAAAACCTTATTTATGGCTTGGTAAATGTAAGGACAGACGGGAAGCGAATTCTTTGCGCCACATTGGATGAACAATCTTCAAATTGGAAAATCAAAGAATTTGAAAGTAGATTTTAACAGGATTGCCATTTCGTTTGATTGTTCCACCACATAAAAGAAGATCTTTGCTTTTTATACGTATTAAGCATGGAAATTCAAACACATGACTTAATTCCGGTTAAATAGTCCTGAAAGGACAACATCAAAAAAGTTGGGATTCTTATGAAAACCCATTAGTTTATGTTTTACCATAATGATGATTTACCTCAAGTTTTCCTTTAAGAAGTAAAAAATTGAAAATTATGCATTTTAGGGAACTTAAAATTAGGTTTTGTACCTATTCAGGCAACAAGATTTAATTTTCTTCGCCTATAATATTATAATTTTGATCCATTTTTTTATGAAAAAATTCTATTTCACTCGAAACTAACTGACCCAGCAACCATCCTGAAAAACTCAATGTTCTCCTTCATTTTTAATGACAGGTTATCCTCAACATCATCTGTTACTACAGAGCAAGACAAATTAAAAAGAGACTTATTATCAATAAAAAAGTAAGTCAAAGTCCTGATCTTTAGCTCCTGGTCAAATTGAGAATGTGTAAATGCAGTTTCTGCCATGTATCCCGGTATACCGTTAATCAATATTTTATTTTCGAATAATGAAATACCTCGGCTTCGGACTATTTCTTGTACCAACTCATTTGAACTAAAAAAATCATTGATATCTTCATCTTTAAAATCATAGTTTAAATTGTTACCACTAATAACAATAGCCACATTAGGATTAGACGTATCTCCCATTTTGAAGATAACATGAGGCTGGTCACCATAATACACCTTCCAGTTATTAGGAATAATAAACGACCAATCTCCATTATTTGCTTTTGGAACACCTTTTACAGATATTGTTTGGGTATTTCCATTCAGCATTTGAGATATGTATGAAAGTGATTTTTCATCCTTGGTCAAAATCTCCTTATTCCTCCATGAATCCAGATTGTCAATCTCCATAACACTTGAATTGAAAAAATCAAAGTGATCAATTATGAAGTAACTACAAATGGCTAAGGTAATTGACAAAACCATGATCTTATTACCCATCCAACCGGTTTTACTTTTATCTGCCTTTTTATCATTATCTTTATATTGAATATTGGGTACTGGCTGAATGGTACCTGCTTCTGTTTCCTCTTTTATATCATGAAAATCTGTCTGTTGAATGTCCTTTGACGCTAGGTAGGCCAATGATTGTCCTTTTCCATTTTCTATATTAAAAAGTCCTAAAAAGAACAACCCTGCACCAAGCTTAATATAAATAAAGGACGGGTAAGTATTTACAATTTCTGAATTTGAATATTGGTTTAGAAAATATAATGATACAGATGCTATCAAAATACCAATAAAAACCAATAAAACACCTACAACTCTTACAAAGGTGGAACTTGATGGAGGTTTGACCCTATAGTTGTTAGTCCAAAGAGTGATGATAAATCCGATCACCGGGGTCATAAAAATAGATATACAAAATGCAAGTAAACTGCCAATATTTCTATTATACCCAAAGACGCCAACAAGCATTGAAAACAATACAAGTAAAGAATAATATATTACATCAAGGTTACTCATGTCTATTGATTAATCCATTTTAAAATCGTACTTAATCCCTTTGAAATACAATAATAGTATTGGTATCCAGATTAAAAACAAAAAGTATTTTATAGATAGGGAGAAGCATTCAATAATCGGGTAGATACCCAACACAACACCCATGTCCATGGAGATAAGCGTGTTACTGTCTATGATATGTTCTGGATCATGCCCCATATAATATCCTGTTTGCCAAAAAATAAAATCCTTCTCATAAGGCTCAAAACCATATTCCTGATAAATTCTATCATGTTCTCCCGGTATTTTTGGATCACCTTTTTGAAATATAAATGTTTTGTGAGTCACCTCGTCAGGCTCACTATCAGGAAGATTAATTTCTTCCTTCCAGTATAAACCGACGTAATTTTTTTCAACCAGACTTGTAGAATAAAAACCAGTCAGAAAAGAAAATAACATTGCCGGAAAAATTGTAATCCAACCTAATAATAATGCACTAAAAGTAAACTCAAAAATGTTTATATATAAAAAATATAATATGGCGCATAGGACTATCCAGGTTATAAAAAACCAAAGAACTAATGGCATTATTGAAGCGTTTTTGTTTTTAAAGATTTCAATGAAATAGTCCTGAATGAACACACCTGCATACACCATCATGAATAGAAACAAGGATATCTTTACTATATATCTAAAGTTACTTTCTGTTGCAGTTTTTTCTTTCATCTTCCCTTTCGGTTAATGTTTTGACCATCAAATTGTTGATACAAATATTTATTTATCATATCCTGATCTTCAAAATCTACCAATGTGATTTGAGAGGCTGTTAAGGTGATTGTTGAATCGTTTAGGTTCACAATCATTCGTCCATGTTCCGGGTGAGGGATCTCGATAATTGGCACTTGTACCGGAAAGGGGATTAAAAAACTGTCTATATAGACTGTATCGTAGACATATACGGTATCAGAAGTCTTTTGGATAATTTCTTTTGAAAATAGATCTTTATGAGGAATACCATGTTTGGGCAAAAAAAAGCTGGTGATTATTGCGTATATAACCGCAATGGATAGAAGGATCGATAAAAAGATGTTCAGGTTTTTCATAATTTGGTTATTACTGGTTAATGTGGTGATGACACAACCCGCCCGGATTGTCAGTGAAGTTTTTGCATCTACGCCCTGTTGATGAAATACCAGTACACTGGACAGCCTTAGCTACATTATTCATGCAATTTTCTATATCTCCGGTGATTTTTACCTTATACTCGAGATTTCCTTCAATTTCTACAACAGCCTTTCCGTCCTGATTTACTTTCACTAACCCAAAGTGATCTTGATTAAGATACCCTGAGGGAAATTTGATTTCTTTCAAAATATTATTTTCTATCGATACATTCAAGGTGTATTCTGAAGAAGTTCCTGTTTTGGCGTTATGGTAGTTTACTTTTGCGCAATATGATCCACTATAGACTGTTTGTTTACAGGAACCTGATAGTAAGATTATCAAGAGTGTAGTGAAATAAAACAAATTGGTTTTGTAGGTATGCATAAAAAAAGCGTGGTGTTACTCACGTATTCAGTGGTTCTGACAAAACCATACCTACGAACAAGTCCCACTCACGCCGTAGCATGAGTACCGAACTTATATTTCCCGTAGGTATATTGAAACTGTCAGATTTCTGAATACAGAAGATAAGTCAATACTTTATGTAAATCTTAATGTTCTATCAATAAATAATTATTGGTTTACAATCTCTCTTAACGACATAAATCCGGAAAAGGTTCCGGACATACCATATAATCACTGAATTATATCCTATAAAACAGAAAAGGCAACAGTCCTGATTATTTTTAAAGGTCTGCTGTCAAATCTTCTGCAAACAACAAGAATCTGGACAAATGTAAGCCATATAGATTGGATCCTCTAAGTTAAATATATTGCGTCAGGACTATGGGCTCACGAGTCATTTGTATAGCATTCGGGATTTGTTCTGATTATGTGCTCTATTATTTTAACATGCCACTGAAGTTAACCTTTAGGCTCAAAGGGTAATACTCCCCATTGTTTGATTTTAACCAAAACCCGGAAAATTTTTTGAAAAACAAATGTTTTTGTAAGGTGAGTTGGGTTTTTTGTGATGAAAATTGGAATATAGTGACTGTAAAAATGTTTTTTGGCATGTAAAAATGGAAACACCCTGAAAATTATGTTTTTAATGATTTATATATTTGGTGTTAACTTTTCAAAGTGGTTTACCAGTGAATTTGTCGTTTTCCAGTTATATGTTTAGTGGAAAATAACAAAATCTATATGTTTAGATGTGACCAGAATCTTTGAGTCTTGTTATAGCTTCAAAAATCAAACTTATATCTACCACTTCAGATTCTGTCAAAACGAAGCCAAAGGTCTCTGATAACTTTTCATAAATCTCCCGTTTTGGTAAACTTTCAGTGGCAATTTCTTTATCAAATATTTTTTTCATAATGCTTTCAATTATTTCATTGTCAGGGTGAAGGAGATATTTACATTTGGCTTCAATTATATTAGTTAAATCATGGTAGTCTGATCTGTAATTTTTTTTGTCAAGAAATGTTACAAATTTATTGTATTGATAAATTCGTTTTCGGTTTTCGCCCATAAAATGAACTTTATTAGGATCATTAAAATAATCTATCACACACCATTGATTAAATTGTATTTTCTCCTCATTTAAAAATGTTGAATCCGGTTTTAATGAGTTTACTAAGAGTATTTTATTCCAATGATCTATCAGGTGTTTGTATAAATTTGAAACTTTTTCGAAGGACATAAAATCAGCTAAACTATAAATGTCCCCGTAATTTTGACAATACGCAGAATCTTTAAATATGATTTCAATCCGAAGTAAATCTTCTATTGTATTTAACCTTCCGTTTTTATTAAGAGCTGATTCAGCTGATTTATCATATATTTTTACACAATAACTATCCGTAAGAAATATTTTCTGTATACCTCCATTTTTGTGATAATGTTCTTTTGTAGGAACAACTTTCCCATTTAAATAGAGCATATTATTAATCAAATATCTTGGTTTTATGCCACTTCTTATATTAATCCCGAATTCAAATGTTACAACTTTCATATTCCTTAAAGTGCAATTTATAAGGTCTGACAATTGATAAAGTGCAACTTTCATTTGAGTGTAAGTAAAGTCATCATAATTTTGCTCCTTATAATAATTGAACGAATTGTAAAAGTGATGTAAAGAGCCTGTTATATAAATGTATTCGATATTGTCTTTGAGGTACAGTTTGAAAGTCAAGCCATGTTTCTCAACCTCAAATGGATATCTAGGCTCCACAGGTTCCAAATATCCTTCAGGTCGAAAATTTAGTGCCTCCTTAATTTGTGAAATATCTGGTTCATCTGTCACCTTAATTTTCATAAAATCCAAAGCCATAATCCTAACTTTTACGTGATTCCACTTTGAATAATAATTTCTCTGCCTCTTCAGCTCTGAATCCAATTCTGGTTCCACCAATTTTATGTTTTGGTAGTTTACCTTGTTTGACCCAATTATGCAGAGTTGGCAATGTAATATTCAGGTATTCCGCCGTTTCCTTGGCTGTTAATATCTGTTTGTTACTTACGATTTGACCCGACTTGTTTTCGCCATCAAGTAAATAATTTTCAATCCTATTGACTTTATCCAGCAACTTTTCTATAGCCGCCGGAAGATTGTTAAAGGAAATTTCCTGATTCATATTAATATGTTTTTGTTTGAGGTGCAAATTTCATATCGATTTTTATGGGGAAAAAGGTGGAAATTTCTGGGCACACTCAATTTTATAATATATTTTATTATTTAATATGATTCTCTTTAATAATAAGTTATTTATGCAGGAACTAAAAAATAAAAAAAAATTATTTTTATCTACAGCCAAAGACTTTTATTATACTATACCCATAAAACTCCATTTTCTCAAATTGAAAACAGTATTCGGAAGTCTGTAAATTTCATACTTTCCTTATAGATCACATATACGATACTCAATCTTTGTCCTCGGGATACTCAATATCACCGTTTAAATCCGGAATAATTACAATGTCTGTCTTCATTTTTCTTACTTTGTGAATCTTACAAGAAAACAGCTTTTTCTTATCTTTTTTCAATTTTTACACCAAAATATTTTCAGAATTCCTAACATTTTATATTTTTACACAAAATTTATATCACTTAAAAAACATTACATATGAAATATCTTGTTGCATCCCTTTTTTTATTTTGTTCTTCCTTAGGCTTTACGCAGACAATCAGGTTTTCTCCCGAAAATAAGTTGTTTGATCTCCCGGGTCAAAATTTACAATTGAGAAATCCATTTAAACCTATTTTGGTAGGTGAAGATCCGAATCATTGGTTTTTTGGATTTAATAGCGGAAATTGTTTAGCTTATAAAAAAGACTCCATCACTGGTTCCTATCAGAAGGTATCTCATTTACCTATATCTGCAAATTTAGCAGTGCTGGATGTCAGAGATTATAATGGCAAGGAAGGTTATGAAATATTGACTGACTCCGAAATCTATTATTTCAACAATACAGGAAACTATTGGACTTATTCCTTTTTCAATATTTGGAATAAGGTCATAAAAGGTTACGGAGATTTTAACAACGATGGGAAGATGGACTTCATTGCTGAGGATGACATACCTTTTGAAGCAGATGTAATGTATTTAATGTTTAATAAAGGGAACAATAACTTTGAATCATTAATGATTGACCAAAGTAATAATGATGTTGAGACTATGGCTACCGGTGACATTGATAATAACGGCCATTTAGATTTTGTAGTAACTCAATCTGTCGGTAAGCCTATAAAATTCTTTTTTAATAACGGGGACTCAACGTTTACAAAAAAGGAAATCGCTTCACCTTCAGGACTTTGTTGTAACACCTTGGGAATTGAATTGGTTGATATGGATAATGACGGCGATCTGGATCTTTTACTCCCTGGAAAAAACAATGGTATTTTCGTTATTGAAAATACAAACAATTTTTCAAATACGCTTTTTGTATCACAACCTCAGATCAAAGATTTAGGAGATGTTATCATGGCAAAGGCTCATGATTTTAACAAAGATGGCCATATGGACATTGTTTATGTCATTCAGAAAGAAAACCCTAAGGTTATACAGCTTTATCTTCTGGAAGGTAAAGCAGATGGAACTTATTTTCCACAGGTTTTGCTGCAATCTTTGACCAATAATAATCAGGTAGGTTTTTTTGATGGTACTTTAGTAAAAGAAAATTTACATCTTGTTGATATAAACAGAGACGGACATACAGATATCACGTTTACATCTTCGGAGAATAAAAAACAAATCGTGCTGTATTACGGCATTACAACATCAACAGATGAAAGCCCCGTCCTTGAAAATAAATATTTTTACCCTACCGTCACTGATGGATTTGTTTTTTCTTCGGCACCGAAAGGCACAACCTCTGTGGTATTAGATATTTTTGGAAGAAAAATAATGGATATCCATCCATCACAACAATCTATCTCACTTGACTACCTGGGCTCAGGTACTTATTTTATCATGACATATCATAACGGAATACTAAAAGGTCGGGATCGGGTGATGGTGGTAAAGTAAGACGGCGGCCGAAATCTTTTGGCAAAACTTATAGAGTATGTTGAATTTGTCTTAGTTACTGGCTTAGACCACCTTTTTAGGACATTAAATTTGGGTTATAGGGACGATTTAAGTTTTAAATTATTTGTTTTTACCCTAATCATTATTTTATAATCATACCCTAACATTTGGTTAAATTCTTTTGTCCGGCCTTTGACTATGACCATGTTTAGCCCGGGTTTCTGTTATATAAATCTCATTTACACTAAGAACATGAGATGTTTTTTCAAACTGAAGGCTGTGGTATTAACAGATTTATGGGCTAATAAATAGTGCAATAGCTAAACATTCTGTATCGGTATGCCTACCGGGGTAAATACCAAAGCACAAGCCATTGTATTCTAACATCTAAAAATGATAACAATATTTGGATAAGATATCTCATAAAAAGCAAAGTTATAAATTCCGCCCGAAAAAGACAAAAATCATATGTATAGACATTAAGGAAGTTACTAAAATGACCGAGAAGGATAAAGATCATGTCATTACCCTTCTCGATGCTTTTATCGCAAGAACTAAATTACAAGGTTTTGTTTAGATTATTAAAACTGTCGATCATAATCTAAAAAGGCATTATCATCAAAACCATATTTACCAATTTTAATTGGTAGTTCACAATAATAATCAGATATTTCACTATTTGTGTCTTTTTCAATTTTTTGTAGTGCTACATTTAATAATTCTCGATTTAATTTAGCTGCATAATTAAAAGCTACTCTATCATTGTTTTCGCCGTTCTGATAATAGTATATTTCATCTGTGAATAAATTCTCATTAATGATCAACTCAAATATTCCATCTCTATAAATTCTCGATTTCAAAATATTGCTGTAGTTAATAAAATCAATATATGGTTCTTTATTATCATTGTACCCATAGAAAAAAAAGTTAGTACAAAAGCCATGTTCTACAGAGATTAAATTTTCTAGTTTATCATAATTGTAATACGTTTCAATCTTATTAACTATAAAAGTATTTTTAATACTGCTTAATATCAATAAATTTGTTTCATTTTCCTGATTATAGTTTTGGATTGTAAATTCAAAATAACCTGAGTTTTTACTTCCAGTAAAAGAAGCTTTTAAATCTGAGAAATTAATTAGCTGCATGTTATTAACCTTTTAGAGTTATTTTACCATCTTTACAATGTACAATTATCTTATCAACCCATTCGTCTAATGGTTTATTATAAGTGCCTGCATTAGTTCCCCGATGCTGGCGCCAGTTTGCAACTGGTGCCTCTGTAAATACCTGCCTTTTTATACTCCCACAAGTTTATTCTTTGTGTGTTATACATATATACCCCATTCCGGATTCCAACTTCCATACCATAAATTAAAAATGGTTCATTTTAGTATTACTAGTGCTCTGTAAAGGTAATAAGTTAAATTATAATGGCCGTTAATTTTTTGAAGATCAAGGCAAAAAACGCAGGCATAGCCGTAGCTACGGTGAGTATTTTTAACGCAGAGATTCGAAAAAAGAACAACATTTAATTAAGTTCTTTATCTTGACAGAGCACTACTTCAAAGATAAAACAAAAGTACGGGTAATGGAGTAGGTTGGGGTGGTTTTTGTGGATGTTTTTGTGCAGAGAGCATGATATTGTGGATGGAGGATTTGTACGTAAGGCAATGAGTATAAAAATACAGACTTCGAAAATTTAACTTTTTTTGATTTTGGTATTAGAAACAATATATTTGTACCTTTATTATAATTGAAATAAGAATTATGACTAACAAGTTAAACGAAATAAGAGCAGTATATGACGATAAAACCATTACCGTATATCAAGCTTACAGTGAAGCCATAGCCATACCAGCATTAGCCAATCAAAAATTTGTACCGCCCTTCAAGACAGAAAGAATGACATGGATAAAGCCATCATTTCTATGGATGATGTATCGATGTGGATGGGCTACTAAAGAAGGTCAAGAACATGTTTTGGCAATACGAATAAAAAGAGAGGGCTTACAATGGGCTTTAGATAATTCCTGCCTGTCTCATTTTGATCCAGATGTACATCAATCAAAAGAAGAGTGGGAACAAAAAGTTAAATCTGCACCAGTACGTATTCAATGGGATCCTGAACGTGATATACACTTAGAAAAGCTTCCTTATCGATCTATTCAAATTGGATTATCGGGTATTGCCGTAGAAAAATACATCAATGAATGGATTGTTTCCATAACAGACATTACTCCACTTTGTAAAAAAATCCACTTATTGATTCCTAAAAATCTGGAGGAAGCTATTAATCAACTTCCTAATGAAAGACTCTACTCTTCAAGTTGATTCTTTCGATTTTTGTAAATATTCTAGTTGTTGTTTAGCTATTTTAGCCTTCCTTTCATCTGAACTTTGACACAGTTTACTTAGGCTTTCTTCCGCTTCTAAATTGCCAATTGCCCTTAATGCCCACATCGCTTTTAACGGAATACTATGAATGTCAGAAGTTTCAAAGTTATCTGCTAAACGGTATAAGTAAGGTATACTTACAGGGCTTTTTATTTTCTCAAGCAAGGTAGCAATGTCTTCATGTTTATAAAGCCACTCATCCCTGACTTCGGTTAATTTACATAATACTTCTATATACGATTCGTTAACTCCATTTTTATAAGCTGCATAAATTAGATTATCAATTGCAACTCCATTCTTATTTATTAAACTTTCATTCAATAATTCTATTATTAGATCAGATCGATCAATTGAAGCATCTCCAAAGAATTCATCAAGCTCTTTGAAAGTAATTGTGCAGTCCCTAATCTTTGATTTAATTATATCGCTGTTCATTAATTTAGCCTTACAAAAGTCGTAATGTTATCATTAAACGTATTAACCGATTGAGCACCTAAACCAATATTTACAGCTGTACCTTCACCTTTAAAAAACGCTTTAGTAGAACTCCAACCAGAAGAAACTGGCACCAAATCGTCAAACCCTGAATTCGTAATTAAATTAGATTGATCTTTAACCCCAATTCTTGCTAAATCTTGGATTGTCTTAGGTTGTACCGTAAATTCGACAAGAACGTCATATCCTGGTTGCCCAATATAACCTTCAGAATATGCCCTACTTGTTGATACAAAATTTTCCGTTCCGCTACCAATAGAAAGACCGTTATTTGATTGAACAGCTTGCCATTCTGCATTAGACATAGCTCTATAAATCTTTGTTTTTTGAAATTGGTATCTAAACCCAATTGTACCGTCAGCAGCCTTAACTACATCTTTACCAAATGATTGATTTGGCAACTTTACTTCATTAATAACTGTACCTTCAAAATGGAACCTTGTAGGGATAAGCTTGTCATCAACAATTCTTGCAATTTCTTGCCCATTCTGCATAAATCGAACTGGAAGTACATCGTCAATTACTGTAACTCCTTCATCTATCCATTTACGAACAGTTGTTAACCAATTTACATCAGTCCTTAAACCTGATTTTATCAACCCTTTCCAAGCCTCCATCCCTTTCGAACCAACAGCGCCAAAATCCTGCTCCATAAACTCGCGGAAAGCGGTTGAACCTTCTTTCAGATCCTTAGTGAGGTGATCGCAAAGATGACAAGGCTGGCTATATCCTGAGAATGCTGAAGTCAGGAATATTATAAAAGACCAAAAAAATATTTTATAAAATTTCATAATATAAATAATTTACAAATGTAGAAAATATTAAGGAATACACCAATGATTTTTGTCAGGATATTTCTTGGCAAGATAGCGCCAAGCGTCCATTGAAGATTTTCCATTATCTTCCATGTATTTTTTCCATTTTGAGTTTGAGCCTATGTCTCCATTTAGCTTTTGCAGATAATTTTGCATGGAGGGAGCATCAGACCACTTATATAATTCTCCCTGAGCCCAATCAGGCATTTTTCCGTTCTTCAACCAGGCTTCGAGGTTTTTTAGATTTGTTAGTTTTGTCAGAAGAGCACTTTTGTCAACGGCTATTTGAGCATCTTTCATCAACTTTTTTCTGGCAGCATCATCTAAATTTTTACCAATATTTTCGCCAATTTCTAAAGCTATGTTTTTACTATTATGTGTTATAAACATTGCACCTTTGGTAGTAGCATTAAATGCAAATGAGATTGGAATGAGTTCAAAGAGGACTTTGCCATGAGCGTAGCCGGCATCATAATTCCCATTTAAAAACACCATATCTTTACCCCATTTTGTAGCTCCTTCTAACACTGCTTTTGAGAATGACGCCATCAGTTCACCTCTCAGGTAATTATTTGACAAGTAATTAAATAGTTTTTGACTATTGTTTGCCAATGATTTCCAGGACTCATAAGTTTCTCCCCATTTTTCCCTGAAGGCTTCATAAAAATTGTTCTTTTTTTGATAATGGATAAACAGTGTTGCCCACCAACTGGAAGATAAAGGGTTACTCTGAGCATTAAATTTTTCTGAAGCTTGTGCTACCAGGGACAATAAATCTATGGCTTCAATCATCCCGTCGCCAAATCCTGAAACCAAACCTGCCAGATATTCTAAATCCGAAAAAACAGCAAAATCTTCAAATTGATTTCCGGTTTTCATCATATTAATTAAGGCTAATACTTCTTCTTTATGATTTTGAAGCCTGAAATCTATTTTGAAAAAATCAGCAAAAAAATCAGTGTCAATACTATATTTTTCTTGTAATTCTTCATAACTGTAATTAAATTCATCATATTCAGGAGCATTATTTCGTGCTACCCTGATCATAACCTCATCCTCCCCATTCACAAAAGTGCCCGGAAAATGAATCCATATTAAACCCTGGCAGGAAGGATTATTTTTTTCATGATTAAAGTAATCTATAGCAAGTGAATCCTTTAGTCTATAATCAGATATTATTATCCTCAGAGTATCAAAATCAGATTTTATTTCTGATAAAATGGCGTATATTGAAGTAAGGTTTGTATTGCCAGTTTTCAATTTTAATTCTCCAAATGTATAATCAACATAGGTGCATAATTCAGATCTTAGGTCACTCGTTTTTTTATTATTGGATAAACTATCAGGTGATATGACAATATCAACCCCCGGCATAGCTATACTCTCAAAATCATTACTCAACCACCAGTTGCGCTTTTCTTCCAGATTTAAGTTGCAATTTTCATCCAAAGATGTATGCAGGTATTTTAAGGCATCTTTGACGGCACAATCAGAATTTGTAAGGCTGTTTAATTTTGAATCGTCCAGCGTTTGTTGTATATTAGCAAACAGAAATACTTTTTTACTGCTACAACTTGTTGACTGAAAAACATTATCAGCAATCTTAAAATGTGCCTTAACTTTTGCTGTACCATTTGATTTAGACACGAACATATGAAAGACGATGTAATTTTGTCCCAAAGATTGTGCTTTGGCAAGGATGAACTCTTCATTTACCTTAACTGCAACTGTATCTTTCAAATAAACAATAGGTGCGTATGATTTATACAATATGATTTTTACCTGTCCGTTGAAATAAGCATTTAAATCTTCGCAAACATTTTGGAGTTCTTCCTGACAAGTTTCCTCTGATGCTGTAAAATCAAAAATATAATAATCACTGGAATTTCTTTCATTATTATTTTTTTCCTGCCCCCATCCGCTCACTGCCAGGAGACTTAAAAGTGTGATAAAGATTAATTTTTTCATTGGAAAAGATATTTTTTATTGTCGATTTGTTTATTTGTCAATTTGTCGATTTGTCGATTTGTCGATGTGGATTAAAAGCCCTGCACCACGATGACCTCCGGCATAGAAAATCCTCCGTCACTATGGGTGGCGATGATTTTGTATTCCAGGTTGAGGTTGGTATTGTCCTTGCGCGCAATCTCATGAGCAAAAGCAAATCCGTTGTATTCGATAGCATCTGCCATCTTGTGCGCCTGATAAGCTGTGATGGTTTTGATGAGTTTGAAGTCGGACAGGTCACCGTGTGCATCATGGGTTGAGCTGCTGCCTTCGCCTGAACCACCGCCGCTGCCACCTGCACCACCGCTGCCGCCACCATTTTGTGGATCGACATATCTGAAATAGATCTTAAAGTCCCGGTGTGTCGACGGAAAATTGGTATTGTACCTCCATTTTAAGATGGTCGCATCTTTGCCGATAAAGTTGCTGTTGCCATTGGGCAGGGTGGGGATGATGTTGAGGTCAGGATGTAAGATGGCTGCATTGGGGCTGCTGAGGTCGTAAAAGGTACCTTGCAGATATACGATCTCACCACGTATTCCGTCGTCATAAGGTTTGACGGTGATGACTTCAGAAGCACCGATATTGCCGGAGCTATCTACAGCGATCAACCGGTATTGGTATTGCGTCATCGTCAGCTGTGTCGTATCAATATAGTTGGACGGCACCATCTCAAAGTCCATTGGATTCATCGGAGGAAACTGGCTTTCCGCTCTGATCTGGATGACGGTCTGCCAGGTAGTGCTGTTTTTGAGTTTTCGCTGGAGATAGTGAAAGGTGATATCTTCACTATGGCTGAGTTTCCATGCGATGCGCATACCTTCTTCTCTCGGTAGCACGTGCGACAACAGAGGATTGGCAGGAGCAATTTTGTCCGGTCTGTTGAGGATGGCGATATTGCTTCTGGCGGAGATGTTATATCTTTTGTCGACAGCGCAGATGTAGTAGAAGATTTTGTCAATGCCAAAACTAAGATCTGTAAAGGTGATAAAATTGGTATCTTTAACTACATCCTTAGTGATTTGAGCGAAGTCACCATCGATGTCATTAGAGAAAAACACTTTGTAACCATGAAGGTCTGCCTCGTTATTCGGGTCCCATTGAAGACTTACTGTTCCGTTTTGACCTACTTCTCCTGTCAGATTTTCAGGGGCGGCAGGAGGTATTGAATCTATGGACTGGCCTAATACAGAGATAGATATATAAGATCTGTTGTTGGCGTCCAATGCTTCCACCATGTAGTAAGCGGAAGCAAAATTAGGGGCAAATGTATAATTTCTGTAACCTAATGGAAGCAAACTTGAATTGATTTTTATAGATGCATCATCCGGTTTTTCCCGTTCATAAATATTAAATCCGGTAATATTCAGGCTGTCACTAGGTCTGTCGGCAAAAATCCTTTCCAATGTCCAGGAAATGGTAATATTTTCTGTTACTATAATTGAATCAAGTTTAACGTTGAGATTTAACAATGGAGGAATTCCTTTTACATGTACAGTATCAGAAAACGGCGCTTCAATACCAAAAGGAGAAATTCCACGAACCTTATAGATATAAGTAACCCCATTTTGTGGTATTGTATCCGTAAAAGTTGACAAAGTATCTTCTGTAAGATTGACATCTGTCATTTGTATAAAAGGGAAAGCATTGACCTTTTGAAAACTTGTGCCATTATCATCCGATCTGAAGATATCGTAATATGAATATTGTTTGTCGATACCTGTGGTACTCCATGAGATCTCCGCTTTTTTATTTCCACCTGATGTAAAAGGTTTGGAGGGAGGTGTTAATCCATTAGCTGAACTGATTTGAATCATAAATTCTCCCCTAGGTTGAATTGAGTCCAATGAGTTTAACCTTACTGAATAAGCGTATGTATGACCTTGTTGAAAATTAAATGAATCAACAAATGCTAACCCTAATCCTTTAGCAATGTCAAAGTTTTGGTCTGCCATTAAAATTGCATAGGTGAAAAAATCATTTTTTGCCTGATTGTATTTTAACGCATCTGCCAACTTTATTTGTGAAGAATCAGGAATAGTCAGATATTCTTCCAAACTATCCTGATTTACTAAGTTCTTAGCAGCCAAAGCTAGAGTTTCCAGATTACCACCTTGAAATGATTGCCATTCTTCTGAAGAAAAAACATTTACATTTCCTAAAGTATAAACTTGTTCATTAACCATATTACTTTGGGAATCTAAAACTCTTTTTCTTCTGATAATAAATCCAGTTTCTAAAGATGTAAACCAATCATCGGCATTATTAGGTGCCCATCTGAGATACACTTTATTTTCAAGAGAGTCATAAATAGCTTTTACAGGCAGAACGTCTCCGTTTTGAGCTGATACAGAATTCTGAAGGGAAAATGAAAAGAATAATATTGTTAATATAACATTTAATATCTTCATGACAATTGATTTAATTTTTAAACATATATGATTAATACTGAATAAGGAATTGAGACGTTGTTAAATTTGTAGGTAACCTGTACATCACTATCAATATTTTTTGTGGTTGCTCAAAATTATTATAATAATAATCACTTAAAGGATACGGAATATGTAAAAAATCATTTGGTTCATATTCCATTTGAACCAAAATATTATTAATTCTATTTTTAAAAGCATTATGTATGTTTTTAAAGACATCAACAAATTTAAATGAAATTTTTCCTTTTCCCTCCTCTCCATTGTATTGAATATTTCCCGCCTTAAATTGAGGGTGATTGATTGTTTTTGATTCAGGTGTAAAATTTATAATACCGATTTTGTCAACAAGTGAATTTATAAATTCTTCATTGTACTCCATACCAATCGGTATAAAATGTTGGTTGTTGACCCGATGCATTTCACCGTCTGTATTTAATTCGATTTCGTCCGTTCTTGATACATTTGTAGCTCTGTAAACCTGTTTAGCTAACCAATCATTGTTTGATAAAACCATAGAAATAAGGTTTTCACTTTCATATGTATCAAAATTTTCAAGCAGAGAAATCACATCATTCTGGGAAATTTTGTTTACAAACTTATCCTGAAACTTATTGAACTTACTTACTCTAAAAAACATCTGATACAATGAAGTTTCAACTTTATCTTGATTTGAATCAGAACCTGCCTGATTAGAAGAGCTGCTTGGATATCCCATAACCCCACCCATTGAGATTTGGTTTGCCTGAGTATTGATATCAACTCCTTTTGAAGGCGTGGTTTTATTGTATGAACCGGATGGCACTCTGACAATTTCAAGTGAATAAACTTTTTCATTTACCAACATTGCCGGGTCCATAGGAAATGTAATAGTACCATTCAACCCGTCATATTTATAATCAAAATATGTTGGTTTACTTCCGTGTACTGTTAGTTTCATGACCTGATCTTTACCTTCAGGTATGTTGTAAAACAATTCAGGCATACCTGATTTTAATTGTATAAAACCCTGATAACGATTGTATTCATCTTTATGGAAATTATGCATACCGTTAATAGGATATGAATATTCTATGTTGCCATGTGGAATTCCGTCTAAGGGTTCTCCTAAAGTAAATATTGAAATAATAGTATCTGACGCTATTTTTACATTGTTTTTAAATACCTCTGCAATAGCTATTATTTTTACGCTGTCATGAGCTGCAAATATTTGAGCCATTTCAAGCTCCATTTCATCTTTCGAGCCATTCCATATTGAAGTAAAGGAATAAGAATAATTGTTTTTTAATGACTGAATTTTAACTTCCTTCATTTTTACTTCAAATTTTGAATCACCGGTTTCTATTATTTCATTAAATGGTACATTGCACGTGATAAGAGGTTTGGTTTCAGTTTCCATATCCTCAGAATCATTGGTTGGTGTAATGTTACTAAATACTCTCATACCTAAAGCTTGTATTGTTGGGCTCTGATCATTTGGGTCAGTTTGTATAGCACAAAATTCTCCCAATTCAACCTTAAATGATTTATTAAACGAGCCCAGCCAGGTTTTTACCCGGACCCCTACTGTGGCTTGCGCAAAAAACGGATTTGGAAGTTGAGCTTGTAGTACAGCCGCCATTCCGGCAGATATAACGTTGACACCCATGACTTTGACATTACCTTCCATGTAAGCATACATCTGACCCATGGCATACCATCCGTTGATACCTAATGTCTCGGATTCACCGGCACAAACAGCATTTTCTCCATAATTTTTTAAGATAACGTCAAAACCACAAGCTGCTTTCAACTCTCCGGAGGCAATCCCCACATCTATTTTGGCGCCTATCTCCAGAGAGGCTCCGAATAAAAATCCTCCGCCTCTGAATGCACTAGGGCTTAATTTTTTAACCTGGGGAGCTATAGCCCTGACATTAGCAGGTAAATCCGGCAAGTCAGGTATCACACTACCTATATCAAGATAAGATCTGAATTCTATTTTTAAACCCAGAATATTGGTAGTAATACCGCACCTTTTGGTTGGCGTGCCGATATATATGTACCACTTTTCTTTGCTGATGTGGATGTCTGCATCTACCATTTTACCGTTATCGCCAGCTCCTTGCATAATATTACCCACTTTAAGGAAGGCAACAATTCTACCAGACAATACTTTATTGTTAAAATCATATGTTATTCTGATATGGGCAATCAGACTTCCATCAATTCCTGTGGGTTTACTTCCTTCTGATTGTTCGAGGTCTCCGGATATAACATTTTCAGCCATAAACTGACCTTTCCCATCAAAAGCAATCCAGGCTACTCCTCCTCCCTGATCACTTTCATCGCTATTAAACATTATTTCAAAGGCTACTATACCATTAAACGTTATTTTACTGGATGAAAGAGAGAGTTTTACACCTGCTTTTAGATAAAGGCCTTTGGAAGAATTGGGAGTGTAAGTTGCACCCGATATTGATTCACCATAATCCACCGGCAATCCTTTATTATTATTACCATTATGACTTGTTGCGGGATCAACATCCATGTGATAGGCCACACCACCTACAAACCCGTCTATACTCAACGGAGGAGCAGGAATACCTACGGCCAGGTCAACAGATGCATCGATAAAAAAGTATCTGACATCCTGAGGGCTTCTGCCAAATAAAGCCATACAATCCACCTTGCCCAATGCGGTAAATTCCATACTTACTCTACCTCTGAATCCTCTTCCATATGTGGCATGTCCCTTAAATGTTTCTAAATATCCTATTATGTGACCTGCTGAAAACTTAACATCAATTCCGAAAGAATTCATATTAAAATCTTTATATACCCATTTCTGACGACCTTTGTTATCAGCATCCAATTTTCCTATGATTTCAAATCCTCCGCTGGCACTAAGCTTAGCAGGTAATGTGAGATCTAAAACAAAACTTATTCCCAGTTCTCCGCTGGATGGGGTAAATGGTTTAATATTTCGCAGAGCAACTTCAAAGCCATAAAGATTTGCCTTGATGTTGATTTTTGTCTGCCATGTTCCGGTATCAAAATGTGGTTCCTTGTTCGAGACCCTGAAATTATTAAATTGGATTTCCGGAAAATTAACGGAAACAACATTACCGCCTTTAATATCCATTTTCCCTGAAAGATTAGCTATTGCTACAAATTGATCATTTTCGTACGTAACCGTTATACTCGTGGCAGGAAATAAAGTTACATCTGCCAAAAGAGCATTCATCTTATGAAGGGTATCTCCCAAAGTTATCGTAAATATGTATTTATTGGCAGCAACAGATGCGGCATAGGTCATCGGATCTTCAAATACCGGTATTTTTATTTTTCCTCGCATACCACCAGCCAGAAACTTGTTATGTAATATGGTGATTTTTATTTCGTCAATAGAAAAAGGCCATCCTGAAAGGTTTCCGTCATCTAACGTAAGCACCCCATTTCCGGCGATTGATCCGGAAACTCCCATGTCATCTATGACAATGTCTTCCACGGAAATTTGAACCTGTTGACCACCGGAAGAAAAAGAGTTTGGCATGGTGACACTCAACTCACCCATATAAAAACCTCGCCATTCTTTGGCAAAATTTCCCTGGGTGTAGAGTGGGTGGTGATAACCTTCAAACATTTGTATGTTTGTCGGTGATTTTGCATCACTCATATCTACTGCAATATGATGAACCAACCATTTCATTTCTTTATTACCCGGAGTGGTAAATGGTCTGATGCTTTCCGAGCCATTTATCTCAAAATAAAAGTCGGACCAGCTGGCAATTTCCATATTGATCCGGATGGAATACCTTTCATTAGGTAGTTCCTGGAGTGTCACTGGATCCAATGGGATTACCATGTCCCGACATAATTCAATTTCTGCGTCCACACCCATTCTTTGAAAGCCACTACAGTCCCAGGTCACAAAACATCCACCTGATCCCTGATTTGGAACAGGAAGTAGCCTCAACATAGCAGCATTGGATAATCTGATTTCGACATTGGTTTTAAGATTCAACTTTGTTTCACCAATCATACCACCCAAACCCCAATTCAGACTTTGGGCCTCCATAACAAATTTTTTATCAGAATTCTGATCCTGATATACAAAATATGCATCCAGTTTTCCACCCGCTGGTGAAATCGTAATATTATCTAAATATATATTATAATTATTCGCATCTTTACTTTTTGTTAAAGCAATTGGCATGGTGATTTCATCACCGGAAGCCCCACCGGTTGCAATTATCATTTGATTATATAATTCCTCCAGATAAAGACCGCGGCTTACACCATCGATTTCTCTGAAGCCTTGTTCAAACATCCATATTTTGTCTTCATCAGTTAATGTGGTGTTATCCGAAAAGAAATTTTCATCACCAGCCATTGATGACAAAGGGTTGTATCCCTTAGATTGGTCGCCTGAATACATCTCTGGTTTCAAATAAGCATAATCATATTCGGTATGTTTTTGATAATTTGAACCGTAACTTGGACCTGATTCTAAATATTCAAGGATCATGGCCATAATCCATTCTGCAAACTTGTCTTCATTTTGGCTAAACAAGTCCACATTTTCCCGGCTAAGGGTTTTAAGTTTTTGTTTTACAAAGGTTTTGATTTTTTCCACATCTGCGGTATCTAGTTTATCTATTATATCGTTGTACTTTTTACTAAATAAATCACATTTATATAAATTGATATGATCTTGCTCCAAAGTCACCATAACAGAATCTCTGCCCGAATTATTTGTCAAAGGTTTGGGTTCTTCCGTAAACAGAGCACTCATTCCCGGATTTATATATTCATCGTTTACACCTGCGATATATTTTTTGTTATCTGAACCGGCAGGTAAACTTGCTGTTATTTTGGTTTTGATAGAGTCACAATTCAGTTTTGAAAGTTTCAGTGTCAAATCATCAATGACATTAGTGATTCCTGTATCAACTTTTCCACTGATCAAAGGGGTATTAGTATCGATAAATGCTTTTACAACACTATCTCTGACACACACCTGTCCGTTTTCGTCCATGCCATTTACATCACATCCGAATTCATCATAAGGTGTTCCATTACGATGCATACCTGTAATATCATACCCACGAGGGTCATGTCTTGTGCTGTCCGGGTAAAATAATCCATCTCTTTTGTATCCCCGGTCATTGAAGCCTGTTACTTTATCAAACCCATCTTCATCTTTACCTTCTTCCGGAGGGTCGACTACGCAGATGTCTCCGCCAAAATTTATGGTCCCTGCAGGAATACTATAGTTCGGTGCCGCAGGAAATCTAACACCTTTCACTTCACCACTGAATACTTCATAATCAGTATTTACCTGAATATTACTAAAAGTAACTTTAAGAGGCTTTTCAGCAAATGGAATGGTTATCTGACCTTCTCCTGTAAAGGAACCATTTGCTATACTGACTTGAGTTACTTTAAACGGAATACCTGCCACTGTCAGAATTCTGCCCGGGATACAGGTTTGAAGAGGGGTTAGATTGGTTATGTTTGGTAACGTATATGGATCATTACATCTGGCTGTCGGTAATTCAGAACAGGCATCGGGTGCCTGATAGATAGTACTTGCCCCATTACAACTCGGAGATGTCACCAGAACCCTATGTTCAATACCATCAGCTGACAAACCTTCAAAAGTGACGGTATAGGTAGTTTGCCCGCTCGTCATCATGATAGTTGTGGATACATTATGTCCCTCAACTGTTATGGTAGCGCTTTCTCTTGCCGGAGGATTCAGCACAGAAAATGTGACACTGAGATCATATTCATTGTCTGGTTGTATACAAGAGGTTGGGGTAGCAGTGACATCATATATATTACAAGGGATATTGAGACATTGGGCCGGTGCAAAATAAAATTTTTCGTAATTCTCAAAACCACCCTCACTAAACTGAACATAATGATACTGATTGTCAGGAGTCAAATCTTCCAGGGTAAAACTATATTCGGTGGTGGTTGTATTGGTTTGTACAGTAGTAACTACATTTCCCTCTACATCGTGGATGATTACCTGATATCCATCAGGTTCGGGAATATAGACTGTCCCCAGGACTTCATATAAAGTTGTTCCCGGTTTACATTGTACAGCATCAATGGTCGCATAAGGTTCTCCGTTACACCCGTCCATATTGACTACAGCTGTGGCAGTACCTGTACCTCCGTTGTCACAAGTGACCGTCACAATATAGTTCGTTGTTTGATTAGGTGGATCAAGCAAAATTTGTCTTGTAGTCGGTCCGTGACTCCATGAGTAGCCGGAACCTTCAGATGCTGTAAGGGTAAAAGGACCTTCAGGACATTCGACGAGGTAAGGAGATACCGAGGGGGAACAATCACAATTTTGGAAAGTGATGTCTACAATATCAGATTTTTGATAATTATTTTCGGAATTTCCACAAAAAATATATCCACTAATTTTGTAGTGAAATGTTCCTAAGGGTAAACTATTAATTGCATTAATACCAAGATTGAGAGTATTAGCGCCAGAATATGTTACGCCTTGAGGATTATTATCTGTTACATTTTGCCAATTTTGTGTACCGTAAGGAGCGACTTGCCATGATATGCCATACATATTTCCTGATGGCAGCACACTTGCTGAAATGGTCCGGCTTGAATTGGTACAAATATTAATTGAAGTTTCTGCAATATCTACATATTTGGCTTCATTTACTTCAAAAGTGTCTTTATAAGTACATGCACCAGCAGTAATAGTAACATGATATATACCTGTTGATGAAACTGTGATTGATGGTGTTGTTTCTGAGGTGTTCCACAAGTAACTGTAATTGGCAGTATCATTTGGATGAGCGGTTAAATTTGCCGAAACAGGACACAAAATATTTTCTCCAAAAATGTAAGAATTTACATTACACGGTGCCACCGACGCCATCACCACCCAATCACTGTGAAAAATACTTCCGTTTTGGGAATAACATATTTTCCGGATTCTTACTTTATGCGATTTGTAGTTTCGGGTATAGGTTTTTGGGATGACATACTTACTTTTTTTGGTGGTAATTTTGTTTTCGACTATTTCTTTACCATCTTCTTCATAAAAGACTTCTATTTCATATTCTGCCTGATTGCCGGATTTGCTCCATACCAAAACACTTTCGTCTTTATCGTTTTGCAAGGATACATCTGCCGGTGGTGTACATTTCGGCCAGGCATCATGTTCAGGGTTTCCTCCTGCTTTCTTTTTATCTCCGGGTTTTTCGCCTTCCAACAATGGAAGCAAGGAGGACAGGTCATTGCCCGAACCTGCGATTTGACCAAAAGATGTATTACAGTAAATGAACAGGAGAGAGAGTGTAGTAAGGATGATTAAGGTATTCTTCATTGTATCACAATTGAATGGTTAAAGAATGAATTTGGTATTAAATTTTTATGAGCATTTTAGATGAGACTTTATCACTTTGTTTGATCTGTACGATATAGGATCCCGGAGCCAATCTGTCGGTTTCAAGTTGGGCGCGGTGCAGATCACTGACAGGTATTACATTTTTTATAAATATTTTTCTTCCTTTGATGTCACTTAAAGAAATTTCTGTTTCCACGTCCTTTTTGGCAGAAAATTCCAGGGTTACATAATCTTTGGTAGGATTGGGGAAAAGACGGGTGATTTCGATACCCGCTTTAGAGAGGATACAATCATCCCATGCCTGCAGCACGGCATCTCCTGTAAAACTGATGGAAAAACCGTTGGTACTTTCAAAATTGTTGACAAACAAAACATATTCATCGTCTTCATTCATGTCTATGGATTTGAGAAAATTGTCTGATGATTCAGTACATCCTGCATGATCATATTCATCATTGGCATCATCCGCCAATCCTGCAATACCACTACATTTTATGTAAGTGGCTGGCGAATCATCTATGTTTTGACCGGTAGTAAGTGATCTGATTTCAGTCATTGATATGCAAGTGCTGTTCGTTTTTTTGAATATGACAAAGTCAATATCATCTTCCAAAACATTTGGGGTAATAATAAAAGAAAGACTACCCCTTTTAGCTACTTTCCACTTCAACCATATACTATTGGTCTCTTTAAAAAACTCGGCTTTTGCTCTGATCTGTGGCATATCATCACTGATTTGACCGACTCCTCCCATATCGTCAAAATGGTAGGTTTTCATATCGCAAACCGGAAAAGAGGATGGACAATCCTGATAATAGTTTGTTTGGGCATTCAGACCTATGCCAATACACAGAAATAAAACAAGAAATGTTTGACTAAAGAGGTGTGTTTTTACCGATGGTTTAGTGATTTTGACTTTCATTTTCATCTTTTTTAAATTTGGTTATGGTTACAAAGTAAAATTGTATAAATAGCTTACCTGGTATGCAATAAAAACTACATACATTTGGTGTATACATAATGCCAACAGACTTGTGTGATTTCAGGTATATGCAATAGAAAATAACCCTGTATATAAATATATACGGAATTGTATAAGAATAACATACAAGTATGAAACCCTTGCCTTACGTGCAAATTACCCTACGTTACTTTCAAAAAATTATTTTAACGCTGATGACCCAAACCATAAATGGAGAATGTGTAATGATGTTGACAGTCTGGTATCATAAAACCCTGAAATATCTTTTTAAAGTCTGAAAGAATCCATAATTTAAAACATACTTCACTTATCATCTACATAATTCATTGTAGTACATGAAGATGATTAAAATGAAATAGCTGAAAGTATGGAAGAATACTATTTAAAATTGCGGCGATCCTTATATGTAATGGTCCTTATTATTTTATTTGATGCTGAGCTTGTTTTTTCAATCGCTGTAAAATTTTGTATTCACACAGTGAACTTCTTCCCTAATGGATTAAAAACAATAACCGTGCCAATTGTTAATAATCTGTAAAAATTGACTATTTTTGAAGACAACTTAATATTTGATCATCACTAAGACCATTGTAAACTGAAAGCGATTTTTTTAACAAAGTTATGAAATTTATGTCTTTACTAAGGTTACCTTTGTTACTATGGTCTTTATAAATTGTTCTCAACCTTTTAGAAAATCTTGTTTTGCATTTAGATTTATTGATAATAGGTTTGTCAATATTAATTTCTTTCAAATTATTGAAGTGTCTAACTAACTGTTCGGCAAATAAATTTAAGTCTTCTTCTTTTTTAAAACAATAAGACCATTTTTTACCTGTATCCACAGTATTCAAACTTTTAATGATTTCATCCATTTCTTTTTTATGACTATCATTTAACTCGCGATCTGGATTTTGCGATTGAATTTTCTTATCTTCATAATCTGAATTCATAATTTGTACATCGATTTCGTCTTTAAATTTAGAAAACTTTAATTTGATTTCTTCTAACAACCCTAATGTAAATTTTTTAGTAGTTTCATCAAATTCTTCATCTTCTCTAATATCAAAATCATATCCTGTCCAGCCTATGGACCAATAATCGTCATTCATAGGAGGGAAGTATTCCACAACCTTTAGACGAACCAAATTTGACCAAAAAAAAATTTTTGATTCATCATCATCGTATTCGCTCGTAATTTGAAATTTATAACCCAAATCATTGTTTATGTAATTATCAAGTATTTTAATAGCATATAACTTCTCAAATTTTGATGGAAATTGTTCGTAATATATTGACTTAAAATATTCAAATTCTTTTGAAACATCAGGGTACTCATATTCTTTATCTGAATTTACAGTCACCAGAATTCCAGAAAATATTTTCAGTGTTTTTTTAATCATTTGTATTTTCTCTTTAATCAATTCATCCATTTTATTTGAGTTTGGTCCTCATTAATCAACATTAGTCACTTTAAAAATAGTTCCCCACACATTAAGATTTTTAAAAAAACCTAACTCAAACTAACTACATAGAAAAAATATGGGTGCAGGACAACAGATATTACCTTAGTTAGCGCCCCCCTGGTGGCCTTTTCCAAACACCCCCCCCCATTAATATCTACTAAAAAATCTGCCCTGCCTTGGTTTTAAAAACTAAGAATGTTATACCCTAAATATTCAAAAACATTTTACACATATGTGAATACCCATTTGGCTTAGTTATAAAATTTCATAAAGAACCATTTGGATATTGATTATAGTAATTTAACTTTGAAACACTAAAAAGTCTGAAAAATCCCGGTTAGGGTTGTTACACTTTTTTGGAGAATAGCTTCAATTTCATATGAAAGACCTACAAAAAAGTATAGCAAGCCACCAAAAACCGCACCTCTGACCGCACCTCTGACATCATTAAAATAATAAAGCCTTGATAATCATATGATTACCAAGGCTTCTTGCGGACTGGACGGGACTCGAACCCGCGACCCCATGCGTGACAGGCATGTATTCTAACCAGCTGAACTACCAATCCGTGTTCCTTTTGTTTTTTCATTCTTTGTTTGGCGGACTGGCTGGAATCGAACCCGTCTCTTCGTTTACGACGAGATGACAGGCATGTATTCTAACCAGCTGAACTACCAATCCGTGTTCCTTTTGTTTTTTCATTCTTTGTTTGGCGGACTGGCTGGAATCGAACCCGTCCCGTTGTTCACAACGGGATGACAGGCAAGTATTCTAACCAACTGAATTACCAATCCAAAATTGCTTTTCTTCAAAAGCGACGCAAAGATAGCTACTGTTTTTAAACCACAAAAAAAAATAGGATAAAAATTAATAATTTTTTTGAACAAGGCCGGCTTTCCGCTTTTTCTTGCTAATTTCGTGCCTCCAAATAATGGCCAACCATTTAATAAACTTAAGATTATGGTATTCTTAGATTTTGAAAAACCCATAGAAACTCTTTACGAACAATTAGAAAAATTAAAAGAGGTAAGTCAGGAAGGGGTTATTGACGTCAGCGATAATATCAAAGAGCTTGAAAAAAAGATTCAACAGACTAAAAAAGAAATCTATTCCAACCTCACCGGATGGCAAAGAGTACAACTTTCCAGACATCCTGAAAGACCTTATACCCTTTTCTATATAGATCAGATGTGTAAAAAATTTATAGAATTACACGGTGACAGATATTTTAAAGATGATACAGCCATCGTCGGCGGTCTGGCAAAACTGGACAATCAATCTGTAATGATCATTGGCCATCAGAAAGGTATCAATACCAAAATGAGACAATACCGCAATTTTGGTATGGCAAATCCCGACGGTTACCGCAAAGCTTTGCGCCTTATGAAAATGGCGGAAAGATTTAAAATTCCGGTCATCTGCCTTATAGATACTCCCGGCGCTTTCCCGGGCCTTGAAGCTGAAGAAAGAGGTCAGGCAGAAGCCATCGCCCGCAATCTCTTCGAAATGGCACAGCTTAAAGTTCCCGTCCTTTGTTATATCATCGGTGAAGGTGCTTCCGGAGGAGCCCTCGGCATCGGCCTGGGAGACAAAGTTTTTATGCTGGAAAATACCTGGTATACCGTCATCTCTCCGGAATCCTGCTCTTCCATCCTATGGCGCTCATGGGACTTTAAAGAACAGGCAGCGGAGGTGCTCAAACTGACTCCCGACCATATGTTAGAATTCGGCCTGATAGACGATATCGTCAAAGAACCCCTTGGCGGAGCTCATACCGATCCGGAAAAAATGGCCAAATCCCTGAAATCTCACATTAAAAAAGAACTGGCCGCTTTGCTTCCTTTAACTGCTGATGAATTGGTGGACAAAAGGATAGACAAATACAGTAAAATGGGTAATTTTGCTATCGACGAATCAGCCATTAAAAGCTGATCATGTATGCAGCATTCAAAAGATGGTTGTTTCTGAAAGCTTTGGCCGAACTTAAAAAAAAGAAATCTTCAGGGCGCAAAAATCAGAACAATCCGATGTCGAATATTTATATTTTGTATGAATATTCTGCAGGGGAAGACGAAACTGCCATCCAAAAGATGATCTCTTTATTACAAAAGCAAGGCAAAAAGGTATCAACCCTTTCTTTTATTTCAACCCTTGATAAAAATGCAGAACAACAAGATAATAAATACATTCTCAAAGACATCGGCGTAAACCAAATCCCGAATAATCCTGCCGTTCAGGAATTTATTTCCTCACCGTCAGATGTATTAATCGTGGTGTGCCATCACTTTTTTGATCATTTGCGTTACATCACTTTCGCTCATGATGCACTGCTTAAAATTGGTATTCATTTTCCGAAAGGAGAATCATATTTTGATCTTTTGATTGATATTTCCCCGGAATTATCCTATCAAAAAATGATCGATTCTGTTTTTTTATCTCTGCAAACCCTTAGTAAAACGTAAAAAATGAAAGATCAAAGATTTATCGGAACAGGTGTGGCTATCATTACTCCATTCAAAAACAATGAAGTGGATTACGAAGGTCTCCGACGGATTCTCGAACATGTTATAAATGGTGGCGTTCAATATATTGTAGCACTCGGCTCTACCGGCGAAACCGCAACCCTGAGTGATGAAGACGCCCGCAAAATCCTTGATTTTTGTATCCAACACATCAATGGAAGGGTTCCTCTTGTCGCAGGAAATTTTGGGCTGAATGATACTGCCGCTCTGGTTAAAAAAATCAAAACGTACAATTTTGACGGTATTTCAGCCATCCTTTCTTCTTCACCTGCTTATATCAAACCCTCTCAGGAAGGTATTTTCCTGCATTACCAGGCCGTGGCTGATGCTTCTCCGGTTCCGGTCATTTTATACAATGTTCCCGGACGAACCCGCTCAAATATGGAATGGACGACAACGGTTCGTTTGGCTGAATACAGCAAAAATATCATAGGTATCAAGGAAGCTTCCGGCGACCTGATTCAAACTACACGAATTATCAAAAACAAACCTGCTGATTTTCTTGTCATCTCCGGCGATGATGAAGTTGTGCTTCCCATGATTTGTGTGGGTGGCGACGGAGTGATTTCCGTGATCGCAAATGCCCTTCCCAAAGCATTTTCAGACATGACAAAGTTTGCATTACATCAACAATATGTTGAAGCTAACCAACTCAATATGGCCCTTTATGACCTGCATCAGTGGTTATATATCGAAGGCAATCCTGTAGGTATCAAGTCTGCCATGGAAATTTTGGGTTTTTGTTCCAATGAAGTCAGATTGCCTCTTGCAAAACTTTCAACAAACAATTATTCAAAATTAAAAGAATGCCTTACAAAAGTTGAAACGGCTCTGAGCAGTCTTTAAACGTTGTAATTTTTTTCCTTTTTCCCGGAAAAGGTTTTGAGTTTTGTTTTGTGAGAAACAGGCCAACATAGTTAGCTCGTCTTAAGACCAAAAAGTCTTCCCTGCATTGAGGAAGAAAAAATGAGCACCAAAGTAAATATGAAATCAGATGTATTCGCAATAAATTTTTAATTCGGATTCCGGATTTAAACCCTTTTTTCCATCAATTAGCATAAGGATTTGTCAAAATAAATGACAATAATATTGTAATTTTGACCTTTAAGTAAATTTCGGGTTTTAAGAACAGGCTTGCAAACCTGAAATGTTACCTTGTAATGTCACTTTTAATTCGTTTATTATGATGCGTTTTATTTCCTTCATTTTGTTTTTGTTCCTTTTATCGTCCTTAATATCCTGCAAAACTGACGCGGAATCGATGGATGATACCATACATGTCCGCATCGAAAAAGATCCCGAACGTCTTCATCCTCTTATTTTTCCCAATTCTGCTGCCAGAGAAATATATCAATACATTTTTTTACCACTCGCTGATTACAACAGCGAATCTTTGGAACTCGAACCCTTACTCATCACCAAAATACCTGAAAAACAACTCATTTCGTCAGGACCTTACGCCGGAGGTATTCGGTTTGATATCGAAATCAGACCGGAAGCGGTTTGGGAGGACGGAAGCCAGATAACTGCCAAAGATTACATTTTTAGTCTGAAAGCTATCCGGATGCCTTTGAATAATACCTCAAGATACAGAGATATTCTGACCAATATTGCTGCTGTCGAAGAAGACCCTTCCAATCCCAAAAAGTTTTCGGTGATCATGTACAAAGATGACATGAACGCCCTGGAATTATGTATCCAATGGGAGATTTATCCTGCATATTTTTATGATCCTCAAAATATTTTGGAACGTCTTGATCTTTCAAAATTGGCATCGGACACAGTATACGAAAAACAAGTCATGGCTGACAGCAGTTTTTTGGCTTTCGCCGAATCATTTAACGGATTGGAATATTCTTCCCAAAAAATCAGCGGCTCCGGACCTTACAAATTTACATCCTGGGAATCAAACCAATATCTGGTGCTTGAAAAAAAACAGGATTACTGGGGAACCGGTTTACAAATCGATCACCTGAAAAACAACCCGGACAAAATCGTTTTTCACATGATTCCTGATGATGTGGCTGCCATGGTGCAACTTAAAGAAGGTAATATCGATATCATGAACAACGTGGATGACGATGATTTTCTCGCTTTACAAAAGGATGAAACCTATAAAGACCAATTTCAATTTTTTTCACCTTCGCTGACAAAATATTATGTCATTCTTCTCAACAATAAAGATCCGAAACTCAATGATAAAAAAGTAAGAAGAGCGCTGGCCCATCTCGTTGATGTCGATCACATCCTCAACAAACTGGAAAACGGTTTCGGTCAACGACTCGCTACGCCGGTTCATCCTTCAAAATCATATTACCATAAGGATGTAAAACCCATTCCGTTTTCTTTGGAAAATGCACAATCACTCCTCACCGACGCAGGATGGAAAGACAGCAACAATGACGGTACCCTGGATAAAACGTTGGATGGAAAAAAAACCGAACTTGTTTTGGACATGTATGTTTCCGGTCAGGAATTGGGAAATCAGGTAGCCTTGTTGCTCCAGCAAAATGCTCAAAAAGTTGGAATCAAAATCAATATGATTGAAAAAGAATTTAAGGCGGTCAGAAGTGAACATATCAAAACCAGAAATTACCACCTTGTTCCCAGTGTCGTATCGACAGATCTGAATACCTGGGATGATTTGAAAACACGGTATCACTCCGAATTTGACAATCCTTCCGGTGCCAACGAAACCGGTTATTATAATGCTGAAGCTGATAATATTTTGACACAAATCCCGGCCGAAAATGACCTCAAAAAAAGAGCCGCTTTGTACAAAAAACTTCAGGAAATCATATACAATGATCAACCTATGGTTTATTTGTTTGTACCGGCAGAAAGAATCATTTTAAACAAAATCTGGAAGGGAAATGCAACCCAAAAAAGGCCGGGATATGCTGTCAATCAATTTGAGATGATCGGCAAACGAGCAACTAAAAAATAAAATATGTCCGGGAAGTATTTGTTAAAAAGGATAATTTTGCTTTTTCCCGGTTTATTTATGGTCGTGTTTTTGGCCTTTTTATTAAAAAATCTGGTGCCCGGAGATCCCGTCGAAACCATCATGCTAAATCGTGGTATGTCGTGGCAGGATGCCGCCCTGAGGACTTCTGAATACTCAAAAATATATATATCGGAAGGACTGAACAAACCTCTGTTTTATTTTTCTGTCCTTCCTGATCATTATCCGCCAAATATCCGGTCGATCACCGATCCGGAACAAAATAAAGAAATCTCGTTTCTGCTGAAAAACGGGTATCCATACCCAAATATTCTGGAATTTTTGAATCTGAAAAATAATATGGAGAAAAATGGTTCTGCTACAAATGCTTCATATCCTGCAGATTCTTTGGCACACCTTATTTTGCAAAAAGAACCTTTACCCGAAAAAGCACTTTCTGCAATACTGGCTGAAAAATGGACCGGTAATTCCCGGCCCACATCGTGTATCCAAATCCTGGAGAATATGATCAGCAACCGAAAATCATGGTTTCTGCCTTCCTTTCATTTTTACGGGACCAACAATCAGTTTCATGATTATTTTAAAGGCCTGCTGAAGCTGGATTTTGGACTATCTTCCAAAGATGGAAAAAAAGTCACCGACAAAATATTTTCAGCGCTGAAATGGACGTCAACCCTGGTCTTTTTTAGTATGATGATCCTTGCCTTAGTGTCCATTCCGCTGGGACTATGGAGCGGAAGGTACGAAAACGGAAAACTCGACATTTGGACCGGAAATCTCAGTATTATCCTTTATGCTATTCCGGTATTCTGGCTCGCCTCTATGCTGATAATTTTTTGTACGACAGACCAGTATGGCTGGTGGTTACATATTTTTCCTTCGGTCGGAACGTGGTACGATGTGCCCGGTTCTTCTTTTTTACAAAATCTGGCAAAACATGCTTCTCAACTGATATTACCTGTTCTTTGTATGGTGGCCAATGATTTTGCTTTCCTCATCAGATTGATAAAAAAACAAACCATCGAACAAAAACATCAACTATACGTAAAAATGGCGATAGCGAAAGGTCTTGATGAAAAATCTATATTGACCCGTCATATTCTTCCTAATGTTGGCATTCAGATTTTATCAGTATTTACAGGCAGTATTCCGGCAGCTTTTGCAGGTTCATTGATCGTGGAAGTTATTTTTAACATTCCCGGTATGGGAAGATTGTTGTATCACAGTATAAATTCCTCAGACTGGAATGTAGTTTTCGGCATATTGATCGTTCTTGCCTTTTTGACCATAATGATCAATATTATCGGTGATCTGATGTATGTACGTCTCAACCCAAAAATTTCTTACCATGATTGAGCGGGAAGTACATAGCAGAAACAAATTAATAAAAATCATTGTGTTATTATTCATTTTTGGTGTTATACTCGTTCCTTTTTTGGCAAATGACAAAGCTATTTTGTGTTTTTGTCCCGACGGAATTTCGATGCCGGTTTTCCAAAAATCATCTGTTGACCGCCGGCAGGCAGATCAAAAATGTTCATTTTGTGTTTTTCCCCCCATCAGGTATACTGCATACCAGATTGATCTGGAGAATAGCGGTTACACAGGACCATTTGATGCCCAAAAGATTCCGTCCATCTATCACAGACATTGGTTAGGAACGGATAAAATAGGCAGAGATGTTGCCGCCGGGCTGTTGTACGGTGCCAGAAATTCTCTTTTGACGGGATTTTTATCTATGATCCTGGGTTTATTATTGGGTGTTCCTACCGGTATGATTTTAGGTTATTTTCAGGACAATACCACCCGATGGAATGTTTTGCAGATATTCAGCTTTCTGATATTTGTTTTTTTTATAATTTTTTATGCAGTCTATCTGCCTTGGGGCGAATGGAATTCCCTCCTTTTATTTATAACACTTACTGTAATCTATATTGTATCTTTCAGATTTTTAGCCAAACTAAAATTAAAAAAATATTATATTCCTGTTGATTTATTGGGATACCGACTTTTGGAATGGAGAAAATCCATTCCGGCTCTTTTTTTATTACTGGCACTGCTTTCACTGATATCAAAACCTTCCGTCCTGAGTGTCATTATCATCATTGGTCTGTTGGCATGGGCAGATATCGCCAGAATGATACGTGCTGAAACATTGTCTATCAAAACCAGACCTTATGTTTTGTCCGGGATTGCCATGGGGATGAACCATCAACAAATTTTGAAAAAATATATTCTTCCGGGTTTATCCGACACAATACTGGTAATCGCTGTGTACATGTTTGCCGGTGCCATACTGACGGAATCAACCCTTTCATTCCTGGGGCTCGGCCTTCCTGCAGATGAAGTATCCTGGGGTAAAATGCTTTCCGAATCCCGTCAGGCAAGAGCCTGGTGGATGGCAGTTTTTCCGGGTTTATGTTTGGTGAGCCTGTTGTACTATTTAAATCGATTTACCAACCAAAAATTTTATTCCTAAATTAGTATTTCTATGAACAGTATCCATTTCCACCTGATTACCAACCATTTTCCGATTATTGTTCCGGTCATTGCTTTGATGGTGATGTTCGGAGGTTTTTTGATTCGTTCAGAAATGATCAAAAGGACTGCTCTTGCTTTATTTGTTTTTGGTGCTTTATCAACATTTCCGGCTATGTATTCCGGCGACAAAGCAGAAGATCTCGTTGATAAAATTCCGGGCATTACCCATGACATGATAGAAATCCACGAAAAAAGTGCCGAACAATTTGCAATCTGGCATTATGGATTAGGTCTTTTGGCTCTGATGGCTTTACTTTCGAGCTGGAAAAATCACAAAACATCACAAATTCTGACGATTCTGGTGATTGTTTTTGCTTTTGCCATTATTTATTTGGGTAATCATACCGCAACATCAGGCGGCGAAATCAGACATACAGAAATCAGAATCGGCTATGAGTCAGAGCCCATCAGATGATCATAAAAAATAATAACCCGGTCAATATTATGACGGTGCGTCCTAATGATCTGAAAAGTGACCTGCTTTCGTCAGGCTCTTACAACTTTCTGATCAATCCTTCCTGTGCAGTGGAAGCCACCAGAATACCGTCTTTGGTAAATATTTTTCCGGTACAAAAAGCCCGGGAAGCATTGGCATTGGTACTTTCTACCACATAAAGCAACCAATCGTCCAGCCTTGCCGGCCTGTGAAACCACATAGCATGATCCAGCGATGCAATCTGCATAGGTGTAGTAAAAAATGACAGTCCGTGAGGTAATAACGCAGTGATCAACAGATTAAAATCTGAAGCATACGCCAGGATTTCCTGATGAAGGGTTTGTTTATCCCCCAAACTACCGTTGGTTTTGAACCACGTGTGATTGATAGGTGCTCTTTTTTTTGGGTGAAACGGATCGTAATGTTCAACAGGATGAAAAATAAAAGGGCCATTGGGTGAAAAAATACCTCTCGGTTCAACCCTGAATTTTTCAGCAAATTCTGCAAATAAATCTGAAAAAGAAGTTAATGATTCCGGTCTGGCCACATTGGGCATAACGGCCTGATGTTCGATTCCTTCTTCCATATTTTGAAAGGAAGCCGACAAAATAAAAATTTCCCTGTTGTTTTGTTTGGCGACAACTCTTCTGGTTTGAAAAACTTTACCATCCTTAACTTTTTCTACAGCATAATGTATCGGAACATCATTGTCTCCGGGACTGATAAAATAACTATGGATAGAATGTAGTATTTTGTTCGGATCCGTTGTGTTGTGGGCTGCAGAAATTGCTTGTGCAAGCACTTGTCCGCCATATACATTCGGGCTGCCAATAAATAGATTTTGACCGACAAATTCCTGAGGCCCGGTTTGTTGCAAATCAAGAATATTTATGAGTTCCGGCAACTGTGTTTCCATATCAATTTATTTTTTAGAACGTAAATATATGACTACAAAAAATACAGCCAAAACCATATGCACCCCAAAAGCGCCTAGGTTTGGCAAATAACCGCCAAAATAAGCACCGTAACACTGAAACGATATCAATAAATGGTACAAAATAATGATGAGACTCACCCTTCCCAACACAAATTGATCTTCCAAAAATCTACCTAAAACGATACTTATACCTCCGAATGCCGCACCCATCACGCCAAAAAATTTGACGGCTATCAGAGTGTGCGGTGCATTTTCCGGCACGCCGGCAAACAACAGATCAGGCCTCATAATCAAGACCAAACCTGCGACCAACTCAATGATTCCGTTTATATTACAAATCCATTTCATAGTTTAATTATTTGAATTCCCTTGTAATCCGCCTTGCATCTGATTATCGGTGCCTTGTTTTGTATCCGTATTTTTGACCTTTGTTTTTCTTTCTTTAAAATCCACATTTCCAAATTTCAAACGATAGTTGATGCCAATGGATCTGAACGGAATACTAAAGGATGTCCTTTGGGTAAACACATCGTTGGATACATTGGATTTAAAAAATTTATCTTCGTGAAACGGTTCGATAAATGTAAGCCCAAGACTGGATTTTTTAAACTCTTTCCGGATGCCCATTCCATAAATCGTAAATGCCGGATTGTCTCCCTGAATCGTTCTGACCGGCGACCTGAAAAATCCGAAAAAATCGGCCTTCAGAGTGCCTGAAAACTTTATTTCTCCATTCATGAATACATTGTATTCATAACTCGTCCTTTCGATCGGTTGTCCGTTAATGACTCCTTTGGCATCATAAGAAAATACATTTCCTCCGGTCCTGAACGTAATAAATTTTATGGTTTTTGTCAAAAAGGTATTTAAACCGAATGCCTGGTTCTGACCGATATTCTGAAAAGTATTTTTTGAAAGGCCCTGTCCGTCGATCAACAAAACCTGCTCAATGATATCATATGTTTTTTTGAAATAAACAGATGAAAAAGTAGTAATGCCCCAAAAAGTGATGTTGTATGACAATTCCAACTGATCTACAAGTTCAGGAGCGAGATACGGATTTCCTTCGGTTCGGTTGAGAAAATCGCTGGTATTATTAAACGGATTGATAAACTGAAGTCCGGGTCTTTGAATCCTTCGGGTATAGCTCAATTTTAAAGTTCTGAACTTTGGAAAAGCCCGGGACAATGTAAGGCTTGGCAATATATTTCCGTAACTATTGGTCACAGGATTACTTTTTTCATTTTGAGAAATACCTGAAATATTTGTATACTCATATCTTGCTCCGGCATTTACGCCAATTTTTTTGAACAGGTAAAAATCAACTGAAGTATAAGCGGCGTATACATTTTGGTCGTATTCATACACATCGGCGAGTCGGACAAATTGAAAATTTTCCAATACATCCGTATTATAATCGCTGATGATTTTTCTGAGCACTCCTTTGACTCCGCTTTCAAGTTTTACCGATTTTTTAAAGGGATGCACATAGTCCAACTGCAGGGTTGTTTCATGATTGTCACCGTCGTTGATGACATCACTTGCCCGGTTTAGGGTAGGAATTTCGATATGATTTTCAACAATATTATTATCCTGATCACTATTTTGTTTAGAATACTGTATGGCGGCCGTAAGTTCCTGCCCTTCTTTCTGAAATTTTTTGGTATAATCCGTATTCCAGTCAAATCCGTTGTTGCTGGTCGTACCTTTATTATTCCTGGTAAAAACATCATTGAGACCAAAAACCGGATCCATGATACTTCCGTTTATGGTGCCGTCATTTGCAAAACCAAAACCTCTCATCGAAAATGACGAAGTTATACTGTTATAACCATTAAAATCATAAAAAACGTTCAAAGACCCATTTCCTCCCAGGCGGGTAGTATTTTGTACACCATCTTGTGCCAGGATTCTTTCTCCCGACGGTGTGTTGTCCTTTCGGTAAAATGAAGTTGTACCGTCTAAAGGAACAGAATAAAAAATGGCTGCATTCGCACTGGATCCAAACCTCCCGCGACCGGCATTCAGATTGGTAAACACTGAATTTTGACGGTTTCCCACCGAAGCATTGACACTACCTGCAAAACCGTCGATGTTTTGTTTTTTAGTAATAATATTAATGATCCCTGCACTACCCTCTCCGTCATATTTGGCCGTAGGAGACGTGATGACCTCTACTTTTTTAATCTGATCCGCCGGAAACATTTTAAGCGCATCTGCCACATTTCCTGAAAACATACCCGAAGGTTTGCCATTGATCAAAATTCTCACATTCTGTGATCCTCTGAGACTGACATTACCACTCAGATCGACTGTCAGCATAGGTACTTTGCGCAATACGTCAGTAGCATCACCACCCGCGATCGAAGCATCATTTTCAGCATTAAATACCAGTTTATCTATTTTTGATTCAAAAAGGGACTTGTCTTCGGTGATTTCTACTGCATCAAGCAACACAGACGAAGGACTTAGTAAAATTTTTCCCAGGTTTATATCCGGTGATTTGAGGGTTGTCTCTACACTTTTTATCACTTTATCATTATATCCCAAAAAAGATATGGTCATATCATAACTCCCGGTTTTGACATTATCAAAAGTAAATTTCCCGTCTTCTTCAGACAGGATACCGTCCAATATGATTTTACTTCCTTTTTTGGTAATAGATAAAGTGGCGTATCCGATCATTTCATTCGATATCGAATCAAAAAGCTGACCGCCTATTTTACCTTTTATTTCAGGACCTTTTTTGCCGCCTCCCATAGGAAACTGACCAAAAACAGGAAAAGAAATCAAAAAGACGGAGCAAAAAAGGATTAAAAGTCGGGGCATATGTTTTATTTTTACAATTCTGTGACAATTTAACCCAAATGTAAAGAAATTGTTTATTTCCTATAAATCATAAAGACGAATGATTGATTTTGACAGACCAACTTATGACCATTCATCAACAATCAATAATATTGACTGTTGTTGCGAGCCCACCCTCTGAAGTTTCTTTGTATTTACTGTTCATATCTTTTGCCGTATTCCACATTGTCCTTACCACATCGTCAAGCGGAACTTTCACTTCGGTTGGATCTCTGTCTATGGCCATTTCTGCTGCATTAATAGCTTTGATAGCGCCCATGGAGTTTCTTTCGATACATGGAATCTGCACCAAACCACCGATCGGATCGCAGGTCATCCCAAGATGATGTTCCATAGCAATCTCAGCAGCGATGATACATCTTTCAGGACTTCCACCCAACAGTTCGGTCAATCCTGCCGCCGCCATAGCTGAAGAAACACCTATTTCTGCCTGGCAACCACCCATAGCCGCCGAAAGAGTGGATCCTTTTTTAAAAATACTGCCTATTTCAGAAGCACAAGCCAAAAACCTCACGATTTCATTTTTACCGGCGTTTTTATTGACAAAACATAGGTAGTACATCAGCACTGCCGGAATAACTCCGGCACTTCCATTGGTAGGTGCAGTGACTACCCTACCAAAAGCGGCATTCACTTCATTGACGCTTATCGCAAAAGTTGAAACCCACTTAAATATTTTCTGAAAATCCAAAGGAGCAATTCTGATCGCTTCAATCCATGTTTCAGGATCCGAATAGGTCAATTGTTTAGGCAACAATTTTTGTAAAAGTGGCGCACTCCTTCGTTTTACAGCCAAAGCTCCGGGCAACGTCCCTTCTGTATGACAGCCGGTATACATAGATTCCAGCATGGTATGCCAGATCCTCAACAAATCTTCCTCATATTTTTCTCGTGTTCTGTCTGTTTTTTCGTTTTCAAAAACGATATCAGAGATCGAAAAACCGGTTTTTTCACAATATCGAAGCAACTCGGATGAAGTTTGTATCGGAAACGGGTAGTTTTTATTTACTCCGCTGATTCCACCGTGATCGCCTTCTCTGACGATAAAACCGCCGCCGACAGAATAATACACATCAGAAATGACGTCCCCGTTATTTCCTGTCCAGGTAAATATCATCCCGTTTGCATGATAATCCAAAAAACTGTCTTTAAACAAAATATCCTTTTCCGGATCAAAATGAACAAACATACCTGAAGGCAGTTGAATCTTTTTTTGTTCGTTGATGACCTGTATAAACTCAGGGATTTTTTTGGTTTCGACTGTCTCGGGATCATAATTTGCCAGGCCCATGATAACTGCAAGGTCGGTAGCGTGCCCTTTGCCTGTCAGAGACAATGACCCATACAATGAAACTTCGATATGTCCTTCCAAAATTCGGGCCTCAGATTGTTCCAGCCTCATCACAAATGATCTGGCTGCTTTCCACGGTCCGAGGGTATGAGAACTCGAAGGACCTACACCTATTTTAAATATGTCGAATACACTAACAAACTCCATGCTGTATTTTGGGTCAAAAATAGTACGTATTTTGTTAATTATAGGTTTTATCTGTTTATCATTATTATGAAATAATAAATCTGAAAGCCCCTTAACCGTTAATTCCTTACAAAATCGTATATTTTATTGATCAAAGGAGAAGCAAATCTCCCGGTTTCTTTAAATATTTCACGGTTGATCATCCACTCCTGAGCAGTAAGAAAAAAGAAAGCTGCTACCACCAACATATTTCTAACCCAGATAAAGGGAGCAAGATACTGATCATAAAACGGTTCTATCAATATAATTCTCGCAAACGTGATGCTTATGGCCATAAACATAGTGACGATTGCCATTGCTTTGAACATAACAAATAAGTCTTTATCACTTTTTCTTTTGCATAAGGCAAGTAACGTCGAAGCTTCTTTATGATTTTTATCAAGGCGGACCAATTGTATCAGAATTTTTTCAGCCTCTTTGTATTGGCCAAGGTTGTAGTAACATGCAGACTTCTTAAAAAGCAAAGATTCATAAATCCGCTCAGACATATATTCATAGATATTTTCATAAATGATGTCTTCGATGACAGGATCTATCTTCTGCAAAAACCTTTGATATCTACCCACTTCGAACAAACAAAGACAATAATCAATATCAAGCTCTATTTTTTCTTCAGGGTCGAGCAATCCGATTTTATCCTGATTTTCTTCATAATACCTCACCTTTTCTCTGTAGGCACTATGCTCCAGCGAAAAATATTCAAAATATGCCCGTCTGCCGTAACTCATTTTTGAAATTTGTATTGGAGTAACAAAAATAATTGTTTTTTGATTTATAAAAAACAAAATTTTGTCCGCATTTGACAATAGGCTTGGAAAAAGCCTAACTTTGCATCGAAAATATACATCCATGACCTGGAAAAATATGATTTCTCATCAGCGATTTGGTATCGGGACATCTTCCTCTCCCGGATACAGATCTGAATTTATAAGAGACTACGACAGAATAATTTTTATGTCTGCTTTCAGGAGATTACAGGATAAAACACAGGTTTTTCCATTGCCGGGAAATGTTTTTGTACACAACCGGCTTACCCATTCTTTGGAAGTTGCTTCCGTAGGCCGGTCATTGGGTACCGCTATCGGAAGAGATGTTATCGTCCCTCTTCTGGACAAAAATGATGAATCATCTCAAACGTTTTATGCCAATGACTTGTCAGGTGTCATTGCTTCGGCATGTCTGGCACATGATGTAGGCAATCCGGCATTTGGCCATTCCGGCGAAAAAGCGATTGCCTATTATTTTGATAAAAATAAGGAAAGTCAGATAGATCAAAGGAGCCTTAAATCCTATTTTTCAGAGGCTGAATGGCAGGATTTGATTCAGTTTGAAGGCAATGCAAATGCTTTGCGTCTTTTGACAAGAGCTTTTATCGGAAAACTGGAAGGAGGTCAAAGGCTGAATTATCTCACTTTAGCCAGTATCTTGAAATATCCATGTGAATCGCTCGCCGTAAATAAAGATTTCAGTCACAGAAAAAAATTCGGCTTTTTTCAATCTGAAAAAGAAGTTTTTCACGCCATCATGAGTTCATTCGGTTTTTCTGTTGAAAGTGATCCTTTTGTATCGTCAAGACGACATCCTTTTGTTTTAATGGTCGAGGCCGCAGATGATATCTGTTACCGCATTATTGATATGGAAGATGCCCACAGAATCAAAATCATCAGCCATGAAAAAATTACCGGATTGTTTCTTGATTTGATAGAACAACTTCAGGGAGGTACCTCTTCTATGGCAAGAACCAAAGATGTACTTTCAAAAATCGGTGATGAAAATGAAGCTATTTCATATCTGCGAACCAAATGTATTGGGGGTTTGGTAGAAGCAACAACCGCTGTTTTTGAAAAAAATCATGAAAATATATTAAACGGCACCTGGAATGAAAGTTTGGTTGGTGAAGTTGAAAAACAATGCCCTGCCCTTAAGGATATTCAGGATATTTCTGTAAAAAGAATTTATAATCACCCTTCTGTCATCGAAGTCGAACTCGCCGGATACAATGTTATGTCAGAAATTCTGAACATCTTTATTCCGGCAATTCTCAAAAATAATCCTTCCAATATGGAAAAAAAATCTCTGTTACTTATTCCAAACCAATTTAATCACAGCAGACAACCAAAAATGTATTACGAAAAGGTTATGGGTGTTCTGGACTTTGTCTCCGGGATGACCGATGGATATGCCACCGAATTATATCGAAAAATTAAAGGTATAGATATAGCTTCACACAGATAATTTTTTGTTTGCCGGATGATATCCCAAAAAACAACTACTTGTTATCTTATTCCTTCATCAGACAACTAAAACTTTGCGTCGTTTTTTTCGTTAATATAATCTAAAAAATACGGTTTTTTGTATACAAATCTTCACATCATTCGTTCATGACCTGTACTTCATACCTATGCAATTGAAAAAAGAATGGTTCGTGGCTTTCATGTTGTTGCCGATATACTGGGCACAAGCTCAGGATACTATTCGTATTACGAACGGTTCATTCGAAGATATTCCGAAAAAAGGCGGAGATTTAGGCTATTGGGCAGGCATAAAAGGATGGGAAGATTGTGCCCCGCTTCATGGTTTTCAGGGTGAGTCTCCTCCTGATATTCACCCAAACGGATTTTGGGAAAACAATCTGCCGGCTTCTGAAGGAAAAACATACCTCGGAATGGTCACCAGAGATAATAACACCTACGAATCTGTTAGTCAGAGATTGTCGGGCACTTTATTTCCCGGTCAGTGTTATGCGATAACCGTTCATCTTGCCAGGGCCGATAAATATGTAAGTCTGAGCCGTGTGACAGAAGAAAAAACTAATTATACTTCTCCTGTAGTTATGAGAGTATGGGGAGGAAGTACCCTTTGTCAGGAAATGGAACTTTTGGCAGAGTCAGATGTTGTGAGAAACAACAGCTGGCAGATATACCGTTTCAAACTAACACCCAAACGCCCGATTCTTTATCTGACTTTTTCTGCCTTTTACAAAACACCAACGCTGGCACCCTATTGTGGGAATATTTTGGTAGACGGAGCAACACATATTGTAAAAATTAAATGTAGTGAGGAGGCTCCTTTGATTGTGAATGCTGACAAATCGCAAAAAACGAATGTTCCTTCCTCTGCCAAAAAAACAACTCCATCTGCACCGGCTATTCCACCTAAAAAACCAGCTGTCGGCAATGTTGACAAAAAACCGGTTGTCAAAGAAGACCCCAAGCCAAAAATCATGACGGATCTGGCAAAATCCCAATTCAAAGTCGGAGAAACACTATTGATTAAAAGTTTAAATTTTTCAGAAGATAGTGCGGTCATCAATCAGAATTCAATTCCGGTTCTTGATGAAATATTTATATTTTTAAAAAATAATAAAAATATTGTCGTGGAAATCGGCGGCCATACCAATAACATTCCTTCAGATGATTATTGTGACAGACTCAGTACAAAAAGAGCTAAGGTTGTTGCTGAATATCTTATCAACAAAGGTCTGTCTCCTGAAAGAATTCAATTCAAAGGATACGGAAAAAGAAAACCTATCGCCGACAACAGGACCGTTCCGGGAAGGAAAAAAAATCAAAGAGTAGAATTAAAAATTCTGAGCATCCGGTAAGGCAACAACAGCTTCTTGATGTTAATATAAGCATATGATTCCTGTCAGTTAAAAAAATAAAATTCTAAAATGAGACAGAGTGTGTTTTTTTCCTTTCTTTTGAGCCCGAATTTCTAAAAACAATTATGGACATACAATCGACAGAATTACAATCCATCTGGAACCTCATATTGTCCTGGTCACCAAAAGTAGCAGGTGGAATTCTGGTACTTCTTGTCGGATTTTTTATTGCCAATCTCGCCGGAAGAATTTTTGGAAAATCGCTCCACCAATCAAAAATGGATGCGGATTTGATTCCTTTTCTCACTTCCCTGATTTCAACATTGCTGAAATTTCTGGTTATCCTGACTGCTGCCGGTGTTGTAGGTATCGAAATTACAGCTTTTGCTGCCTTACTTGCAGGAGCAGGACTTGCGGTAGGAGCGGCATTAAGCGGAACCCTTGGCCATTTTGCTTCCGGAGTGATGATCCTGATTTTTAAACCTTACAAAGTCGGTGATCTGGTAGAAATTCAAGGTATAACAGGAAGGGTTGAAGAGATTCAGGTTTTTAATACCGTCATCAATACCGATGATAACAAAAGGGTGATTATGCCTAATGGTATTGCAACCAGTGGTGTGATGACCAATCTTTCAGCCAACGGAAAATTACGGGTTGACATTCAGGTTGCCATGCCCTATGAAGAAGATTTCGATACTATAAAATCCATCATTTCAGTTGCATTACAAAATGTTAAAGACAGATTGCCCGACGAACCGACGATCGCCATTTCAAAATTTGCGGATAGTAATGTGATCATTGATGTCAGACCCTATGCTACAGACAATACCTATTGGGCTGTGTATTATGAAAGTCATAAAGAAATTAAAAAAGCACTAAAGAAAGCAGGTATCAGAGTACCATATCCGATTGAGTCAGAACCGCCGGTTGGCCGTGGTTAAGTTTATATCATTTTACGTTTTTCTATCCCATAATTAATTTGTTGCTCATCAGCATAATCTTATCAATAGATTATGTTTTCATTTTTTAATGTAAACTTTCCAAGTCTCCCACCAACTTTTCCCCTTCCGTCCTGAATATTACAAATCTGGCAAACAACTCCTCACTGTACCAACCGACTTTTCTGGTTTTTGTGACCATGTCGGCATGAGCTTTTGTCTTATACGCAAATGCCTTCATTTCATGGCTGTTTTTCCAAATACTAAAAGTAGCCTGATACCGGAACGGCAACTCTCCGACTCCGGCAGCAAATACAGGACGTGGGCCCTGAGATAAACTACCACTTACCGCAGGAACATCCTTCCAAAAACGGATCATATCTTTCCATCGGATGGTTGCTCTGGTCAAAACGGCTACTTTGTTATCCTCATCAAACAATGAACCTTCTGCAGAAAATGGATTTATTCCTCCCCAAAGACCATGAACCATCGTTGTTTTCATATATAAAGTCTGAAAAGCTGTTGTATGCGCCACATAGTCTTTAAAAATAGCAGAATTTTTAAAAAAATGGTCGGCATCTTCTTCACATTGCCAGACACACATCAGTACATATTGATGCAAATCAGGTAAAACACTAAAACCATCTCCTCGCCCACTGCCCATTAATTTGATAAAATCCAACCCTTTTACTTCTTTACAGGCAGGCACAAACTCAGCCATGTTTTTCAAAGCAAAAAATTTATTGGCCCATCCCGAAAGTCGAAACAAGGTAAAAGTGGTGACCTGATGCATCCGCAAATAAAGTTTGTGTAAAATATAAATTCATTTCACGAACATCAGACAGTACAAATTGTTTGGGTCAAAATTACGATCGTCAGACAAAGGATTCAAATTAAAATATATTCACCTCATGGCCCAAAAAAAAGCAATAATAATCGGTAGCGGCATCGCAGGCCTGGCCTCAGCGATCAGATTATCCGCAAAAGGGTACCAGGTGGAAGTATATGAAAAAAACAGCTACCCGGGAGGAAAACTGAGCCATTTCGAAAGAAAAGGATACCAATTTGATGCCGGACCATCATTATTTACGCAACCCACCTTAATACAAGAGTTGTTTGATCTGTGTAATGAACCAATAGAAAAATATTTTTCATATACAAAAACGCACATCGCCTGCAAATATTTTTTTGAATCCGGAACCATCATACAAGCTTTTGCCAATCCTGAAGATTTTGCTCACGAACTGTCTTTAAAACTGGGAGAAGATAAAAACCTGGTTGTTCGTTATCTGCAAAGGGCTAAACAAACTTATCAGGATATCGGACAACTTTTTTTGGATTATCCCCTTAAACAAATTATTAAACTTCCCTTTTCCCAAATTTTAAAAGCACTCAGAGCAACAAAATCCTCTTATTTATTTAGCTCACTGGCACATTACAACAAAAAATATTTTACAAAACCTGAAACGATGCAGATATTCAACAGATTTGCAACGTACAACGGAAGTAACCCCTACAAAGCTCCAGCAATGCTATCGATGATTCCGCATTTGGAACATAATGAAGGTACCTTCTATCCCTTCGGAGGCATGATCAGTATTACTAACGCATTGTATGCATTGGCATTAAAACAAAAAGTAAAATTTATATTTAACGCAACTGTCACTTCCATCAATCACGAAAACCAAAAAGTCATGAGTGTCACGGTTCATGATAAAAAAATTCCCGCTGATCTCATTGTTTCCAATATGGATGTTTATTACACCTATAAATATCTATTACAAAATGAAAATGTAGCCAAAAAAATCATCCGTCAGGAAAGAAGCAGCAGTGCCATCATTTTTTATTGGGGCATCAACAAATCTTTCCCATCTTTGGAGTTGCACAACATATTTTTTTCAACAGATTATGAAAAGGAATTTGCAGCTATATTTGACAAAAAAGAGTTATTTGACGATCCAACCATTTATATAAATATCACCTCCAAAATGGAAAATTCTCAGGCGCCCGAAGGTTGTGAAAACTGGTTTGTTATGGTCAATGCACCTCATGATATTGGACAGGATTGGGATCATTGGCGTGAAAAATGCAGAAATAATGTAATCCAAAAACTAAGCAGAATATTGAAAACAAACATTGAACAACACATTCAAACAGAAGATTATCTCGACCCGGAACTCATTGATCTGAAAACATCAAGTTATACAGGAAGTTTGTACGGAACAAGCAGTAACAGCAGATTGGCAGCATTTCTTCGCCACCCAAACCAAACTGATACCATAAAAGGTCTGTATTTTGTAGGTGGCAGTGTTCATCCGGGAGGTGGTATACCCCTTTGTCTCAGAAGTGCAAAAATTGTGAGCAATATGATTCAATAATTTTTACCATGAAAAACAACAAAACCCTTTATATATCGATTTTTATTGCCACTCTGTTTCACGTAAGCGGACTGATTGGAATGCAAACGGAAGCGAGACCATGGTTTATTGGTATGACACCATTAACATTAATGTTGATGACGGGTCTGATTTTCTGGAATGAAAAATTCATCACCAAACAAAAAAAGCTATACTTCATCCTTTGTTTTTTTGTTGGCTTTTTGAGTGAGTGGATCGGCACCAATACCGGATATCTTTTTGGCGACTACACCTATGGTAATGCTTTGGGTTTTAAAATCGGCGGCGTTCCGGTTCTGATCGGAATACTTTGGTTTGTCACCGTGTATTCAGTAGGTCAAACGGTATTGTTTTTATACTGCTATTTTAACAACAACAAACCACGTGCTGTTTTGGCAAATTTTGTATTAATCAACATAGCTGCTGCTTTGACAACTCTCTTTGATTACACCCTGGAGCCCGCAGCTATTTCTCTCGGATATTGGGAATGGCTCCCCGATGGTAATGTACCCTTTTACAATTACATATGTTGGTATCTGATTTCCGGATTTTTGCTTACACCTCTTTTTATGAATAAATCATTACAACATGATATCAACTATTTTGCTGTCTTTTTGATTGTTTTACAGACATTGTTTTTTATTTTTGTGGTGTAAAGAATGAAAACAAAACATCAATCAAGGCGTAAACCACAAAATATTCTGATACAAAGTTAATCTGAAACTATTTCCTGTGAAAGTTTATTTTGCCAAACTTTCACAGGAAATTCAGGATCAGATATCCGTTTTACAGCTTCACCAAACGGATGGTGGAAGATGTTTTTGCCATTGTCAAATTAAGCAGGTATACTCCGGACGGAATTTGTTGCCATTCTGTCAACGGAAGCCACTGTTTTCCCCGATTAATTTGTTGTTTTACAGACCAAATATTTTGGCCCTTGCTATCCGTCAGTTTGATCTCGGAAAGACCGGAATCAAGACTGAATAGTTCAAGGATTACTTTGTCTGAAAAAGGATTTGGCATCACTTTGAAAGTAAACCTGTCTGACTTAAAATTTTCAGTATGATCTATGATACAATTATAATCAACACCAAAACTGAATGATTCCTGACTATCCGTTGAAAGATATCTTAATACTAAAAAATATACACTGTCCTTTTGGGTTAAAAAGCTCAGATCATCATTTGTAAATTGGAATATCTCTTCACAATTTTGATTGACAATGGTTGCGGTTATCCCTTCCGGAAAGGTGTCCGTAATCGTTAAAATGCTGTCATTACCGGTAAACGTGTACCAAAAAGTTGTAAATGTATTGTCGTAACAATCAGGTAAAAGATTAATAATGCCTGATTCGGGTTTCACCTCTGTTTCTCCGCATTCCAATGCCAAAGCGGTAGCCATAGAATAATTTTCATAACCCTCTTCGCAAAAATCTTCCATAACCATGACATGGATCGATTCACTCCTGGAAATATTCAGTTTGATAATATATTGCTGATCTTCCACCGCTAAAAACGAAAAAGGAGCCGGATTTTGTGCGGATAGTTCATGTTTGTATAAACAATATCCTCCACACTCTGTCAAAATCTCCATTGAACCATCGATTCCGCTGTTGCTGAATATAAAATTCCTGATTTCGCCGGAACCGGTAAACGTATACCACGCTGTATTTTGGTCCGGGTCTGAACACAATGATTCTCCCTGATCGGGTATATATTCGTTAGAGCTGATGGCAACCGGAACATTACACAACAATTCCGATGCTGTAAAACATGAAAAATTGTTTGCTAATAGTCCTTTTGAAGCCACAATTCTACCTTCATTTCCATAAAAAACCAGAAAATACACCTTATCCTTTTCCGTTTTCCAAATCAAAGAATCATTGTCATGAAGCATTCCGTTTTTCAAACAATGTAATGTATCACAACTTCCTTCCAAAAGAGCATACTCCACCACATTTGCCAATGTATCTGCATTTGAAAAAAATACAAATCCTCCGTCACCTTCGAATGTGTACCATACACCTTCTTTTTGTCCTTCATAACAACTGATGTCAACATCACCTGTACTTCCGGTCAAATCTAAAGATAGGGTGTCAGAAAACACTACCGGAAATGCTCCCGAACATAAATCATTATCTGCTCGTGGTGTACATTGTAAGGTAAATGAAGTCGATGCTCCAACAGGATGTTGCACAGAGACCAGATAATTAACACCTTCTTCTCCGGCAAAACGAAAGATATTTTCTGCCGTATTATTGCGCCAGGGTCCATTGGTCAGACAAGTAAGGGCATTACATTCTCCTTTCAGGAATACATTGACAAAACCTCCGAAGTTTTGTTCTTCTGTAAAAACAAATTCAAAAATATCACCTGTTCCTTCCAATTCATACCAAACATCTTTCCAGGGATTGATCTCACAACCATCCTGGGCAAAAGGGGTATGATTGGCAAACAAAACATCCGCTCTTGTGGTATCGCCACAAGCTAAAGGTCTCGCATCAAAACATTCGTCATTATCAACTTCATCAATACACCTTAACACAAATGAAAAATCGTTGGAAGAAGTAGCATCGCCATGAATAGCCAGATAAAATGGCAGTTCTCCTTCTTTTTCGATTAAAATAAATTCACTGTTGATATCATAAACATTCTGACAATCCGGATTAGCGCAATCGCCGGTCAAAAGAGAAACATAATGTGATTGATTTTTACCTTTGAGTATTTCAACCGACATAATTTTGTTTGTAGCAGGCAATTGATACCAAAATGTTCTTGCATTTTCAGTAAAAAAGCAAGGGCTTTCTCCTTCAAAACCCAAAGGCGAAACGAACGATATATCTATAGTATCTTCACAGGAAAGCACGACTGACTGGCTACAATCTGTATTCAAAGGAATCGTATCGCATATCAGTTTCGCAGAAAAATCATCCGAATTTTCGCCCAAACCGGATATTCTTAAAAAATAAGTCTCTCCCGCTTCTGCCTGCCAACGGATTGCCTGTCTTTGATTATTGACCTGTTCTTTGTACAAACAAACACCTCCGGTATCACAGGTATTTTTATAAATGGTCACCAAAAACGCTTCAGAACCGGATATATCAAAATCCAGCGTAAATTCTCCTTCATATGATGGCAGTGCATAAAACAATCCTGCCAAATCATCGTCACACGCCTGTTGTCCCTCGTTTGACAGATTTTTTGTTTTTCCTTCAATGTTTTCGCCACAAACTACCGGAGTTGCTCCCAAACAAGTTCCGTTTTCTGCCTGATTCCTACAGGTAATCTCAAAATCTAGCAGATCAAAAGGTAAACCTCTCTGTCCTTCCAGTTTTATAAAATAAGATTTCCCTTCAAAAGCAGCAAATTCTGCAACCGTCCTTTCTCTGTTTAATACAAAAGCATCTGTACACACTATCTGATCACACTGACCTTCTCCCAGAAAAACCACAACATCCTCAAAATGATTGTAAAAATTGGTAATCTGTAGCGCTAAAACTTTGTCGTTTCCTTCCAAAGTATACCACGTTCCTTCCGAAGGAGGTGTACAACTGCCGAATGATGTTTTTTCTGTACCAAGGGCAGAAGTTGTATATAGGCTGTCACATACCAAAACTTTGGCTACTTCGCAGTTTTCCGGTGAGTCATAAGGAAAACAAGCCAATGTAAACATCCAATTTTCAGCCGATTGTGTCTGATTGGAAAGGCCTAGCTGAATAAAATATTGTTTTCCTGCTGTTGTTTCCCAATACAATGGCGGGCCATTGCTAGTCTGCTGACCTATTTCTATCAAAGAATCACAGGAAGTATCACTTTCATACACTTTAAAAACGTACCCAAAACCACCTTCCGGTTGGATTAGTGAAAGGTTTGACAATGAACCGTTTCCTTCAAATGTATACCAAGATTGACTGTAAATTTCATTTCCGTAATCATGGCTTCTGTTGGCAGAATGATATACAATTTGTTGACCACACGTTGTCTCCAATGCCCCATCACACGAGAGTCCTTCTACCCTATCCACACAGGTTACTTCAAAGGCTCCCTCAACAGATGGCTCAGGGGAAGAACAAAATACTTTGTATTGAACGCCTGTATCTGTGGGAAAATAGAAAGTTTCATTATAATTTAAAGAATATGAGCTTAGATATTCTTCACAATTTTCATCATAAATTTCAACACTAATCTGATGTGATCCGAAAAAATTGTTTTTTATGGCGTATGTCGAACCATCACCTGTAAAAGCGCCCCAAAAACCAAACCATCCCGGTATGCCAAAGTCTCCTTCATTTTGGGTAAGGTAATATCCGAACGGAAGATCAAAAGTTCCCGGACAGGTAAAATCATACGTGTTTTCACAATCATTTTTTGCAATGGGAAAACATGACACATTGAATGTGTATTCATTAGAAAATTCTGAAGAAAATCTGACAAAGTACATCTCCCCCTGATTGGCATAAAAAGTATGATATCCCCGGGTAGTCGCTTTACATTCGAGGCTGTCACAATCGTTTTGATAAACCTGAATTTCCACATCTTCTGACCCTTCAATGGTAATCAGTTTGTTTTCTCCTTCAAGTAAATACCAATATCCGTTTTCAAGGCTGCAATCCGTATTGATCGGGGAAGCAGCCTGGTGAAAATTTAGCGTCAGTTCATCATTACAATCAAGGTAATAAGCAGAATTACATTCAGTGTTTTCTTCATGTATATCACACAATAACGTGAAACTTCTTTGTCCGGTAGAAGAAATGCCGAACAATTTTATATAGTATTGAAAGCCCTCATAAGTATCAAAACGAAAATTTTTAAATCCGTCAAAAGGTTCATTAGCATAGATACAACGTAAAGTATCACAACTGCCTTCATATACTGCATACTGTTGAAACGGAAAATTCATTTGTAGTTCCACCATACTGAAGTCACCTTCAAACTTATACCAATATCCTTCAGAAGTACTGCATACATCCTCGCCAATCGACAAAGCAGCAAACCGGTTGTTTATGATCTTTTGCTCACCACAAACGATTTCTTCTGCATTACTGCAAAAAACATTTACCGGGCTTTCATTACAACTGACCGTCATGCTTAGCGACGAAAAATTATAATTCCTGAAATGAGTTCTGATGATATAATTTTGTCCTGCAGGCAAATCAACAAAGATTCCGCTTTCAGGATATAAAAAGTATTCAGCGGATTTTAAAAGTTTCAGGCTATCACAAATGTCATCGTAGACATCAAAAATGACAGAACCGTTTCCACTTTGGGTTTCGAAAAAATAAGGTACATTATTTCCTTGCAAAACAAACCAATTGCCTTCATTTCCGCTTTTGGGTTGGCCAAAATCACCTTGGGAGGTTTCATAAATCAAAAATTCATCTCCACATTCCAGGGTTTTGGCCTGCACACAATCCTGATTATTTTCGAAAGGTTTGCATTCCTGTTTTATTGAAAATGAAACAGGTTGATTGAAATAGGCGACTTTGATGTAAATATCTTCTCCGGGAAGTGTATTTACAACATAAGTATTTGCCGGAAGAGGAAAGGCATTAAACAAAACAGGTTCAAGTCCTGAAGCACAATCTCCGTTTTTACTTTTAAAAATGGCAATGACCAGATTTTCTATTGCCGGCGAATTGATCGAGATCTGATATTGTTCGTTTTGTCCTTCTATAAAATACCACATTCCGGGATAAGAGCCGATTTCTTCGCTGACAAAGTCAGGGGCCAGCGTATCAGAAAGTGTTGCTGACAAAGTTTCAGAACAAGCCAACGGAATGGCGTTGATACAGGAATGATTCAAATCATCTTCTGTACAAGTCATCACAATGTTTATTGGAATACTGAGATTATTGTTGTCATGAGAAATTCCGATAAAATAATCTTTGCCCGGAATAGTAGCCATACTGAATGTTTGACCATCTCCCTGAAATACACAAACCAGACTGTCACAATCATTTTCATAAACAGAATAGCTGATTTCATTAAAAAAACCAGCCGACATAAGGATCGTTTTTGTTTGACCATCTCCCGGGACCTGACACCAACCCAAAGATTGGTTATTCCCACATTCCGAATAGATAAGGTCAGGTGTCAAAAATCGGGGTATGATCTGAAGTGTACTGTCACAATCCAATACCGGTGCAAGCTGACAGAAGTCATAGGATTGGGCTTCTTTTTCACGAAGGGTAAAGGCAACAGCATCCTGACCATACGTGTAAATATCTTTGGCTACCAATATATAATAAGTAGTCATACTATCCCCAAAAAATCTCCCGTCTGATGTATTGACACACGTCAGTGAGTCACAATTTCCCTGAAATACACTGATCAAAATTCTGTTTGATTGTTCAGTCGCGGAAATGATATCAACCACGCGGTTTTTACCCTGATAAACATACCAAACACCGTGCTGTTGAAAAACCTGTTCACTACAGGAATATGTATCCAATCCTGACAAACCAAACAAAAAACTGACATGTTGCTCATTCTCTATTGGCAAGGCTTGTAAACAAACATCATTGATATAATTGGATTGTGTTTTTGAAACCGATAAAAATAAGGTCCAAAATCCAAGTAAAAGGATAAATCTTTTTGGGGACATAATATTCAATTTCAGACAAAGTTAGGAAAATATTCCTGAACGATTACGTAAAAAAACTGCTTTGGCGCATATTTTACAATGAAAACAAAAATTTATTTCCGCGGACCTTAAGACTTTATTTGCTGACCGGCATCCATATTATTGACATAAAAAAAGATTCACTTTCCTAGCCGGGAAGAAATTCTCAGCTGTATTTCACATGAAAAAGTAAGTCGTATAAGGTGTACAATGAACCAACACCGAACTTTTTTTATGATTTTTAAAACAAAACAGCCTTAAAAATCATTTTTAATGGTTAAGCATTACAAACACAGCTTTAAAAAATAACAAATACATGACATCGGTTGGGTTTAAACCTGACCTTCGTATATTTAAACTTAAAAAAATACATGAGTTCACAAACATCTGATGTTGCCGCCATTAATGATTTGGCCCGTTCTTACGAAAGTTTAAAGGCTGAAATCGGCAAAATTATAGTAGGTCAGGATGACGTAGTAAGAGCCGTTTTAATATCTTTATTTTCCAATGGTCACAGCCTTTTGGTCGGAGTACCCGGATTGGCAAAAACACTTTTGGTTTCCACGATAGCAGAAGTATTGGATCTTGACTTCAAAAGGATTCAGTTTACGCCTGACCTCATGCCTTCAGACATTACCGGGTCAGAAATTCTGGACGAAAACAGAAACTTTAAATTTAACAAAGGACCTTTGTTTACCAATATTTTGCTGGCTGACGAGATCAACAGAACCCCGCCAAAAACGCAGGCAGCTTTGCTTGAAGCCATGCAGGAAAGATCGGTGACTGTTGCCGGACACAGATATCCTTTGTCAAAACCATTTTTTGTATTGGCGACACAAAACCCTATAGAGCAGGAAGGTACTTATCCGCTTCCTGAAGCACAGCTCGACAGGTTTATGTTTAACATTCCTTTGGACTATCCAAGTTATCAGGAAGAAGTCGCTGTAGTTCGCAATACAACTTCTGATGACAAATACGTTTTGAAAAATATATTGACCGGCGAACAGATATTGGCTTTTCAGTCGCTCATCCGAAAAATTCCGATAGCTGACAATGTTTTGGAATATGCTGTGTCCCTTGCCACCAAAACAAGGCCCAACACACCCATGGCTACTAAAGATGTCAACAATTATATATCCTGGGGAGCCGGTCCGAGAGCCTCACAATATTTGGTTCTTGGTGCAAAATGTTTTGCCGCTGTTAATGGCAAATATTCACCTGACAAAGAAGACGTTCAGGCTATTGCCAATTATGTCCTGAGACATAGAATCGTTCGTAACTACAAAGCTGAAGCCGAAGGTATTTCAGAGGAGGATATCATCAAAAATTTATTGTAATACCGAAAATTTGAGATGGTGGGGGGATAATCAGCGACAATTGATTAGCCTCTTTTCAGGTTCGAATCTTTAAAGCGAAAAGTTATCACCTTTTTCGTAAAGGAGATTTGTGTAGTTTATATTTTGGTTCGCTCTGCGGTTTAAAACATTTTCATTTTTTCAGTAGCCATCCATCATCAGGTTCCGATCAATCCTATTTGGTCATAGAATAAAACAAAAAAGCCCCAACGGTGACCGTCGGAGCTCTTTTTACCTTTACACTGTTCTAACAGGGACAGGTTTGTCTACAATGATTACTGTGCAGCTGTAGTGTCAGCAGGCATAGCTGTAGTGTCAGCAGGCATAGCTTCAGCAGGTGCTGCTTCTTCTACTGGTGCTTCTTCAACTGGAGCCTCTGCTGCTTTTTCTTTACAAGAAACTAATGTTGCAGCTACAAATAAACCTAAGAACAAAAACTTTTTCATTTTACTATAAATTTAGAATATAATTAAAGATTACGATACAAGGTTACGAAGTTATTTTCATAGTAAAAATAGTTTTACATATCTTTAACAATAATTCAATGGAATTTATGTATAATGATTCATTTAGAGAGAATTCATCTAAAAATCTCTGTGATAGAGATTAATAAAATGTACTTTTTTTTACATTGGTTTTTGTCTTTATAAACCTACATTTTCCCTGTTTTGACCCATAAAATCCCCTTTGTCTCCCTTTCTGAAACCCGGAAAACATGTTTTTTGTCAAAATTCCGGTGTCGCGGTTTTGATATTAACGTTTTTTTGATGCAACAGATTACCGTATTGTGTCTTTTTGAACTTTTAAACTTTCACTATGTTTTTTGTCTTGGCAATATGTTAGTTTCCAAAATGACAGCATTTTAAAGGATCTGACGTATGTCAAAATACCATTCTATTGGTATTTCTGCTCTAAAAAATCAATTCTTAACCGTAGCTTAACACAAATACATATTATATCATGTACGCAAAAAGAAATTATGGGTTTTGGATGACCCTTAACTGGTCCAAAAAACCTTTTATTGTAGGGATGATTTACACTTCTGTTGTAGCCGTTTGTTATGCCTATTGCAAAGAACAACTTGGTTTTGACATATCCTTGCCATGGCAACCCATTGGTACCCTGGGTGTGGCAGTATCTTTTTATTTGGGCTTCAAAAACAATGCAAGTTATGACCGGACCTGGGAAGCCCGCAAAATCTGGGGAGCTATAGTCAATAATTCCAGAAGTTTTGGAGCTGCCGCACAGGCTTATATCAAAGGTGAAACCCGTGAGCAAATCATACGCGAACTGATATACCGCCATATTGCCTGGTTGACCGCTCTCCGGTCTCAGCTCCGCTTGTCCAAAGAATGGGAACATACAACCGAAAGACTGAATCAGTATTACGTGTCCAACGTTTGTGAGAGTTACTATACTTTTATGGATGAACAAATGCAAAAACTCATCTCCAAAGAAGAAATGCAACTTTACAAAGAAAAAACAAATATAGCGGCGCAGTTACTCAGAAAACAAACAGAGAGACTCGAAGAACTATACGAAAATGGACAGATTGATCTTTTCAAACAATTGGAGCTCCAGAAACTCATCAGCTCTTTTTACGACGAACAGGGAAAAAGCGAAAGAATCAAAAATTTTCCTTTCCCCAGACAATATGCCTCAACCACGTTATGGATTACGGTCATTTTTTCCCTTTTAATGCCCTTTGGAATGCTTGATATCATGGAAAACGGAAAAACCGGTATGTTCTGGATATCTGTTCCCTTGACTGCCATGACCATCTGGGTGTTTTTTTTAATGGAAATGATCGGTGATTACAGCGAAAACCCATTTGAAGGAACTTACAATGACATTCCGATAACCGCTATTTCCAGATCAATCGAGATTGATCTCCTTGAAATGATCAATGACCCGGACATTCCTAAGCCCATAACGCCAAACGAACATGGTTTTTTAATGTAACCGGTATACTTTCTTAAGACAAAAGCCTCTTGGTAAACCAAGTCGAAAAACATTTTTTTAATCTTTTTTGAAACCTTTTGAGTGTATCTTATGTTATCGTAATATTGCAATATAACAATATTATCATGGGCATCAGCAAAACAGCATATTTTTCAGACCGTCAAAACAAAATTGCCAATATTGCCAAGGCATTAGGTCATCCGGCAAGAATAGCCATCATGGAACATTTGATCAAGGTGGATGCCTGTATATGCGGGGATTTGGTAGACGAATTGCCATTGGCACAACCAACGATATCCCAACACCTTAAAGAACTGAAACAGGCAAACCTGATCAAAGGTAATATTGAAGGTTCATCGGTGTGTTATTGTATTCATAAAGATACATTAGTCTTCCTGAAAGAATTTTTAAACCAGTTTAACGGGGACCCAAAACAGAATATTTTTTCATGTTCAAAATCATAAATTTTATCAAATGGAAAGTCCGGACAAACTTAAAGAAATCGTAAGGCAAAAATACAGTGAAATTGCCTTACAAGACAAAGAAACCAATCAGTCTTCGTGCTGCGGAGCAGGAGGCTGTTCTACTGAAGTATACAATATCATGACCGATGATTACAGCGACATAGCCGGGTATAATCCTGATGCAGATCTTGGATTAGGCTGCGGACTCCCAACACAATTTGCAAAAATTAAAAAAGGAAATACCGTAGTTGATCTCGGCTCCGGTGCCGGAAATGACTGTTTTGTCGCAAGAAACGAAACCGGTCCTGATGGTAGGGTCATAGGGATTGATTTTACGCCTGCCATGATTGAAAAAGCAACTTTAAATGCATCAAAACTGGGATACTCCAATGTTGAATTCAGACAGGGGGATATAGAAAATATGCCGCTTTCTGATGAAATGGCCCATGTTGTTGTCAGCAATTGTGTGCTCAATCTGGTTCCGGACAAAAACAAGGTTTTTAGCGAAATTTTCAGGGTTCTAAAATCCGGTGGTCATTTCAGCATATCTGATGTCGTACTTGTGGGTCAGCTACCTGATGCCTTAAAACATGATGCAGAAATGTACGCAGGTTGTGTGTCCGGAGCCATTCAAAAATCCGATTATCTCGAATTTATTCACAAAAATGGATTTACGAATGTTACCATCCAAAAAGAAAAACCTATCATCATACCGGATGATATTCTGACAAAGTATCTGGACAGCAACGAATTGGAACAATTTAAAAAAGGAGAAAACGGCATTTTCAGTATTACAGTATACGCTGAAAAACCATCAACCTGCGGATGTGGTCCGGGTTGTTGCTGATTCCATCACTTTTTAAAAAAATTTACCCTAAAGGATGTGTCTGAAAATTATGTCAGACACATCCTTTTTCAGGTATTACATACTTCATATCATAAAACCTCGTCTGTATTTTATAAAATGATTAAAATTTAGTTGTAAGTTTGCCTTCTAAAATTTTACTTCATGGTGTATTCCTGGTTAAACAGCATTGTAAAAGGTTACCTTAAATACAGGTACAGCCGTATAGAAAAAATGTACACGGACCCCGAAGGTATTCAAAAGGACCAATTTAATATGTTGTTGGAAAATCTGAAACAAACCCATTACGGATTGAAGTTTGACGCTGCCAAAATAAAAGACTATAAAGGATTTGCGGAAGCCATACCTGTCATCGAATACGAAAACATCTACCCTTACATCCACAAAGCAATGATGGGAGAGGACAGTATATTATGGCCGGGAAAAACCACTCATTTTGCCAAATCCTCCGGAACAACCAACGACAGAAGTAAATTTATACCAATCACAGAACACAATCTCTTTGAAAATCATATTACCTCTTCATGGGATGCCATGAGTATATTGTATTCTGTCAGTCCGGATTCAAAAATATTTGCCGGAAAATCTCTGATGATGATCGGTTCATTATCTACTTTCGCAGAAAATCCTGCGGTAACAGTAGGTGACGTTTCAGCCATCCTGTACAGCCAGATTCCTACATTGGGCCGGTTTGTTACCACGCCGCAACAGGAGATAGCATTGTTGGCAGATTGGGAAGAAAAGCTCGAAAAAATAGCCGATTATTGTATTAATGAAGATGTCGTCAATTTTGCCGGTGTTCCGACATGGACCATCGTTCTCTTTAAAAGAATTCTGGAAAAAACCGGCAAAAAAAACATGCTCGAAGTATGGCCTAATCTGAAATCCTATTTGCACGGGGGAGTCAATTTTGAACCCTACCTCAGTCAGTTTAAAACATTGATTCCTTCAGATGATTTTCTGTTTATGGAAGTTTACAATGCTTCTGAAGGTTATTTCGCATTTCAGGATACCCTGAATGATAAAAGTATGTTACTGCTGATTGACAATGCGATTTTTTACGAATTTATACCCCTGGATGCTTTTCACCAGGGGAGCAGGCAAGCCATTCCGCTTTGGGAAGTAGAAACCGGCGTCCAATATTGTATTGTCATTTCAACATCCGCAGGTTTATGGAGATATATGCCGGGCGATACGGTTTATTTTACCAACGTCAAACCTTACAGGATAAAAATAAGTGGCAGATCAAAACACTTTATCAACGTTTTTGGCGAAGAAGTAATGGTCGCCAATACGGATCTGGCCTTAAAACAAACATGCGACCTGTTCAATGTTCAGGTAAATGACTATACCGCAGCTCCGGTTTTTATGAGTAATGAAGGTAAAGGAGGACATGAGTGGGTAATAGAGTTTTTGGAAGCTCCTGCAGATTTACATTCTTTTGCCAATACTTTGGATGAAAATCTGAGGAAAATCAATTCAGATTATGATGCCAAAAGGTCCAAAGATATCGCTTTACAGAATCTTACTTTAACCGCAGTTCCAAAAGGCACTTTTGAAAACTGGCTGAGATCAAAAGGTAAGATGGGAGGGCAAAACAAAGTGCCAAGATTGTCAAATAAAAGAGACACCCTTGAGGAGATTCTACATTTTACAAACCAATAATTTTTTTAATAACCAATAAAAATTATAGTTGTGGAATACCATGAAATATATGAGGACTTACAACTGGCAAAAGTCGGAGAAACGTCAAATGATGAGTTATTAAACCATATTGAAGAACGGGTTCAACACTTTTTGCAATACGACAGAGGTTTGTTATTAAGTTATATGTACCGCCTGGACATAGAAGAAAACACCATTGAAAAGGCTTTGATGGACCAAAACGAAGAGCCCATTTCTCTGACTCTGGCAAAACTCATCCTCGAGAGGCAAATCAAAAGAATGGAAACCAAAAAAAAATATGGTTCCCCACCGCCTATTGAAGGTTGGGAATATTAAAACAAAGGTTTCATGGCAACGTATGAATCCAAAGGCATCATATTCAGAAATATAAAATACGGCGAAAGCAGTATCATTTGCGATATATACACCGAAGATAAAGGCCTTCGTTCGTTTATAGTTTCAGGAGTACGAAATGCTAAATCGAAAACTGCTGCCGGAATATATCGTCCTTTGCATATAGTGCAATTGACTGCTTATGATGCAGATTCCGGAAAACTGGCACGCATTAAAGAAATTCATTTTGACTATGTATTCCAATATATCAACATCCATGTCGTTCGTTCCGGAATGGCCCTTTTTATGCTTGAAATCACCAGAAATGCATTGAGAAATGATGAAGCTGACCCGGATTTATTTCGATTTATCCGCGATAGCCTGGTAAAACTTGATGCCTCAGAACAGATTTCTCCTCTTTTTCACATCAAGTTTATGATTGAACTTTCGCATATTCTGGGTTTCGGAGCATTGCCTAACCGAAATGAAAACACCGTAATATTTGATTTGCTCAACGGTCAGTTTGACATTGAAGGTGAAGTGATTCAGTACAGAATGGATAAAGAAGTCAGCCACCACTTTTTTACTTTACTGGAATGTGAAACAGAAAAAATCGGAGAACTTCAGATTCCCAAAAACATACGAATGCAGATGCTGGACGATCTGATCACCTATTTTAGATTACATGTTCCGGGATTTAAAGAAATTATGAGTAAAGATGTATTAATGAAAATTTTATAAAACCCGGCACCTAATACCTAATACCTCTTAAAAAAATCCCTAAAATATTTTTTCATTAATCAACTTTTAATACTTTTGTTCGTAAATCAATTCGTAAATAATCCATATAATGTTTTATGTTATTTACGGATGACAACATATTATCTTTAGTCAAAAATATCGGGGAAAGCCGAAAACCAATACAGAGTAGGCACAAACATTTATCATGAAAAATCCAATCGCCATTTTGATACTTTTGTCGGGATTATACCTTTATTCATGTACTGAAAAAAATAATCCGAATCCCAATAATACAACGGCTGAAGAAACATCAGGACAGGAAGATTTCGTCAAACAAGGAAAACATCTGGTCGAAATCATGGGTTGTAACGACTGCCATTCACCTAAAAAAGTAGGTCCCAAAGGTCCGGAAATCATCGAAGAATTGTTATTGTCAGGTTATCCTTCAGACAGACCCGTTGTCACTTTTGACAGTAAACTGATCAAAGAAGGTTTTGCCATGTTCTATCCCGACCTCACCGCAGCAGCAGGACCCTGGGGTATCTCCTTTGCAGCCAACCTGACTCCGGACGAAACGGGTATCGGCAACTGGTCAGAAGAACAATTTAAAAAAGCACTTACCGAAGGAAAACTAAAAGGTCTTGACGGCAGTCGTACCCTTCTTCCTCCAATGCCCTGGGTAAATTATATTTCGCTGACAGATGAAGAAATTCATGCCGTTTTTACCTATCTCAAAAGTATCAAACCTGTAAAAAATATCGTACCTAATCCAATATCTCCTGATAAAATGTAACGGTTTTTCCTTTTTTATCCATATTAGTAATTGGAAAGGCTGAGGTTACACCCTTGTCAACCCCACATCCGTTAAGTACTTAGAAACCGGCTTGACTCTTGCCGACTGTTACACCTAGAAAAAAGTTGATACAAGTGATAACAGTCGACTTTTTAAGATTATTATTTTGTGATGATAAAGTTGTACTCCAATAAAAAGACGTAAAAAAAGGTTCAAAGTGGTAAAAGACTTTAAAGTTTTTTTTCTACATCTTCACAAAACGAAAAACAGTTTTGTCACCGGGATTTGCTCCTGTAAGCGTCAGCATATACATACCCTGAGGCAAACCGGATACATCTACATCCCCTGAAGTTCTACCCTTTTGGACCAACTCTCCGACGTGATTGTATATGGAAAATGAAACGTCCCCATCTAATCCTGAAACCTGGAAAGATTCGTGGACGGGATTGGTTTGACAGTTTTTTATTTGTCATCAGTTTTAGCGTCTGGTTGATCTGGCTATGATAGACAATAAAGAAAAAGTCAATATAAAAGATATCACAATCAAATGATTGTACCAATAATGACTACCTGTTTAGATAAAAACAACTGTCTCTTCGCAAAATCATAAAGGTAATACCTATTTTTTCCTCCTTTTTTCGAAATAGTAATTAATACCAACTAAGCCATGTCCCCATTGGCCTAAAAATTCCACCCATGAATTTTTTTCCAGAGGAAATTGACTTCTTATTTCAACTTCAAGAAAAAAATTTCCTTTGAGATGTGTTTCAAAACCAATACCCATTTCACCTATCCAGTTTAACTTGTTTAAATATTGAGAATCTCTCACAAAACCACCATATAATACACTTGATTCTATATACCAATTTTTTAATGGATAAAATCTCGTATATACCTCAGCATTCCAAGGTTTATGGAGATCAAGACCTGTTTCTTGTGAATAATAATAGTCAAAATAAAAAATACCAGCCCCAAAAGCTAATTTTTTAAAAAGAAATGTATGAGTTCTCAATCTTGCACCATAAGCTATTCTTGTATTATTTTCAGGCTTTCCTATATTACTAAATTCGATTTGACCCCATGAAGTATAAGAATTATTTATGACAAATTGAGATTTTACATGTAAGGTATCCTTTTGTGCATAACAAAAAGAAAATCTTGTCAAAATAAAAATTAATAAGAAAAACCTGTGTGAAGCTATTTTTGAAAGAAAGGAGGGATGTCCCCCCTTTCTGAAATTTTTTAAATATCCCATCCTGACTCTGCTCTATCTTCAAAATTATGTGGAATATCTAAATTTCCCCATCCTGCTATAAAAGGATACAAAAATATCTTTTTCCCATTCCACCATGTTTTATCACAAATAACAGCACCTCCAAGAACCAACAAATAAGAACTAGCTGTATTGTTTCTACTACCATAGGTCCAACCTTTTACAGACCATGTAGTACCTTGACGATTTTTGTCTCTATATAGCCAACCTTTCGGAATAATAAGTGCCTGAACATCTTCTTCTCCATTTGGTTGATTTTCAAAAGACTTAAGAAATTGCATTGTGTCAATTACTTCTCTCATTCTGGTTCTGTCTGCTTTTTTAAAGGTCCACCTTCTTAAAGAAACATCGCCATCAAAAACAAAAATTGTATCGTTATAACCATATATTACACTCATAGTATCCGTTTCTACGATATCTTGACCTAGTTCAAATGAAATATCATTATAATAATAAAAACTATCAGGGTGCAATAAATCATTTGAACTTCTCAGTTCAAATGATTGTTCTGAAATAGAATTAACGACTTTTTCTTCCATTTTTGAACAAGATTGAAAAGAAAATAAAAAAAGAAAAGATAAATAAACAAAAACTTTTTCATTTTAAAAAAATTAATAATAACTCCCCTTCTTTAACAACGGCATGAGGGAAATATCCGTTGCAGGAGTATAATAAAATGTCAGAAAGATTCCATACCTTTGACCCCGTATCGGCACGATACACGGAGGGTCTGTATACCCATAACAGGTATAAGCAGGCTCTCTTTTATTTTATAAAACTCACCGCCTCAAAAAACGTAAAAAGAAAATAGTCCCAACCCCTTTTGAATCATTATAACCCTAAGCGTCTGTCTTGATTTTGTCCGCCCTTGTCAGATTTGTTTCCATGAATTAAAAAGCACCTGTCCATCGTTCTTTTTCTGTTTTCTTTATATAACGCAAATATATTTGTTGTATTTGAAAAAAAAAAAAACAAGCTTTATTTTTTATTATTTTTAAAAAAATGTCTTCCAAAAGACAATTTACCCTTACCTCCAAAATATAATACTTCTTTCCTGGTATAATCAAAATAATATTTTTATAATAAAGCAGGTTGTTTGGTTTAAAAAGACAGATGATTTATGCATTTGAATACGTGACACAAAAAAGCCAATGTTATAAAACCTGTTAAAAACATCGTTCCCAATCCTATATCTCCGGATAAAATGTAACGGTTTTCCCTTTTTTTCCATATTAGTCAGCGGGGAGGTTGTGGATTAACAACTTTGCCTGTTGATTATATTTTGGCCATTTTCAAAATTGCTGTATCTTGTGTCGTCCTTACAATTAAAAAACATCCGTACGGATGACTACGCCTCATTACACATGATAAACAAGGTAAACGTTTATATCATCCATGTCAAATCGCAGGAGGAGCGCAAAAAACATATGCTCCGCCAAATGAACATGCATGCCTGTCTTTCCGGATACCGGTTTATGACGGATGGCGATATGGATACCATCTCTCGGGAAGAACATCAACGTCTTTTTAGTGGTGAACTTTCCGTTATGTCTCCGGCGGTTTCCTGCGCTTACAAACATATTTCCTGCTACCGGGATATGTTGCAACAAAATGTTCCTTATGCCCTGATTTTCGAAGATGATATCTTTTTGGAATCTTTTTTTTGCGATGAGTTACACCTTATTTTGAAAGAAATTTCTGAAAAAAAATATTCGGGTTTTATCGTCTCTCTGGAAGACAGCAGCCTGACTTATGTCAAAGGCAGCGAAAGAAAACCCGATACCCGACTTTACCCCGCTATCAAAGGTCGTATGGCAGGTGCTTACCTCCTCGACCGTGTAGCCTGCCAAAAGTTGGTGGAAGAAACTGAACAAAACACCTGCCACCTGCCGATTGACTGGTTTCACAATCATTGTGCCGATAAAGGAATTTTACAAGTGCTTTGGGCACATCCGACACTGGCCACCCAGGGCAGCCTCAACGGAGCTTTGGGTTCGTTGATCGATCAGAAAAAAACGGGGAATATCAGACAACTTTTATTTGCCATGAGCCGGTGGTATAAAAAGTTATTATACCGGTTGAGATAAAACCGTTATATCGTCTCTTTTAAATCAGGAATGTAAGGCACCCGGATCGAGATTCTGCATTTCGACCAGTTTGCGGTAGAGGTTGTCTTCCGCAATAAGTTCCTGATGATTGCCCATCTGGATAATTTTTCCATTTTCCATGACGACAATGATATCGGCATTCTGAATCGTTGAGAGGCGATGAGCGATCACAATTGATGTCCTTCCCTTCATGAGTTGGGTTAAGGCGTCCTGCACCCATCTTTCGGACTCAGAATCAAGGGCTGATGTCGCTTCGTCCAATATCAATATCGCCGGATTGCGCAATACTGCCCTGGCGATGGTCAATCTTTGTCTTTGTCCGCCACTGAGTTTGACACCCCGGTCACCGATCAAAGTATCATATCCCTGCGGCATGGACGAAATAAAATCATGGGCATTGGCGACTTTGGCCGCCTGAATGATCTCTTCTTCCGTAGCTTGTTTTCCGAAAACTATATTATTCCGCACCGTATCGTGAAACAAAATAGCTTCCTGACTGACCAGACTGAACTGATCTCTCAATGAAGAAAGGGAAATATCTTTGAGGTCTTTGCCGTCGATCAGGATTTTTCCGCCGGTAGGATCGTAAAATCGAGGCAACATATCTGTAAGTGTGGATTTTCCGGCACCTGACGGTCCTACAATAGCGACTATTTTGCCTTTGGGAATGGTGAGTGAAATATCTCTGAGCACTTCTTCGTCAGTATTTTGATAAGCAAAAGATACTTTATCAAATACAATATGAGACTGAAAGCCTTCAATATCGATTGCGTTCTCTTTTTCTTTTATGGGATTGGGTGTAAATAATATGGCTTCAACCCGGTCCAGGGCACCCAAACCTTTTTGTATATTGTAATACGTGGTGGCAAAGGTTTTGGAGGGTTCGATGACCTGATAAAAGGCAAACACAAAGGTAAAAAAGGTTTCAGGCTGGAGCTTGTCTTCAAATACCAATACACTGCCGTAATACAACAAAAAAGTAACGACGGTGATACCTAAAAATTCTGACAATGGGCTGGACAAATCTCTTCGCCAGATGAGTGCTGTCAGAATATTTCTGAAACCGTTGTTTTCCTGTTCGAATCTTTTTGACAAATGTTTTTCCGCACCAAAACCTTTGATAATCCGGATTCCCCCGATGGTTTCTTCCAGGGTACTGGTGAGTTCGGCGACTTTTTCCTGTGCTTTTCCGGACTTCTTTTTGAGATTTTTGGAAATACCTCCGATGATAAAGGCTGTAAACACCAATAATACAGCCACAAAAGCTGTCAGTTGCGGACTGATGTATACCATAAAAAAGATACTGCCGAAAATGATGATGGGAGACTTAAAAATGGCGTCGATCACATTGAGGATGGACCATTCGATCTCCTGAACATCTGTTGTCATCGAAGACAGCAGTTTTCCCTTTTTTTCTGTGGAATAATAACTGAGCGGCAGATCAAGAAACTTGTCAAAAAGTTCTTTGCGCAAATCGTATATGATGCCGTTGCGCACCGGAGCCATAAAGTACGTCGCCAGGTAACGGAATACATTTTTGATAAAAAAAACGATGATCATGATCCCGCAGACCCACATCAGGGCATTGATTTTGCCGACTTCCTGGATCATCATACTGAGGTAGTAATTGACCCATTGGTCGATAGCATGGGTGGTCGGTGGCTCGGTGACCGGAACATTTTTTTCAAACAACATCTGAAAAAACGGTATGAGCAAAGGAATACTCACTACGGTAAATACCGACAGCATAATATTGGACAATATACTGAGTGTAAAGTGTCTTTTGTAGCGACCTACCCTCGCAATGAGCCTGAAAAAGGCGCTCATACTATGGTTCTGTTATTCAACACACTGTTCGAAGTCAAAGGTATTCAGGAAACTGGTATCAAATTTACCGGATCTGAAAGCTTCATTTTTCATCAATGCCTTATGGAAAGGAACGGTGGTTTTGATGCCTTCGACGACAAATTCATCCAGGGCACGTTGCATTTTTTTGATACATTCTTCCCGAGTTTGGGCTTTACATATCAGTTTGGCAATCATGGAATCATAAAACGGCGGAACGGAATAGCCGGCATAGACGTGGGTATCCACCCTTACACCATGGCCTTTGGCACTGTGGAATGACGTGATTTTTCCCGGGCTGGGTCTGAAACCATTTAAGGGATCTTCTGCGTTGATCCTGCATTCCATTGCATGCATGGTCGGATAATAATTTTTTCCGGAAATCGCAATCCCTGCTGCTACTTTGATTTGTTCTTTGATGAGGTCATGGTCGATAACTTCTTCGGTTACCGGATGTTCTACCTGAATCCGGGTATTCATCTCCATAAAGTAGAAGTTTTTGTGTTTGTCGACCAAAAACTCTATGGTTCCTACTCCTTCATAATTGATGGATTTGCCGGCTTTCACTGCGGCGTCGCCCATTTTGTCCCGAAGTTCCTGATCCAAAAACGGGGAAGGGCTTTCTTCCACTAATTTCTGGTGTCTTCTTTGGATGGAACATTCTCTTTCTGAAAGGTGAATGACTCTTCCGAATTGGTCACCAATAATCTGAAATTCGATATGTCGCGGTTCTTCAACAAATTTTTCTATATAGATCCCGTCGTTGCCGAAAGCTGCTTTGGCTTCCTGTTTAGCACTATTCCAAAGGGCTTCAAATTCTTCTTCACCGGGTACGACCCGCATCCCTTTACCACCACCACCGGCAGTAGCTTTGATCATAACGGGATAGCCTATACCTTTGGCAATTTTTAAACCTTGCTGAACATCTTTGACCAATCCTCCGGAACCGGGAACAACAGGTACTCCTGCTTTGATCATGGTTTCTTTGGCGGTCACTTTATCCCCCATTTTGCGTATCATTTCCGCTGTGGGTCCGATAAATTTTACACCATATTGTTGGCATATTTCAGCAAATTTGTCATTTTCTGCCAAAAAACCATATCCCGGATGGACGGCGTCAGAGTTGGTAATCTCTACAGCAGCCATGATCCTCGGTATGTTGAGGTAAGATTCTGAAGAGGCTGGAGGACCTATACAAACGGCTTCATCGGCAAAACGCACGTGAAGGCTTTCTTTATCAGCTGTGGAATAAATGGCAACGGTTTTGATGCCCATTTCTTTGCAGGTACGAATGATGCGCAATGCAATTTCACCTCTGTTGGCTATAAGGATTTTATTAAACATATCGGTATATGAATGTCATGAAAAAAAAGAAGAATACAACGGAACTGACCGTTATACTTCGACTAAAAAGAGTACCTGATCGTATTCCACAGGAGAAGCGTCCTCTACAAGGACTTTTACAATCGTGCCGCTGACTTCACTTTCGATTTCATTGAACAACTTCATCGCTTCAATGATACAAACCGGATTGCCCGCAGTGATTGCATCACCTACTTTTACGAAAGCAGGTTTGTCAGGTCCCGAAGAGCGATAGAAAGTACCTACAATCGGCGACTTTATTTCAACCGTTTTTTTGCCTGAAGCCGGAGTCGGTGCTTTTTCTACTTCCTGACCGGCAGGAGCTGAAGACGGAGCAGATACTGCAGGTGTAACAGGTGCAGCAGGCATTGATACCGGACTCATCATCTGAGGTGCAGACACGTATTGAATATCGCTTCCTTTCTGATGTTGTTTGGTCCGGATTTGAATTTCGAAGTCTTTGTCTTTGAGTTTGAATTCGGTAAGATTCGACTTGTTGACCAGTTTGATAAGTTCTTGTATTTCGTTGAAATCCATGATATTTCGTTTTTTTGGTTTATGATTTTACGCGTTCCAGATAAGCACCTGTTCGGGTGTCAACTTTTATTTTATCGCCTTGATTGATAAAAATAGGAACTTTTACTTCAGCTCCTGTCTCAACCGTTGCGGGTTTGGTTACGTTGGTCGCTGTATCTCCTCTCACACCCGGTTCTGTATAGGTCACTTCCAATACGATGGATGCCGGCATCTCGGTGGTGAGTGGAATGTCTTTTTCTGCGTGAAACAGAATATCAATATCGCTTCCTTCTTTCAGAAACTGAGGACTGTCAATCATGGCTTCTGCAATAGTCACCTGATCAAAGGTTTCATTGTCCATGAAGTTGTATCCTGTTTCGTCATTGTAAAGATATTGATATTTTCTTCTTTCCACGCGAACGTCGTCAATTTTGTGACCAGCCGGAAATGTGGTTTCTATAACCTTTCCGGTAGTCAGACTTTTGATTTTAGTACGAACGAATGCATTTCCTTTTCCCGGTTTTACGTGCAAAAATTCCACAATGGAATAAACGTCACCGTTAAAATTGAGACAAAGTCCGTTTCTGATATCTGATGTATTTGCCATAAATAAATAAACTTCTACAAAATTAATAAATTGCTTTTAATTTTCAGCAGGAAAATCATTTTATCATCAATAATTCCACACGATATAGGTTGATCCCCATGTAAAACCGCCTCCAAAGGCACTTAATATGATTTTATCTCCTTTTTTTAATCTTTTTTCATAATCCCAAAGGCAAAGAGGCAAGGTACCTGCCGTGGTATTGCCAAATTTGTGAATATTTACCATTACCTTGTCTTTGGGAAAATCCAACATTTCCGCTACGGAATTGATGATCCTCATATTTGCCTGATGGGGAACGAGCCAATCGATTTCTTCCATGTCCAGCTTGTTGCGCTCCAACAATTCTTTAATGGTAGATACCATGCCGGTGACCGCTGCTTTAAATACCGGCTTTCCGTCCTGGTATACATAATGTTCGTTGGCCAACACACTATCGATGCTGGGTGGTTTGAGAGATCCGCCTGCTTTCATGTGCAGATACGCTCTTCCCGAACCATCTGCTTTCAGGATGGAGTCTATGATACCGTATCCTTCATCTTCCGATGGTTCAAGCAACACACCGCCGCCACCGTCTCCGAAAATGATACAAGTGGTACGATCTTTATAATCGATAATTGAAGACATCATGTCGATGCCGAGGACGATGACCTTTTTGAAGGTACCTGATTCTATAAACTTTGTGGCTGTGGTCAGTGCAAATAAAAAGCCTGAACAAGCAGCGTTGATGTCATAGCCAAAAGCATTTTTGGCTCCGACTTTATCAAGGATGGTATTGGCTGTATCCGGAAAGATCATGTCGCCTGTGACTGTGGCACAAATCAACATCTCTATTTGGTCCGGTGTAATGCCTCTTTTTTGTAGTATTTCGTTTACAATCTGAACACCCATGTATGAAGTAGCTTTTCCTTCGCCTTTGAGGATACGACGTTCTTTGATACCGGTTCGGGAGGTAATCCACTCATCAGTAGTATCGACCATTTTTTCCAGGTCCTGATTACTGAGGATATCATCCGGAACGAATCCTCCGATTGAAGTAATAACTGCTCTTGACATGAATAACTATTTAAATTCCCGGTTAGGTATCATTTGCAAAAGAACTTTCAAATAGAGGGCTGATTTGCAAAACGGACGCAAAGATAAAAAGAATTTGGATTTTGGTGTTAACCCGCTGTATTTTTTGGATTGGACGTATTGTAATTGGAGATTCTTAGGTTTAAAAATGAACCCTTTACGTAATAACACTTATCTCAAAAGTAAAAAAACAAATGAAAACATTATTTTTGACCTTGAGAACATATGACCCATGAATACCAAATACGAATCCGTACAGCAATATATCGATACCTTTCCTCCAGAAACAAAAGTCATCCTGGAAAAAATCAGAGAAATCATCAGGAATAATGCACCGGAAGCCATAGAAATGATCGCTTACAACATGCCGGCATATAAAATGAAAGGAAAACCCCTGGTCTATTTTGCCGGTTACGAAAAACATATCGGATTGTATGCGACACCATCAGGACATGAAGCTTTTTCAGAAGAACTTTCAAAATACAAACAAGGAAAAGGTTCAGTACAGTTTCCGCTGCATCAGGAAATGCCATATGAACTTATCAAAAAAATAGTATTATTCCGGGTTGCGGAAATGACAAAAAAATAGCCTTTTAATTTTGTTGGAATTGTGAGAATTGTTCATTAATTCAACACTTAGCAAGATGGTCAACGTTATTCAGGTATCAACATTTTCTGTCAACTAATTTCCAAAACAATTATTTTCACCGTTTTGTATGGTTTTGTCCAACATACCGTTTGTGTCGACTTGCACCGGAAAAAAACATCCTTCTTTATCTTTAAAATAGGCTGCATCTTCATCACAGACAATTACACATGCTTTTCCTTTAAATGAATTTTCATTATTTCCAAAGTTCACCGGTTCATTAAAATAAATTTCATACCAAAATCCACCTTTATGCAAACTGTTATCTCCCAGGTTCATTCCGTTTCTTGATTTTGTACCATCCCATCCATAAGTGCCTTCCGGATATAAATAATATTCATACATTTGATGGATTAAGGTATTATCTTCAAGAGTGTATATAAAAACGGCTTGAATTTTATCAATGCCTGAAGAAAAATACGGAAACCAAACATCATTGACCCCATCTTTATTCGGTGTAAATGAATTAGGCACATACAAGTACTGACCGGTAGAAAAACTGCTTTCAACAGCTTCAGCACCGCAGCATGATTCATATTCTTTAATGGGATCAGTTTTAACAATATTATCGTTTTGCGTACATGCTGTAATGGTCACTACTAAACAACCATAAACCCCTATAAATTTTAAAAAATTCATCTTAATAAATTTTTTTGTATATATAAAAATGTAGTTACTATTTATGTTCTAAAAAGTTAAAATCAAACACAAGGAACAAAAAATTAACATCCAAGGAATAATTCTGAACAATCTTTAACCTACTCAACTTCAAACTGAATCTGATGTATTGGCACTTTGTGAATTTATTGTTTCCCGACCATTTGATAAGTTGACAATTAGGTCCTTCGCGACGATTTAACTAATTGATTCCGAAGCAATTCGGGATGATAAGCTGATTCGATGCAGCGCCCGAGTAACCGACAATACAAAGGGTGGAACCTTCTAAACCTTAAACTTTTTAACTCTGAACAAATTTTATTTATTGGTGATTACAAATTGAGCTGGACCCGGCCAAAGAGTCGACAAACTCAAGGGTGAAACTTTTCTCAACCTTAACCTCAGCCTAAGACCTAAAACCTAATACCTGAAGCCTTCTGAGCCTCAATCTACCATTTAACAACTTTTTTGTAGATAACCTGATTGCGGTCAGTGGTCAAACGAATAAGGTAAGGTCCGTTCAAAACCTGACTGATATCCAGTCCTGCTTTTTCAAAAAATGTTCCGGTTTTGTGCAAAATTTCTCTTCCCTGCATATCCAAAAGGCTTATATTTCTGACTTCTCCGGGAAAAGAAATTTCCACCAGATCAAAGGCAGGATTGGGTGTCACCAAAATCATATCTTCTTGTAATACAGTCTTTGATGAAGACAAAATCTGCTGATAGGTTTTAAAAAAGAAAATGGTGGCCAGGATAGCCGGATTAAAACAGGTTCCGTGATTGGCAGTTGGATTTACGTCTGTTGCAACCAGATTTGCCGAACCAAGTGCGACCATCGTATCTCTGGCTACCACACTATTCATAAAAGGTACCTGATCATCACCCATACAATAAAAAATCCTGGTAGGTGATACCGCAGCCCATTTGTAAATATCGTTTTCAGCCAGAATCTGGTTGATTCGTGCATTTTGGTTATTGACAATATTGTCCAAATACGCAGGAACCAACATGTTTTTGGCAACGGAAGAACCAAATTGAGCGGTAAGTTTGCTGATTAATCTGCTGTTTAAGGTTGTCAGGGTTATACTGCCATCATAATATGCCTGAATATCAGGTATAAATTCCGCTTTAAAAATGTCAGACAATTGACCATAAACATCACCATACACTTCCTGAAATCCAAGAGCTGTGTTGGGAAGATACGCCGGAAAAAAATACGCTTTGTCTCCTGTTATCAGCTCTCTCATAACGGTAGATAAACTATAAGGTCCTGACAAATGTGCCGCTGCCGTCACCGGCAGATTGTTTTCTTCTCTGAATTTATGATAAGCCATAGATGCATATCCTCCCTGAGAATATCCTGTGATAAAAAATTGATCATTGGTCCTGACATTATTTTGAGCAAGCCAGGATTGAGCAGCTAAAATCATATCATGCGTGGCTCGTTGTGTGGTCGCGGCATGAACATATGTCTGAAATCCCCGGCCATTTCCCATACCTACATAGTCGGGAAGAAAACTGACATAGCCCAATCCGGCACCAATAATCCCTAATTGGCCTTCTTCTCCGCCGGAAGACCCATACCTTGACGGAATGCAGGTTTTGCAATCGGATGTCCCGTGCTGATACACCAGGGTAGGATATACAAAACTGAGATTATCAGGTATGACCATCAACCCGGACAATGTATCTTTTGCTCCTTTGGCATCCGCAGAAGTGTATAAAACTGTATAATATTTTGCTCCGTTACGAATATCCGGCGAAGGAAGTGAAGAAAAAATCTGACTTCTGGTCCTGCTGCCTTTGAGGGTGACAGAGACCAATTCCTGAGCAGAAAGGTTTGATATGAATAACAGAAAGGAAAAAAATTGTACAAGTTTTACCATGACGATCTGAATATTTTGATGAATAAATGTTTTGAATTTTGGCGCTAACATCAGAATTGATATCTTCTGATGGAAAAACCACAAGACAAATTAAAACAAATTCTCTGAATATTTGATTAAATCCCTTGTCTTTATTATAAAAAACGTGTGATATTTTTAAATTTTATTTTTTGAATGTCTCTTTTGTTTCGTTTTTTTGTCAAAAGGTTACTTAAATTTGAATTATCATCATTCTGACTTCGCATTATAAAATATACATTATATCTTTACCGTAAATTATATTCCGACCATGAGACTTTTATTTCAGTTTGTAGTTTGTTTCTTAATATCTGTGCCTGTTTTTAGCCAGGAAATGTCCTTAGAACCTTTTGCGATGGGTTTTAACCTTCCGGTTGACATTACCCATGCCGGTGATGACCGCCTGTTTATCACCGAAAAAGCCGGGACTATCAGCATACTCAGAGCCAATGGGACAAAAGAATCCGTTCCTTTTCTCGATATCAAAACAAGGGTAAACGCAGCCGCAAATGAAAGAGGTCTCCTCGGACTTTGTTTTCATCCGGACTATAAAACCAATGGATATTTTTACGTACACTATACCAACAGCAGCGGGCATTCGACCATAAGCAGGTTTTCAGTGACTCAAAATCCTGACATTGCTGATCTGGCAAGTGAAAAAATTATTATTGTGGTCAATCAACCATTTAACAACCACAATGCCGGCGATCTTGAATTCGGTCCTGATGGTTATCTTTATATCGGAATGGGTGATGGCGGAAGCGGTGGCGATCCCGGCAATCGCTCTCAAAACCCTAAAAACCTGCTGGGCAAAATGTTGCGTTTGGATGTAAACACAGATTTACCATACCTGATACCGGAAGACAATCCCTGGGCCAACAATGCCGATACTTTACCTGAAATCTGGGCTTTCGGATTGAGAAATCCCTGGAGGTTTTCTTTCGACAGACAAACAGGTGATCTCTGGATCGGCGACGTAGGCCAAAACAAGTGGGAAGAAATCAATTTTGTTCCCAAAGGCACACCTGCCGTCAATTACGGATGGCGCTGTTATGAAGGTCCGGATGCGTTTAATACACAGGATTGTAAAGATATTTCCTTCTATACTCCACCGGTTTTTTCATATCGCAATCCGTCAGTCGGATGTTCGGTCACCGGAGGATATGTCTATCGCGGCACCATGGCCTCAAGGTATCAGGGACAATACATTCTTGCAGATTATTGCTCCGGCAGGTTCTGGTCTGTAAAACAAGCAGATTCTATATTCACAGGTACCGAAATCGGCAGGTTCACAGCCAATCAATACGTTACCTTTGGTGAAGACCGTCTCGGCAATCTCTATGTCGGCGCTATACAATCCGGTCGCATTTTCCGGTTTGTCGATCCGAAATGTTCATACATGGAAGCGACTGATTTTCTCACGACGACACCGGTGAGTTGCCATAATGTTTGTGACGGAAGTTTTTCATTTGATGAAAACAATGCTGTTTTGACCTACTTCTGGTCAGGACAAGGACAAAACATATTACCTGACAGCCTGTGCCCCGGAACGTATCAGGTGACAGTGACCGATACTATCGGCTGTTTCAAAACCCTGGAATTTTCGATTGACTCTGTGGCAGCTTTGGAAATTGATGTGGCGATAGCTGATAATTTTTTTGCCGTTTTTGCCAACCAACCGGCAACTTTTCAATGGTATAAAGATGGCCAACCAGTAGAGGGTGCCGTTGATTCCACCTTTTCAGCAACAGGAGCCGGAGAATATTATGTCATCGTCACCAATGAAAAAGGGTGTACTGTTCAATCAATGACTATCGATGTAGATGTGTCCGGCATCAATGATGCAACAGAATCAGATGTCATTTGCCGACAATATGCTTATGGTGGCGAAGTATTTTTATCTTTCAGCAAAGACCTGAAGACCGAAATAAATCTGTTTGATATTGATGGTAAACTTTTATCTACAGGGGTTTTTGGTTTTGAAAAATCAGTTGCCCGAAAAGTGTTTTCTACGGACAGATATCCCGCCTATTACATCCTTACTTATGAGGTCAACGGACAAAAACATTCCAAAAAGATATTCGTGAGGTAAGAAAAAAAGTATACAATAAATCATTTTTAGAATCTTGTGTAAAACCTAGTATTCTCACAGTTAACAATATATTGTTTTGAGGCAATTAGTATTCAATCTCTTACTTTTTCGTATTTTGCCTTCAGATTGTACTTATTCAAGTCTTTTATATTAGTGAAATAATATGTAAACACTCTGATTTTCAGTAATATGTGTGATCTTTTGTAATCTTATTTTTAATTCTAATGGTTTAACTTGTTTATAAATACCCAAATCATATGAAAATTGAAGTAAAGCAATTTATTCCTAACTCAAATGATAGTTCTATCAAATATGATGCTGAACTTCATTTCATAAAAGGTGAACACAAAGCATTAATAACAAAAAATGGAATAACGTTGTTTGAATTATCAATGCCTCGGGATGCAAATAAAAACAATAGTTGGAGCGATCAAAAATTCAATGATTTTTTATATTTTTTAAAACAAACCCTAAACTTAAAGTAGGGGAAATAATTTAGTTTGTCCATATCATTATAACCTATTTTATATGCACGATTTTCTACTTCTTTTATGGAAACTGGTAACAGATGTGATTGTAAATGCTTTTGTATTTGCTTTTTTGTTTGCATTATTATTTGCAACAATTTTCTACGTATTCAAAATAGCATATAAAATATTTTCGTTTATAAAAGACATCTTATATGAAATATATTATTTTAAAATTAAAGTAAAATATCAACCTTCCACACTAACATTTTTAGCTTATACCCTTCCATTCACACTCTTATCTTTAATCTATTTTTATATTGAAATTGATGAAGTCATGTCATATGAAATTCACACAGATATAGGTGCTCCTTTTTACAAAACTTATATAAATTATGATGCTTCTGAAAGAGACGAATTTAAGTTAACACTGAATGGCTATGAGGTTTATAATGAAGATGAAGGATGGAAAAAATTCGAAGCAACTCTTGTAAGTACTAAATCTATACTTGATAAAGAACCAGTATTTTATTATGTAAAGAAAAATTGTGATTGTACCCCATACCTTGATTTTATTGGGAAATGTGAGTTTAAATATTTATGGAAATTTCGCATATTAAATTGGTATAAATATATACATATTTATGATGGGAGTAACTACTATAATTTTTACTATTGTAATAATTAAAATTTAATATAATTATTCACTTCTGCCCATAACTTTTTTGGTCCAAAACACTAAATTTTCGTCTTCTTTGTTTTTTCATAACTGCCAATTTAAGAACTTTTTTGACTTAATCATTTGTCCCATTTTTGGGAAGTGTTACATTAAGTCTGCATTAGATAAAAAATTAAAGAAAATTACGTTGATTGGCTTCAAATAATGTTAGACGAAACGTGAAGAGCGGCAAGAGATATAAAATAGGCTAATCATCAGTTTTCCAAAGAACAGAGACATAAAGCTTTCCTTGAAACTCAAATACTTGAGTAGAAAGAATCTCCCAATGCTCTGAGTCAGAATCAAAACTGTCAGAATGGTAATCCATTCCAGTAGATTTTGGAGATTTTTCTAATTCGTAAACTCTCCAAAACTTTTTTAAATTTAGTGCCATAATATAAAAGTTTTATTAAACCAAACAAATTAAAATTTAAATATCATGAATAGCTATTCTCTAAAAGTAACTCTATTATCAACCCCAAAGTTGTCAAGATATATCATAATAGTTTTGAAAGCGTATGCCTTATTATCTATTGTATCTTCTATAAGAGACTCCACTATTAAGACATCTATAATTAGAGTTGCTAAAGAATTTTTACTTCCTACAAGCTGGAGATGTTTTTGATTATTGGTCATATTATACCTATCCAATATGATAGAATCCAATATTTCGTCATTCGTTTTTTGAGTATTAGATTTTAAATGCAAGTATTTTTTTATCAATTTTACAATCATGATATTGACACTACTTTTTAGTGGAAAAGTAAAAAATACTTCTACAAACATACTCTTCCACAAAATTATATTTAAAATATACTTATAAATAATAATTTGCAAAATAGAAGCACTTATAAATGAGACACCTCCAATAATATTCGATATCGGAAGGTATTTATTCATAATCAAGTATGTAATATAAATTGGCACTAAAAATAAGAATATTCTTTTAATTAATGGAAAATAATAATAATTAATCATATTAAATGTAATTTATTTAACTGAAATAATTTTGGCAATTTTATTTATTAAATATTGATTATCTATTTCTGTAAAAAATCCAATACAAAATAAAGTCCAACAGGCAATTGATGCTGCACCAATATAAGTATAATTTGGTTTGGCTTTGTATACCGCTACTGGTGTGCTTAAGATCAAACCAATAATAAACCAAAGAATAGAGAATCTACTACCATCATATTGTAATGAAAGATTCACAGATCTTGATGTTATAAGACATTCTATAATAACCAAAATTCCTGCAAATACAACTAATAAAGCGTCAATTAATTTATTTAATTTCTCAACTTTTAAAATATAAAAAGGGATGAAAAGTAATAACCCAATAAGTGAGGAACATATCCTATTAAAAACGATTAGTTTAATTATAAACCATATTATCATAGAAATTTTGTTTTTTAATCCTTAAATATTTTATTTTGACAAATTCAGAAAATGTAAAAGTGTATTATTAACATGTGATTTCAAAAAACCTCGCATTTTTAAAAGTTGGAGACAAAAATATTTTTGCTTCTGATTTTTCAAAAAATATTTTTTTTATTGGCAAAAGTTTTTTATTGCAAAAAATGAGTCTAATTGGCTTTCAATGGGTTATTCACCATCTTTTGAAATGAAAGCCCTTTCTACCTCACTATGCCAATAATCTAATATAATATTTTCCATTTTTCCAACTTCATATGTAATTTTTGCAATTAAGGTTTCATTTCCTGCAAAATCAGAAGAATCAAAACTAATTGAGTATTCTTTATTAAACCCAGGATTTTTCATTATCATAGGAAAATTCTCAGTTGATTCACTTGTGTCTGGGAAAAAATTTTCAGATAACGTTTTATCAGATTTTAATAGTTCTCTTATAGTCGTGTTTTGAAAATTGTCAAACATATTGTTTATTTCTCCCCTAATGCTTGTCACATCCGCAGTTTGATATATTGTTCTGTTCCCCCTTCTAATAAATCTGGTTACTTTATTATTATCCATTTTCACTGAATTTTAATGATTATCAATTATGATAGATTGGCAAAATTAAGTAATTTATATTAATATTTATAAACATTCAATTTACATAATAAAACAAATAGTATGTATTTAACAATTTTTCTATATATTTGTGGTGAAATTAATATTGATGTATATAGGCTTTAAAATTAGAAAGATTAGGGAGTTGAAGAACTTTTCTCAAGAGAACATGGCGCATGAGTTGAACATGACTCAAAATGGATACGGCAAAATAGAGAGAAACGAAGTTAATTTGAAATTTAATACTCTGCTAAAAATCTCTGAAATCCTTGAAACTCCCGTAGAAACTATAATAGGATACGATGACAAAACCATATTTAACAACTTCCCTTCTAAATCAAAACAGCAAGTTAATATTTTGCATACTGCCTATGATTTTAATATTCAGAGTTTGTACGAGGATAAAATTAAGTTACTTGAAGATAAGATAAAGTTATTAGAGGACAAAATAATGTACCTTCAAGAGAAGTTAAACAAATCAATAACACCTTAGACCATGGTTGTACCAAAAACAACACCATCAGGAAAAATGTAATGTTTTTTTCTAAAAAGGACTTTGGAACTTTGGATTATTGATAAACACGGTATCCTCAAAGGTTTTGATATATGCCGTCAGACATAATATTTCAAAATCTGAAAAATTTTTCTTTTTGATATCGTTGATCAGGTTGTCTTTAAAATTGGAAGTTTGTCCACCTGTTGCATAATGCTGAATGACCTCATCAAAAGTCGACATACTACCATCGTGCATGTACGGAGCCGTGTAAAAAATATTTCGTAAGGTGGTCGCTTTAAACTTACCATTATCCAATAAATTTCCGGTCACCTTGCCTCTGCCCAAATCCGGAAAATCCTGAAGACTGGTTGCAGGAAACAATCCATTGTTGAAATAGTCATCAGACGTGGCAAAAGGTGTATTGTGACAATGGCTACATTCCGCATCAGGAACGTCAGGATCAATGTCGAAAAACATTTTTTCGCCAAATTGTTCAAAATCATCAAATTGTGCTTTGCCTTGTTTTACCAAATCAAACTTTGAATCTTTCGAAATAAGAATCCTTTCAAACTGAGCGATGGCTTTGGTTGCGAGTTCTTTGGTAATTTCTTTTGTATCTGAAATTCCGAAAGCTTCTCTGAACATTTGAGGATATTTGGGATGTTTTACCAGCTTCGAAATCACATTTTCCCAGGTATTATTCATTTCCAAAGGATCAGTGACGGGATCCAGCGCCTGTTTTTCTAATGATTTAGCTCTTCCATCCCAAAAAAAGTCATTTTGGGTAAAACCAATATTGATCAGGGACATAGCATTTCTTTTGCCTCTCGCCCCACCGACACCAATGCTGGCAGAACGTCCGTCTGTAAAAGAAAGTGCCGGATCATGGCAGCTGGAACAACTCACGGTACTGTCCACAGACAAAATAGGATCAAAAAACAGATGTCTTCCCAACTCAACACCTTCCTGTGTCATCGGATTGTCGGAAGGAATGGGCATTTGCGGAAAATGGGAAGGAATATCCAACAAATAAGGTGTCGGATCATAGCTGATGTGTGACAAATCACCTTTTATTTCTTCGTCTTCACAAGAGAAAACAAAAAACAACGAAATAAATATCAAAACTGAAACAAACCGGATTTTCATTTTCAAAATGTTATAGATTATTCAACACGGAATGCTGATTTTAAGTTCGCCTGAAGCATTGATTTTATTAATTTATCCGGAAGATTTAAATCCACTAACCGAAACCACTCTGTATATTCAGCCACAAGGGTAAATTTGATATTTTGACCTTTGGATACTTTTTTTTCTGACGAAAGCAACAAAAAATCATCAGCATCATCCATGGTAAAAACGTAAGTTACCGTATCCGTAAAATTAATACCTTTAGCAATTTGAATGCTACTCCAAATTTTTACGTCCGTTTCATTTTTCAGAAACAGTGTATCGGACAGAATATGATCGCTTTTGACATTCCACACCTCCGTCTTACGTGCCTCTTCATCCAGCCCAATGGTCATAAAAAATGTGGAAAAAGTGCCGGATTGCCTGATTTCATTCACATTAAAATCAAAAACATTGGGTCTCACCAAAACAAACAAATCTTCGCGTTCTGATTCAACACCATTTTGTGTGTAACTCACTTTATTGATTCCTTCGACCGGAACACCCGCCTGGTCTGTTACCTTTATATTGGACAGATAATAGGCAAAATTCAGGATTTTATAAGATTGTCCCGATTGATTGATCAACGTATCTGAAGCGCTGTAAAACTTGCCGTTTACCTGATGTTTTATACTCAGTTGCAGCATGGGATTTGTACAACAGTCATCACAAAGATCATCGGCCGACGGGTCAAAATTAAAAGAAACAGGATCCAGGCATCCCTCTTTGCGCTCATAACAGGAAGACTGTACCAAGATGATAATGGCAACACTACATAAAAAAATCAGGAATGAAGAAGACTTTCGGTACATTACCATGTTGAAATTCTGTTACGTAAGCTTTTTGAACATTTTATCGTTGGGTAAGCACATACCCTTTGTGTATAAATCTCCTTTTGTAACGATTGTATTGTTAAATTGTTATGCAATAACGGATAATCTAAGGTTTTTTCAGAATTTCTTCTTTATAAATTTTGTCAACAATCTGTTTTACCTGTGCAGAAAAATCTTTTTCCATAATCCAGGAATAATAATTCCTTTCCTGTTTGAAAACGTCTTTTACCGGCTGACCGATATATTTTCCAAAGTTAAAAACAACTTCTCCTTTGATATTGATTTTCAGTCGTTGGGTAACGTCCAACATGCCATCCGTATTGGTAAAATCCGCCAGAGCATTTATATCATTTCTGACCGGTTTTTCGGTAATATTGCCATCAGCATCTGTAAAATCGGTGTTTGCGTACATAGCTAACTGACCTTTGAGCACATGAATAGTAGCTTTGACGTCAGCCATGGCATCATGCGCATCTGTAAGTTCTTCGCCGCAATAAAACTTATAAGCAGCCCTGAGTGTACGGGGCTCCATTTTGTAAAATATTTTCTGAACGTCAATCAATCGTCTTTTTTCAATAGAAAAAGTCAATCCCATACGATGAAATTCTTCCATCAACATTGGAATATCAAATCTGTCCGAATTATATCCTGCCAAATCTGATTGTCCGATAAAATCGTATATTTCCTGCCCTACCTGACTAAAAACCGGTTTGTTTTTAAGCATTTGTGGTGTGATACCATGAACGGCCATCGCTTCCTCCGTAATAGGTATACCGGGATTGATGAGAAATGTTTTTTCTTCAGGGGCTGTTTGGTTTTTGGAAAATTTTATCAGTGCTATCTGAATAATTTTATCTTTTAAAACATTGAGTCCGGTGGCTTCGACATCAAAAAAAACCAGGTCTTTTTCAATTTTTAAATCTATTTCTGAATAGTTATTCATGTATTATTCTTTGTTTAACATATATTTTTTGAAGCCGCTTGTCATTTTAAATTCAAAAACACCGTCTCCTTCGAGATCGTATATAAAACAAGCTTCAAGCTCTTTATTTTCTTCACAAACTTCCATGGCTTGTTCCAGACCTAAAACCATAAATGCGGTGGCATAAGCATCTGCTGTCATACAATCCGGGGCAATCACCGTAGTACTCAAAATATCAGTGGGTCTGTTGAGCCCGGTAAAAGGATCGATGATGTGCGCAAATTTCTGACCTTTACTTTCATAAAAATTGCGGTAATTGCCACTGGTCGCCATACTGACATTGGAAACGGAAAGCAGGAGTTCGACTTCTGCAAGCTCAGCATTTTCAGAAGGTCTGCTGATGCCTACAACCCAGGATTCGTTGCGGTCGTTAACCCCTTTGGTGATGAGTTCTCCACCAATTTCTACCATAAAATTACGGATATTTTTTTGCTCCAAAAATGAAGCCACCAGGTCGACCCCATAACCTTTTGCTATAGCGCTGAAATCAATTTTAGAGTCCGGAAATTTTTTATATAAACATACAGTATCGCCGGAAACCTTCAAAGTGATATCATCAAAATTAATTTTAGGAAGGGTTTTTTGAATAAAGTTTGTGTCTAATTTTTCAATTTTTTTACTTTTTTCGTAACCAAATCCGTAATAATTAACCAGCGGCATGATGGCCGGATTAAATGCTTTTCTGGATTTAATATATACTTCTTTACTTTTGTCAAAAACTACCTCAAAATAAGGGTCTTCGTTGTTTAAAAAGCAGAAAACGGTATCTGTGGAATAATTAAACTTTGAAATGGTAGATTCTTTGATATACGTACTCATAGAAAGATTGACTTCGGCCAATACACTATCTATTGCTTTCTGGGTAATGGTATTTTTTTTATCTTCAAAAGTTATTTTGTAATACGTTCCCATGGTTTTGCCCTGCAACGTGACATAGGTTTGTTCGGGCTTGCATGACCAAAATGATGTAAATAACACACTTATAATAAATACCAAACGAAGGGAAATCATAACTACTGCATTGTAAGAAGGCACAAAATTACTGTGATTTATGAATTTTTTGACTTATAGGTATAAAAATAACATAAAAAAAAGCACAGGATTAAGAATTCCTGTGCTTTCGGGTATTTTACAGACAGGTATCTTTTGAAAAAATCTTTTGGCCGACAATTGATCAAAGGACCTGTTTATACTTTTTATGATTATTCCAATATGACCAGCTTTTTCAACGTTTTTTGGCCATCTACTTCGATATGAACTATATAAATGCCTGATTTCAAACCATCATGACCTAAAGGAATCTGGTGGCTACCCTTTGGGGTATTTGATGACGTTAATACTTTTGTCACCAGGGCGCCGGTTTCATCGAGAATCATTACCGTCACCCGGGCATCCTGTGTCAAATGAATCGTCAGATTGCTGCTGTTTTTTGCAGGATTCGGAAACAAATCTATCTGATGTTCGGCATATTGCAAAAGGTTCACTTCATGACTGTATTTGTATTTACCGTCAAGATCCGTTTGTCTGACACGATAAGTATACATACCTGATTTTGAAATACCCTTGTCAGTGTATATATAACTCTGTTGTATGGCGGCAGTACCGTTAGCGGCAATTTTCCCAGGCAATTCAACAAAATCTGACTCACCCTGAATTTGTCTTTCTACAGTAAAATGGGAGGTGTTCACTTCATTTTGTGTCGCCCACGTAATGGTATGACCCTCTGATTCTTTTACAGCCCGTACATAAAGCCATTCCAAAGGCAATAAAAATTCAAAAACCCCGAAATCGATATAAAAGTTTTCTGAAGCCGGTTCAATATGAATACTTCTTGTGGTACCCAAACCGAAAGTATTATCTACGTCGCTGTCCAGTTCGTCACTACCGTTTCTTGGTACTGTCGGAAGCAAATGGCTTAAATCTGCAGGTAGAGTAAACCTTACGAAAATATCTGTCCTGCCTATATTACTTACATAATATTCTCCGATGTTGTCTGTTGTGTCTGATCCTAATAAAGAGTCTGTACTTACCTCAAAAACTTCGGCCAAAACGCCGGGCACTCCCGGTTCTCCGGTATTCTGAATTCCATTTCTGTTTGTATCGAGCCAAACTTTGTTGCCAACAATAGCCGTTGGATAAAATCCGGCGCCAATGTCACATTTCATTTGTCCGCTTACCACGGTAAAACTATCTGTAGTAAAAGGGCCATAGTAGTTGGTTATGTCACTGTCTCTTTCCGGATCATTGCCTATATTCGGTCTGACGCGGACCAGTCCCGATGATGGTAAATCTACTTCAACATAATAAATGCCTGGGGGCACACACAATTTCCAGTATCCATCCTCAGACGGTGTATTGGGCTTTTGTCCGGTAACCACTGTGTCAAACAAAGACCAAACCATGGTATCATGTTTGTATAGTCTTATTTCCAATCCATTGATACCGTTTTCAAAATTATCCCGGACATCATTCAAATTGAAATCGTACCAGACAAATTCACCGACGGGTATACATCTGTAGAATCCTGCATCCAGATCCATGGCATCAAAATCAATAGTCAATTCAAACAACTGTGTTTCTCCCAAACTGTCGATGTCGCTATCCACATCCGGATCGCCTTCAAAAGCAAATGTCGGCGTGTAGGTTGTCGGAATATCAAATCTGAGTCTGTAAAATCCCTCAGGTATAAAATCAAATGCGTAAAATCCCTGATAATCTGTCAACCTGGTGTCGATCAAAACGTCACTATCAGAATATAAATGAACATATACGTCGGGAATTCCGGGCTCGCCAGTATCCTGAATACCATTTCCATTCATATCCTCCCAAACAAAATTACCAATACTTCTTTCGACAAAAACCTTATGAGGATTAAAGTTCACAGGATTATAAAGAGCAGATCTTAATGCATCCGGTAAAATGTTCTTTTCAAAATAATGGGAAATAACTTTTTCATTCCCGATAAAATATAGGTTAGATGTTGCAAAAGTTTTATTAGCTTGTGCTTGCCTAAGAGCCATACCTGTTGACAAATCCACATATCTTTGTTGTAAACTTGTAATATTTGAATGTACAGAAAGTGGTTTGTTCCATATCCTTTCAGCAGCAACCCATGATCTGCCGGGTAAAAATGGCGTATTATAAAACCTGTTCAAAAAGTTATCTCCGGTTAGACCTTGGCTAGCATAATTCACATAAGTTCCGGATTCAGTTTTTGTCTTATCAAAAGAATCGAAAAAGTATCCACTTCCATCGAATGAAATTTTTTCAGATCTGACATCGGTGTGAAAACACATACATAAAAGAAGGAACAATAAAAAATGTAACTTTTTCAAGTAACTACTTTTGTACGTTTTAAAATTACTTTTTATTATTTTTGGGATAATAACTTTCATCATTTTGAATTTAAATGATACAAAATAAAATATGATTGCTTTGATAAACCTTTAGTCATATGTAAATCAGCATTATGTATAATATTTTGAAAAAAATATGGCTTAAGATCTATAAATATTTGAGAAATTTACATATAAATTAATTTTAGAATTTGTTAAAAAATGTTACCAAAATTTAGTAAATTTACGTAAAATAAATGATATAAAACAGAATATTTTTCAACTTTTTTTAATTCCACAATAATTGCCTGATAATCTATAAACAATATATTACTGTTTACATATAACTGTTTATGAAACCAATTAAAAAAACGGTCCTTCGCCTTATAAACATGTCATAAAAATTTATAATACGAGGTCCTGTACTTTAGTTCGAAAACATAATATCTCAGTTCTACCTTCCGAAAACCAACAAAATATCATGATTATAAAAATTGAATCGCGATCATTTTTTAAAATTTTATAATGTTTTTTTGTCAGGTAAAGGTCGTGCTTTATTAAGGTTACAGAATTACACAATTATCCATTTTATTTGCAATTTTTTTAGAAACATACGACTTTTTGAAAATTAATATTATTTCTGAAAATAAATATTTTTTCATTAAATATAAAAAAGGTCTGTTGAAAAAGTCCTTAATGAGTCATCTTGTAAACGGGACAAGACTGACTAATAAAATACAATTGAAAAAAAATTCAACTGCAGTTTAAGATGCTATCCTTGTAATCGTCTTAAGCAGTAACAGAGAAACATATTTCATAAATAATTGATATGTAATTTTTTTTTGAAGAAACAAAGTCCATAATTGATTTATGCTACAAAAAAGCAGATAATTCCCCTAAAAAACTGGTAAAAACAAAACAATATCAACTTTTTTACAAAAAAAAAGCACGGGGTTCCGACGCCCCGTGCTTTGAGAATTTTTTTTGATTATACCTTTTATAACCTAAAAATTCGAGAATGCTGATTCTTTATTATATATTACTTATTTCATTAATCTATAATAACCAATTTTTTCTGGATTTGTTTACCGTTGACATCAATTTGTACTGTATACATTCCTGATGGCAATCCTTCCAGTCCGATTGGTGTCTGGTGACTTCCTCTTTCGAGTTCTACTGAAGTCATCACTTTTCTTACCAATGCGCCGGCATCATCCAGGATTACTACACTCACTTTGCTGTCTTCAGCAAGTTCAATGGTCAGATTGCTGCTGTTTTTGGCAGGGTTTGGATATAAATCAATCTGATTTTCTGCCTGCTGAGTGACAGTGACTTCATTGCTGTACATGTATTTACCATCAAGATCCATTTGTTTGACCCTGTAAGTATATAATCCCGTTTGTGTTATGTCTTTGTCAGCAAAAACATAATCTTCACGTTTGGTCGAATATCCTTTGGCGGCTACGCTACCCGGCAATGCAACAAAGTCTGACTCGCCCTGACGTTTTCTTTCGACAATGTAATGTGATGTATTCACCTCTCTGGCCGTTGCCCATGAAATCGTATGTTGAGCATCTTCTTTAACAGCTCTCACAAACAACCAATCTACCGGCAATACACCCTGAAGGATACCAAAGTCTATGTCCATATTGGTCATCGCCGGTTCCATCATAAACATTCTGGTCGTACGAGGTCCGAATGATCCGTCCACATCACTGTCTTCACTGTCGTTTCCTGCATTCGGTGATGTAGGTGCAAAATTATTGTACTCTGAAGGCAGATTAAACTTAAAGTAAACCGCTCCACTTTCCAGATAATCCATCTCGTAATCTCCGTTATGGTCGGTTACTGCGCTTCTTACAATTTCATTTGTGTACACATTCCTGGCCTCGACCACAACTCCTTCCACTTTCGATTCGTTGAAGTCCTGAATACCATTGCTGTTTTGATCGATCCAAACCGAATTTCCGGTCACTGCCATCGGATAGAATCCTATTCCGATATCGCACTTCATCTGTCCGCTCAATACCGTAAAACTACCCGTTGTCATTGGTCCGTTGGCATTCGTCAAATCACTGTCTCTGTTTGGATCTCCTCCGACATTCGGTCTTACTCTGACCAAGCCAAGAGCCGGCATGTCAACATTGACATAATATGTGCCCGGTGGTACACAGAATTTCCAATATCCGTCATCAGATGGAGTGCCCGGTTTGTGTCCGGTGTACATGGTTCCGAAAAGTTGCCAAACTGAACCTACTCTTCTGAATATATTGACTTCAAGTCCGTTGATACCATTTTCTGAATTGTCTCTGATATCATTTTTATTAAAATCATACCAAACCACTTCTCCTACCGGAATACATGTATAAAATCCTGCATCCCATGTCAAATCTCTTTCTCCTGATACCAACGTTGTAATAGCTGTTGTACCTACCCCGTTACTTCCGTCCACATCACTATCGGAAACATCCGCTCCGACATTAGGAAGTGTCAGTTCAAAACCGTTTGGCCCAAAAAATCTCACATAATAATCTCCGGGATACAAATTTTCAAATATGTAAAATCCGTTTGAATTTGTGGTAGTAGTTCCGTACAATGTACCGTCTGCTCTGTACAAATTAACTATTACTCCAGGCAATCCAGGTTCGCCGACATTCTGAATACCATTACCATTCAGGTCATGCCAAACAAAGTCGCCTAATGCTGCCAGAACAAGTATACCTGCATCAAATGTACTGTCATATTCTCCCCCTGTGATGTAAGTACATGGTGCCAAACCCTGAAGATTGACATCACTGTCCAATTCATCATTACTTCCCTGATTAGGTAACGTGTACTGACATCCCGGTGCAAGACCTGTAATATCAAATCTTACATTGTAATTACCCGGAATCAGATTATCAAAGAAATAAAATCCGCTTGCATCTGTTAAAGTAGTACGAAGGTTATTGCCATTACAATCCTGAAGTCTGACAATTACGTTCCTCACGCCCGGCTCTCCAACATTCTGAATACCATTGCCATTAAGGTCTTTCCAAACCGTATCTCCGAGACCGCCGACTACGATTACTTTTTCAGGATCGTGATCATCTTCGTCCTCATTGACCAACGGTCCGCCACCATCGATGACGTTATCCCAAGGACCGTCAGGCAATACCTCATTTTCATAAGGTGTGTCAGAATTTGGTGAGCTGTCTGCATCATCATTTCTGTTATTGCCCTGATCATCTTGTGAGCTGTTGATCTCTGCATAATTAAACCAATCCGTTTCTGCAGGGTTTGCGTCCAAAGCTATGACAAGCTGAAGAACAATCTCTTGTGAAGCACCAGGGAATAATGGTCCCCCGATTGTATATTGGAGTAAGCCATCTGCCGCGGGAGTAGGTGCTGTCACCATCGTCCATCCCGGATTGGCAGGGAAAGTAAATCCGCTTCTGATGTAATCATTGACTACGATATTTTCAGCAGGAACATTACCCTGATTGTATACTGTGATTCTGAATGTTGCTGTTTCTCCGATCATATACGGTCCTCTGAAATCAACTACTTTTTGTAAAGCGAGGTCAAAAACCTGAATCTGATGCGGATCGTGATCATCTTCGTCACCGTTTTCATTATTGATGGTATTGTCTGTACCGCTTGGCACACCATTGAAATCAGGCTCTCCTCCCGGATCATTACCGTTTGTAGCATCCGGATCACTGTCTATATCCTGACCCTGATTGCCTGTGGTGACATCTGTCGCTAAGGTAATCTCAGCATAATTTGTCCAGGCTGTTTCCGGATCTGTATAACATTCTCTGACTCTCAGATCAAGAAGTACTGTGGTGCTTGCTCCAGGAGCCAGAATTATATTCATATCCATGGCAGCTCTGTTTGGTGCCACCAGATTCCAAAGTGCATTATTCGGTAATCCTGGTTCAAAAACTAATCCGCAAGGGATATAATCAGAAACTTGTATGCTTCCTGCTGCTACATTACCTTGGTTGAACACTTCAATTTCGTAGGTAACGACCTGACCGTAACTATAGCTAGGCGCTGCTGTCGTTGCTACTTTTGTCAGGGCAAGGTCAAAGATAGAAGGTCCTGCAGGATCGTGATCGTCCTGACTTCCTGTATCTCCATCTCCTGTGCTTTCAATATTGTTATCACCAGGTCCGCCCGGTACTACTGCATTTTCATTTGCTCCGTTACTGTTTGGCGAACTGTCGGCATCAAAGCCCGGTCCGTTTGGTCCGTTGCCTGACGCAATCTCTGCATAATTGATCCAGTTTCTCTCGCCACCGTCAGATTGCAACAAGGTCAACTGAAGGGTCAACGTTGCACTTCCTCCAGGCATAACAGGGCCTGCAATGGTGTTTTGGATGGTTCCCGGTCCGGTAATATTCCAACCATTATTAGCAGCAAAGCCATATCCAACCGGAACAAAGTCATTCACTACGATATTGGTCGCAGGCACATTACCCTGATTAAATACTTCAATGGTGAAGGTATGTGTCGAATTGTAGCTGTATGGTGGTGTTGTCACCAATGTTTTACGCAATGCAAGGTCAAATATCTCGATAAATGCGATATCATCGTCATCCTCATCATTTGGTGTATTCGGATCGTTCGGATCACCATTGATTTCATCATCTACTGTCGGATCATTGTTTGGATCTGCATCACCGTCTGAATCCACATCATCACCGGTGATATCATCTCCGTCTTCATTTTCCATGTAAGAAATCTCTGCTCCGTTTGTCCATGAATTCGCAGTAGCAGATGCTCCCGGAACCATGGCTCTTGTTCTCAACACTACAGAAACTACAGTAGATGTTTGTTCTGCCAATGGTCCAGCTATGGTTCTGACGATTTGTGATCCGTTGACTGTCCAGTTTGGATTTAATGCCTGAACAAAAACCAATCCTGCAGGAATATAATCAGACACTTCAATATTGTATAAGTCTACATTACCTTGGTTAAACACTTCGATATTGTAGGTAATATTCTGATTGTACTGATATGGGCCAGGGGTCACTACTGTTTTGCGGAGGGCAATATCAATGATTTCTACCAAAGCAGGATCATGATCATCTTCGTCACCTGAGGCTGGTCCGCTGCCGATTGGTCCTGAACCGTTTCCGGCAACTGCATTATCGGAAGGTCCTTCAGGTTCGCCACCGCCATCATTACCATTGGTATCATCCGGCGTACTATCTACATCAACCAATGTTCCGTAAGGACTAAATACTGCAGGATTGCTGGAATTACCTAAAGTATCCATTGCTTCTGATATTTCAGCAAAGTTGATATATCCACCTACCTGATTGGTCATTTGTACTTCAAGGAAGATTTTAACTACTGTAGATGTATTTGCAGGTATTACGCTTGTAATCGTATATTCTGCATTTGGTCCCACCATAGTCCAACCTGTGCTTGATGGATGTAAGGTAAATCCGGCAGGTATGTAATCCGTGATGACTACATTTTGTGCATCCAGGTTTCCTTGGTTGAATATGGTAATATCAAATTCCACCACATCACCATAAGCTGTAACCTGTACAGGACTGACTTTTTCTTTACGCAATGCAAGGTCAAAAACTTTAGGTATAAATCCGAAATCAATCGTCAGATTGCTGTTTTGATCCAAAGCTCCGCTGTTATCATTATTTGGATTTTCACCGGTTGGTTCCGGTGCATCTCCTAATCTTATCGTGTCACTTACCACACCGAAGAAAAACATCGGATTGGTATTAAATGTACCGTTGTCATCGCTGTCAATATTGGTATTGGCTCCTACTCCCGGTGTTTCATATGGTCCACCTGCGTTGAAGGTTCCTGTACTCGACAAATAATCTTCCAATGGTCCTCCCGGCATCATCTGACTTCCAGGTATGACGACGATGTATTCGCCAATCAAAAGGCTGTCAAATAAATATACTCCGTTGGCACCAGTAATCGTTGAAGTTACCAGAATACAATTTCCTGTAATCGGATCTACCTGATGAAGTTCGACGGTAACACCTGAAATTCCTGTCTCACCATTGTCGATGATTCCGTTGTAATTATTGTCTATCCAAACCTGATTTCCGATGCTATACATGGTGTAAAATCCGAAATCTATAGTAAGATCACTGTTTTCATCTGTGGCTCCGCTGTTGTCATTGTTTGGATTTTCATTCAAAGGAGATCCGTTCCAAACCAGATTCAACGTATCACTCACGACTGAACCGACAAACATAGGATTGCCGTTTAACAAACCATTGTCATCACTGTCTGCTCCGTTGTCCGGATCCACAGGATTGCTACCGTCTTCATAAATACCTGATGAGGTATTGAGTATGCCACCACCTGTACTGCTTGACAAACCTGATAATGGTCCGCCTGCATTAAAGTTGGCTGCAACAATTTCTACTATATACTGACCCTGAATCAGGCTGTCAAACAAGTATAAACCATTCATATCTGTTATGGTAGTAGCTATGATGGAACAGTCACCTGTCACAGGATCTACATAATGTAAATTAACCACTACATTAACAATTCCAACTTCCAAACCATTGATAAGTCCGTCGTTATTGGCGTCATTCCAAACCTGATTTCCGATGCTCATCAACGGAATAAATCCGAAGTCTACAGTAAGGTTGCTGTTGCTATCTAATGCACCGGAAGTATCATTGTCCGGATCTTCATTCAATGGTTCGTTGTTACCTAAAGTAAGTGTATCACTTACCACACTACCGACAAACATAGGATTTCCGTTCAGAATTCCGTTGTCATCACTGTCTGTTCCGTTTTCAGGATTAATCAGGCTGTCATTGCCTACAATAGCGCCATTACCTGTACTGCTGGCAAATCCTTCCAAAGGTTGTCCGGAAGCAAAGTTTCCTGCAGTAACTTCTACAATATATTGTCCTGTAATCAGACTGTCAAATAAATAATATCCGTTTACGTCTGTATAAAGCGTGTCAACTACGATGCAGGTTCCTGATACCGGATCAACATAATGAAGAACTACTTCTACTCCCTGAAGAGGAGCCTCACCGGAATCATAAGTTCCGTTATTATTAATATCGACCCAAACCTGATTTCCGATGCTGTGCATTGGCACCAATCCGAAGTCTATGGTCAGGTTGCTGTTTTGATCCAATGCGCCTGAGGTGTCATTATCAGGATTTTCACCTGTCGGCTCACCGTCACCCAAAGTAACCACATTGCTTACGATGGCTCCCGGCAAAAATCCTTGTCCGTTGAGTACGCCATTGTCGTCACTGTCAATGTTGTTTCCTGCGTTGATTTGATTGGTTATATCCTCATACGTTCCTGTCGTAAGGTTTAAAGGACCACTACCGGTGCTGCTTACATAATTTGAAAACGGCTGACCTGTGGTAAAATTATTGGCATTCAAAGCCACCAGATAATTCCCCTGGTTTAATGTATCAAACAAATATAAGCCATTGGCATTTGTTGTGGTACTTTGAATCAGAACATAATTCATCGTATTTGGATTGAAATAATATAAATCCACGACGACATTTTGAATTCCGGATTCTGTACCATCAATGATTCCGTTATTATTGGCGTCAAGCCAAACCTGATTACCAATGCTGTAATTGATCAACTCAATGGTTGCCGGATCGGAATCGTCTTCGTCCTCATTTTCATCAGGACCTCCTCCTGTGATGGTATCATCATCAGGGTCACCAGGAGTTACGTCATTATCGTTATCCGGATCATTGTCCGGCGTACTGTCTGCATCTTCTCCCTGGTCTGGATCTGTTGTATCCGAAGAGCCACTGATTTCCGAAAGGTTAACTACATTGTTAATATTGGCTCCTACGGCAATGGTCAGCACAATCGGGTATTCAACAAATGATCCGGGTTGTAAACCGGACAAAGGTAAAAGACCGTTGCCTGAAGTAGCAGTCAAAACTGCATTACTACCGGCTGAAACCCAGTTATTATTAGGTACAAAAGTAAATCCTGAAGGTATATAATCTGTAATCTGAACACTGTCCAAAGGATAATTACCCTGGTTGAACACAGATAGAACAAAAGTCACATTATCACCAACATTAAAGCTTCCTGTCGGTGCTGTTTTGGTAATAGCAACATCGTGAATAACAAGAGTTTCGTCATCCTGGTCATCTTCTGACGGATCATCGTTGTCCGGATCAGAATCTATGTCATCATCACTTACATCATCACCATCTTCATCTTCCATAGACACTACCTGTGCAATATTGGTCCATGCAGATGCAGGATCGGTATAACATTCATTTAATGTCACACTGATTGTAATCGTGGCTGAAGTAAATGGCTGCAATAATCCTGTATAGGTTGTAGATGCTTCATTACCTACAACAGTCCATGGCTGGCTGCCTCCTGAATACGTCATTCCACAAGGCAATTCGTCCTTGACCACAATATTGGTCAATGGTACGTTACCCTGATTGGTCAGGGTGATATCATAACTCACTGTTTGACCATAACTATATGGTCCGGCAGTTGTAATTGTTTTATTTAAGGCTATATCTATGATATCGATACCGGCAGGATCGTGGTCGTCCTCATCCTCTCCGGCATTAGGGCCGCCTCCTGTCACATTGTCATCATCAGGATCGCCCGGAGTGACCGGGTTATCATTATTTGGATCTGAATCAGGATTACTGTCAGCATCGTGATCGACATCATTACCACCATTATCTTCTGCTGAAGTAACTTCTGCATAATTATCCCATGAAGTCTGACTTACACCTGTTTCGAGGGTTAATTCAAGGGTTAGGGTAGTTGAAGTACCCGGCTCCACCGGACCCGCTATCGTATTCTGTAACAACCCCGGACCGGCACTTGTCCATCCGTTATTGGCTACGAAACTGTAACCTTGCGGCAAATAATCACTGATGACTATGTTTTGCGCTGTTGTATTTCCCTGATTGGAAACGGTAATATCAAAAGTCAACAACTGACCGTATGTATATGGAGCAGGAGTTGCAATCACTTTTGTCAATGCAAGATCAAAAATCTGAAGGGTTTCATCGTCCTGGTCATCTTCCGTCGGATCGTCATTGTCAGGGTCAGAATCCACATCGTCATCACTTACATCATCGCCATCCTCATCTTCCATAGAAACTACCTGTGCTATATTATTCCAGGCTGTACCCGGATTCGTATAACATTCATTCAAAGTAACACTGATGGTAATCGTAGCCGATGTGAATGGTTGTAATAACCCGGTATAGGTTGTGGACGCTTCATTGCCCACAACAGTCCATGGCTGACTTCCTCCTGAGTAAGTCATACCACACGGTAATTCGTCTTTAACAACAATATTCGTCAATGGAATATTACCCTGATTGGTCAAAGTAATATCATAACTCACAGTCTGACCATAGCTGTAAGGTCCGGCTGTGGTAACTGTTTTATTTAAAGCTATATCAACGACTACAGGTGCAGCCGGATCATGATCATCCTGATCTTCACCTGCATTTGGTCCAAGACCTGTGATTAAATCATCATTCGGATCTCCCGGTATTACCGGATTATCATTATTCGGATTCGTATCAGATACACTATCCGCATCATCATTTCTGTTATTGCCCTGGTCATCTTGTGTCGCACTCACTTCCGCATAATTATTCCAGCTTGTTTGATTTGCTCCTGTTTCAAGGGTCAATTGAAGGGTCAATGTAGTGAATGCTCCGGGAGCCAAAGGTCCGGCTATTGTGTTTTGTAATAATCCCGGTCCGGCACTTGTCCACCCGTTATTGGCTACAAAACTATATCCTGAAGGTAAATAGTCACTGATCACTATATTTTGAGCTGTCACATTTCCCTGATTGAAAACATCTATCGTAAAGGTTAGTAACTGACCATAGCTGTAAGGACCTGCCGTGGTCAGTACCTTTCTCAATGCAAGATCAAAAACCTGTATTTGGTGTGGGTCGTGATCATCCTCATCTCCGTTTTCATTATTGATGGTATTGTCTGTTCCACTCATGACTCCGTTAAAGTCAGGAACACCACCGTTATCATTACTCATGTTATCATCAGGATCACTGTCTATATCGTCTCCCGGAAGTCCGGTTTCATCATTGACAGCTGCACTGATTTCTGCATAATTCGTCCAGGCAGTAGCAGGGTCCGTGTAACATGGTCTTACTATATAGTTGACCATAACTTGTGTAAACTGACCCGGATTTAAAACTGAAGTAATAGTATTTGTAATCACCTGGCCGCTTTGCGTCCAACCGATATTGGCAGGATCTGACGGATCAAATTCAAATCCGCAAGGTATCGTATCTCTTACGACAATATCTCTGGCAGGTATATTCCCTTGATTAAATACGGTAATGGTATACATGACATCCTGACCGTAGCTGTAGCTTGGCAATGCCGTATCTACTATTTTACGCAATGCAAGATCAAAAATCGATGGTCCGGCAGGGTCATGATCATCTTCATCTTCTCCTGCATTTGGCCCGCCACCGTTGATGTTGTCATCATCCGGATCTCCGGGTTGTACATCTCTTTCGTCACCAGTATCACTATCAGGATTACTGTCGGCATCAAATCCCGGTCCGGAAGGACCGTCACCGGCAGCTATTTCAGCATAATTGGTAAAATCACCTGAGCCCGTAGGTTGCAGAGTCAATTCCAATGTCAGGACAGCACTTGCTCCCGGAGCTATTGGTCCGGCGATGGTATTTTGTATGTTCGGATAAGCACCTGTCCATCCGTTATTAGCTACATAGCTATAGCCTGCAGGAATAAAATCTTTTACAATTATATTACTTGCAGGTACATTGCCCTGATTAAATACTTCAATTTCAAATATATGGGTTTGACCATAACTGTATGGTGGTGTTGTCACCAACCTCTTTTGAAGAGCAAGGTCAAAAATTTCTATTACTTCATTATCATCATCGTCTTCGGTACCTCCTGAAGGTCCGTTGCCCGGATCACTATCTATGTCTCTGTCACCTATTGGATCACCGTTTTCATCTTCAAAGCCGGAAACCTGTGCCTGATTAACCCATGCGTTAGGTTGATTGCTTTGGATTATTGTCAGGATCAAATCGACAGAAGCCGATGCTCCAGGTGCCAAAGGACCTGTAATAGTATTAGTCAGAATTCCCGGAGTGGTTTCTACCCATCCATTGTTGGGTGAAAAACTGAAACCTGACGGAAGATCGTCTTCAATTTCAATATTATAAACAGCTTCATTACTTTGATTACTTACTGTAATAATATATGTAATCTGACTGCCATATTGGTAAGGTGGTGGAGAAGCAGGACTGATGTCTTTAACCAAAGCGACATCTATAAACCGAACGGTAGCTCCATCGTGATCATCCTCATCAGTTGCAGCAACGCCGTCGCCCGGTGTTCCGGAACCGTCACCATCAATGTAATTGTCTGCAGCGCTTCTGATCTGACCACCGGCATCATTTGTTGGGTCGTTATCCGGCGTACTGTCGATATCATCTGTGGCATCATTAGCAACCACATCTGTGCCACCGGTTATTTCTGCAAAATTGTTTATATTATTGGCATTAGCTGTTGGTGCAACTTCCAAAATCAAAGGAATGTTAAAACTTGCGCCTACAGCTACACCCGGTGCCGGTAACAAACCATTTGCTACAGAAGCAGTATAATTTACTGTAGGAAATGATCCTGTCCAGTTCGGGTTATCTACGGCATTAAATATATATCCGGCAGGAATATAATCTGTTACACTGATGCTGTTGACAATATCTGTACCCTGATTGGTTACCGTAATGGTAAAAGGAACATCCTGACCTATTGCCACCGGCAACGTAAGACTGGTTGTTTTAGCCAAAGCCAAATCAAAAGTTGTCGGATAAAATCCAAAGTCAAAAGTGTGATTGTTTTCAGCTGGTCCGGCAGTCGTAATGGCTATTTCAGCAATTCCACCAACTAAACCAGCATCATTGTCTGAATAATCTGATAAACCTACACCTGACTCATTGGTTAAGGTCAATACAAATCCTTCCAACGGACTACCATTGACACCAAATGTATTATATTGTGTAGAAGAAATTCTGATTGTATAGTCTGTATAGGGCTGTGGTCCCAAAGTACCATTGCCATCAGGGTCGTTGGTATTTGTATAATTAAAATAATATCCTCCGTCTGAATCAGTGGTTGATGTCCCAACCACCGTTCCATTGGCATTAACCAATTCTACAATGATACCACTGAGTACCGGTTCGTCAGGATCCTGGATACCGTCCCTGTCCACATCAGACCAGACGACGTTACCTATCTCGAGCAGTGGCACCTCACCCAGGGTTTCAATGTCTCCGATCCCTGCGGCTTTACCAAAGGTTCCTACATCAGCACCCGCCGGGTTAAAATAAATTTCATAACCATCGCCAATCTGATTTCCGGTGAGGTTATCAAATCTCATCGTACCTCCGGACCAGATCCAAACCGGGTCCATATAGGTCACAATGGTATTGTCCACAGTTGAAGTTCTGTGAACTGCCAACCCTCCATTAACTGGTTCGGGGTGGAATTTATCATCTTTATAAAACTCCGGAGTAAATTGAATGGAATACTGGCACGTTGCTGAATTAGGATCTCTCAATCCTTGCAACAAATCACCGACTACAGCTATGGCATATGAACCCGTTCCATTCAGGTCGTAATTGTACCAACCAGCCTGATGACCTCTTCGGTCAACCATACCAATGATCATATTTCCTTTACCATCAAACTCGATGTCTGTTATCATTGGAAATCCTGCTCCTTCAAAGTAGCTTTGAAACTGATTTGTCCATGGCAACCATCGATTAGGAGTTGAATTCCTGTAATTTAATGGAAAGGATAAAACCGGCGTTAAATTAAAAGTTTCGGTAGCTACATCAAATTCATATATATGACCCATCAGGTCATTTACGCCGCCTACTACAGTTCCGTTAAGTGCCTGACCATTACAAACCAATCCTACAAAAACTTTTCCTCTGGTAACTTTAACAGCAAAAGGCATATGCTCTCCGGCACTGCCACTACAAGGATCAGGAATTGTAAAACCTTTAACTTTTGTTCCTACATCAGCAAGAACAGGTGCAACCGGATTAAACGGATCAACAAGATCCATCTGATATAATTTTCTGTCGTATAAGTTTACTACATAAAGCCATCTTCCGTCCTCAGAAATATCCAGGTCACCAAAAGATACTTTTCCGACCTGTTCCCAGGCAGCTGCATCCTGACTCGGGTCAAGTTTATTTCCGGTCATACCTCTTTGTGCATTTGTACCGATCACCGGACTGAACTGCACCTGATTGGACGCAATGAGAGCATTAGTATACACACCGGATTCATTGCTGGTTGGGATGTTCAAATCCGAGTCAAAATCCAACCAATTGTAATTATAAGAAGTGGAATAATCATCCGGGTCAATCATATAGATTCCACCTCCTCCTAAAGGACCCAATCCTGCGTGTCTTTTAAGCAGCGCAGAGGTAAATATTTTTCTTGATTGTTTTGAGATGGCAACACCCCAAACAGAACCAACCTGAGCTGCTGTCCCTAAAATGGTATGAGGAGGCCCCATAGGTCCCCCGTTAGGGTTGGAAGGATAGTATCCTGAGTTGGCACCATGTCCGTTGTCCAGATAATTCATCCCTACAAAAGCATCAGAGGCACCTGACGTACCTGGTACTAATGGGTCACCATTGACAAAACATGTGGTGAAGGTGGGTGGATTATCCGTTAACGCAAAATCTGCGGGATAGGTTATGATAAAATTGTGAACTCCCGGTCCGGTGGCAAACTGTACTGCCGTACCATACGTATTTCCATTACCCGCACTGAAATCCTGTACAGGGCTCAGATTACAAAATCCGTCCGGAATCTCAAATTCAATTCTGACAGGATAAGAAGGAGGATTGAAGGAATACGTACCGTCACTGGCCGTTGTGGCAGAACCTACTAAAACATCCTTTACCGGAAGTGTTCCGTTAGTGTAAAATTTAACAATGATGTCTCCTCGTAATGGTTCACCTGACTGGCGGATTCCGTCTCCGTTGTAGTCTCTGAATACAGTTCCGGTGATCTGTGCATTGATCTGACCAAAAACTAAAATAAAGAATAAAACAGAAAACAGCAACCATTGAAAACGTTGACGGGACCTAACAATTTGATTTTTCATTTGAGAATGATTTGAACAAAAAAGATATAAAAATTACTTTTTTGATTCTATTCTCATGTAATACTTCAGCTGTAAAAATGCTTGCACATCTTACCCTTTTATATTTCTCTTATGTGGTTGGTACTTAAATCAGCGGCAAATATATAAATAAATTTTAATATGTTGTTTTTTTAGAAAAAAAAATTACCTTTTTTTCTTATATTTTTTAAAAAACACGATTTTTAGTACATATTTTCAATATTCATATCCTTTTTTGACTATGACACCTGGTTCATGTCAATATTCCTGAATTTTATATGTTTATAAGAAATATTAACCAAAATTCAGGTTTTAACATGTTTTTAGAACAGCAACAAACTATTAAATAAAATCTGATTTTTTTCAAATTGAATAGCTTCTTTATGACTTCTTACAAAATTTTATGCAAAAAAAAAGCATGTGGTTTCCGACACCACATGCCCAAGTGAATAGTTCGATCAGATCTTTATCCGATCTAAAATTCGAGAATGCTATGATGTATTAAATCTTTTGTAGTTCAGCACACCTGAAATATTTATTACATTATCATAGACACAAACATGTGGCTTATACCCCCATACAAAAAAATAATTTTCACTTATTTCTTTTCTTAACACCCAAAAACGACCCTTTAAGAAACAAAAAAGTCCGGTGAAAAACTCCACCGGACCTTATCTAATCCTTACTAATTTATTAAGATGCCCGTATCGGGCCTATGCATCAATTAATGGATTACTACCAATTTTTTGGTAGCTTTTTGTTTTCCTGATCTGATTTCTACTGAATATAAACCGTTAACGAGTACTGAAACATCAATCGTTGTTTGATTGGCAGAACTCATATCTTTAGTCATAATCAACTGACCAAAAGAATTATAAACACTCAAATCAACTTTTTGACCTGCTTCAGTCAATGTAAAATCTACAACAACTTTATCTGTGGAAGGGTTTGGTGAAAGGGTGAAATTTTTCACAAAATTAATTTGATCTGCATTCACGGTATTTTCAACCACATAAGGACCAAATGTTTTTTCGCATCCATTTTCATCTTTTACAACCAAAGTATAGCTACCTGCTCCTATTTTGTCAAGGTCTTTAGTGTCGGCACCGTTTGACCATTGATAAGTATAAGAACCTGTTCCACCGGTTACTTCTGGATGAACTGAACCCTGACCATTGCCATTGACTTCGTTGATGATTTCAACTGATGTTTGTACCATTTCACTTGGTTGTGTGATTTCATGTGTGATTTCGACCACATTACCATGAGCGTCTGATACCAACGCCTTATAAATACCTGCAGACAATCCTGTCAACTCGAAAGAAGTGCTTGCAAAACCATTGGGTCCTTCCCAAACGATTTCATAATCAGGCAATCCTCCTTCAGGTGTTACAATAATACTTCCGTTCTGACCATTAAAACAAGAAACCTGAGTAACTGCTTCTGTGGTTTTTAATGTAGTAACATATAATATCTCGGTACAAGTCACATTATCACCACATTCATTGGTTGCTGTAAGGCATATAGTATATAATCCGGTAACATCATATTTAACATTTACTTCCGGATCTGTTGACGTAGTGCCATTACCCAAATCCCAAAGTATGGTGACTCCTTCTCCTGTTACGGTAGAGGTAAGCTCAAGGTTTTCACCTTCCTGCTCATATACAAATGATGAGACCGGAAGATTAGTGTCTTCTTCCACCGTTACGGCTCTGTTGGTTGTACATCCGTTGGCATTGTTGACTACGCTCAGATTGTACACTCCTCCACTATTGACAACAGGTGTCAGCGTATTTTCGCCGGACACAATATTTCCGTTTGTGGTTGTCCAGATAATGGTAAAGTCCTCAGGATTACCCTGTAACGTTGCCAAAAGACCTACTTCAGCTTGTGTACAGGTAACTTCAGCAGGATCTGAAACACTAACCTGAGGCAAGTCTGCTGATGCCGTAACCGTGGCAGTTCTTTGAGTAACACAACCATTGTCGCCGGTTACACTTGCCTGTATTTCACCAACAACTGAAACGGTTACACAATTAGCTGTGATTTCCTCTTCTCCGATAGTCCAAACGATTGATAATAATGTATCCGTTGTTCCACATAATTCAACACTTGTCTGAGTACAGGTAATTTCACCATTGGTGACCGAAAGCGGAGGCAAAGCTACATTTTCAGCCAAAGCTTTGGTTGTCGTTTTTATACATCCATTGGAAGTGTTGGTTACCTGAAGCTGATAATCTCCCGGTTCATTAACTACAGGTGTCAGTGAAGTCTCGCCTGAAACAATATTACCATTTGCAGTTGACCATAAATAGGTATAATCTGAACCCTGAGAAGAACCTGTACCATCCAAAGTTCTTTGGGTAGCAATACAAGTTAATGGCTGAGCATCAGCTACCAAAGCCTGTGGTAATACACCATTCATAACAACAACCGTCGATGCTTCATTAAAACACTGATTGGTGGTATTGGTCACTTTTAAGGTATATGTACCCGCAGCATTCACCACAGCATTTAAAGAATTGGCTCCTGATACAATCTGACCATTCTGAGTTGTCCACAAATAGGTGATATTCTGACCGGTAGCCGAACCCTGACCTGTCACTGTTGTTGTCAATTGTGTACATGACAAATTACCTTGCGTCGCTGCTACTGCATTAGGTCCCGGGATTTGTTCGATAAAAAATTCTCCTGTATACAAACATCCGTTTGCATCGGTCACATTATAGTCATAAGTGCCTATCGCTAAATTATAGAAATAAGGGTCATTTTGTGGAGTACCACCCATGTCATAAAGGTAAGGTGCCGTTCCAAACAATCCGGATAATTCTACATATCCTTCATCATCATTACAAGGTGCGTCAAAAGTGTATGCTGTACCAAATAATGTAATAGGTTCCGTAATGTCAAAGGTGTTGACCACATCACAATCATATCCGTCAATAACAGTTACCGTGTAGTTTCCAGGACTTAGATTTTCAATTCGTTGTGTTGTTTCACCGTTATCCCATTCGTATGTATACGTTCCGCTACCACCTTCAGCAGATACCTCAAGGATTCCGTTTCCGTCTCCATTACAAAGCACATTAATCCGCTCTTCCAGATTGGCCTCCAAATCAGGAACTCCTTCTACTATAAAATCTTCTGTGTCAACAAAATATCCGTTACTGTCTGTAATTCTGCAATTGTAAGTACCTGATTGCAAGTTGCTGATTGTCGGAGAACTTGGTCCACCGGATGACCATTGGTAAAATTTACTACCGAAACCATCAGTTACATTAAGAGAAACAGAACCGTTTCCTCTGCAGGTATTATCTTCTACCGTAGCTGTATAATCCATAGCAAAAGATTCAAACAACCAGGTTTCCCATTGAGAAACAGATCGTTGTCCTACTTCAAAAACTCTTTTGTCCTGAGCTCTGATGCCGTATAATGTTGGAAAATAGGTTATTTGATATTGATTTCGTACTTCATTAGTCAATAAATCAATAATAGGGTAAGGAGTTCCTGTAACCCAGTCACCCTGAGTTCCACCCTGACATGTCGGCAATCCATACAAACAAGGTGTTGTTGTATTAATATCGGCCTCAATAAAAAATACCATGATTTCATCCGTTCCGTTTGGACCGTATAAATTCCACAAGTTAGACAAAGCATGGGTATTGTGGTAATTCCAACAAGGTCCGCACCAGGTAGCGGAAAAATCTAAAATAACGTGTTTTCCGGAATTTAAAATATTGTGCAGATTGTGGGTATTCCCATTCAAATCTGTTAATGTCCAGTTAGGCGCAACCGTACCATCTGGTAACACTGCTTTTGCCTGATAACTTCCGAATAAGATAAAAAACAAAAAAAGGTATACGTGTTTCATGCTTTAGGTTTAGGTGATTTATTTAAAAACTGCGCTAATGTAGTTTTTTTTTAAATTTTAAAAAAATGATTGTTACAAATTTTTTTTTGGCAATACAAAGGTTCTTTTAAGGACAAAAGCAATTATTCAGATTATAGCAATATAATATTTTATAAAAAAAATATATACCATATTTTATTATAAATGATGGCTTTAATTTTCTATTATTGCCAAATATTCTTTTGTTAAGGAAATATTAATTTTTTTTCAACTCAAACAGATAATGTCTTGCTGACAATATGTTCAGATCGATAAAATTCCAATATTTCCGGCAACACTTTTCGAACATGGGCTTCTGATTTTATGTTGTCATGAAAAACTAAGATGGCTCCGTTTTTACTAATCTTTTTTACCTGTTTAATACATTTTTCAGCATCAAAAGAAGGATCAAAATCTCCGCTTAAATAGGTCCAAAAAACCAAACAAAATTGTTGTTTGATTTTAAAAAATTGCTGAAGGGACATTTTACCGTACGGAGGTCGGAATAATGTGCTGTCTATCAAAACTTCAGCTTTTAAAACATCTTCATAATATTGGTCAAAAGAATTTTCCCAACCGTTCAAATGATGAAAAGTATGATTGCCTACACCATGACCTTCCTGAATAATTCTGGCATAAATCTTTGGATATTTGCGCACATTATCGCCGACACAAAAAAATGTAGCTTTTTGATTATACTTCTTTAATTCATCTAATATATAAGGTGTGACCTCCGGTATAGGGCCGTCATCAAATGTCAGGTGTACTACATTGTCCGTTTTTTCTCCTGACCAGATGACTTCAGGGAAAATTTTGCGGAACCAAACCGGTACATGATGGGAATACAACATCTTTGTTTTTGAAATTCGGGTTAAATCAACTACTTTTGTGCCTTAAAAATTGATATTTCCCTGCTGTTGTCAGGAAAGCCCAAAGTTATTCATTATTATGTCAATACCAAAAAAAGTAAGGGTTCGTTTTGCACCCAGCCCTACAGGAGCGCTCCACATTGGAGGCGTCAGAACCGCATTATACAATTATCTTTTTGCCAGACAAAACGGAGGAGACTTTATTCTTCGTATTGAAGATACAGACCAGGGCAGATATGTGCCCGGTGCAGAGGATTACATCGTCCGCTCACTCGAATGGGCAGGGCTTTCTCCCGACGAAAGTCCTCAAAAAGGTGGACCTTGCGGACCTTATCGTCAGTCAGAACGAATGTCCATATATAAACAATATGCTGACGAACTCCTTGAAAAAGGGTTTGCCTATTATGCTTTTGACACAGCTGAGGAACTCGATACCAAAAGAAAGGCTGATCCCGCTTTCAGATATGATGCATCTTCCAGAACTTCATTGAGAAACAGTCTGTCACTGTCACCGGAAGAAACACAAACCCTCCTGAATTCAGGTCAAAATGTCGTCATCCGAATGAAAATTGATTCCGGTCAGACCATCCACATCCGGGACGAAATCAGAGGCGATGTGTCTTTTCAAAGCGAAGAACTGGACGACAAAGTCATCCTCAAAGGGGATGGTATGCCAACCTATCACCTCGCCAATATTGTTGATGACCACCTTATGGAAATTTCACATGTCATAAGAGGTGAAGAATGGTTACCAAGTACAGCCCATCACGTACTTTTATACCGGTATTTTGACTGGACAGCACCTGTTTTTGCACATCTTCCTTTGATTTTAAAACCGACTGGACAAGGAAAACTCAGCAAAAGAGACGGCGCTATTTTTGGTTTTCCCGTTTTTCCACTTGATTGGCAGGCAGAAGATGGTTTATACAAGGGTTTTCGGGAAACAGGATTTTTGCCTGAAGCAGTCATCAATTTTTTAGGCCTCATCGGCTGGAGCCCAGGCACCGATCAGGAAATTTTTTCTAAAGAAGATTTTGTCAAAGATTTCAGTCTGGAAAGAATCCACAAAGCCGGTGCACGTTTTGACTACGACAAGGCCAAATGGTTTAATCAACACTACATCATTCACAGCCAAAATGAAGACCTTGCTCTTCTTATACAAAATGATGTGGAGCAAAAATTTGGAACTTCTTTTACAACGGAATACATATCAGGTGTTTGCGGTCTGATGAAGGAAAGAGTTCATCTCCATCAGGAAATTTGGGAAAAAGGTTATTTCTTTTTTACAGAAATTTCTGAACACGATTTGGATACAGCAAAACAAAAATGGAATCAGGAAACAGCCAATCATCTTCATCATATCTCGAAGATGGTTCAGGAAGATATTGAATCCTGTGAAACCACAATCAAACTTTACATCAAAGAACAAAATCTCAAAATGGGCGAAATCCTTCCTTTGTTGCGGATTGCCGTTTCAGGAAAAGTGCAGGGGCCTGACCTTTTTGGTACCATACGTCTTTTAGGAATTCAAAAAGTTACGGACCGGATCTCCGGACTAACAGACATGTTGGCCTGAGGTAAATGGACAATATCATAATAAGAATGCAGATTTTGACATTCTTTACGTGGTATTGGAGAATTTATTATTAAAGTGCAGGTTTACTTTCAACCTGAAACGGTTATTTTTTATTCCAACACTTCAAAATTTGAGGTACTTTTCTGCCCTGACCGGTCAATGACAGAAAGTTCGTAACTACCGGCACTTAGCTGCAGTGAAAACACCTTCGGATCCGAACCGGCAGGCGATGTGTATATATGTTTGTCATTGAGATACCAAAACAATACCGCAGCCGGATCTGAGTGATAAGCTTTTGCTAATATTTTCCCTGTTTTTCCTTCTTCATTTCTTGGAATAAAAATTTTGATTTTATCCGTGGGATAAATGATGGACAATGAAGAAGAGGTTCCGATACATTCAGGGTCAGGCACAGGCAATCCCTCGTAAAATAAATGTGATTCCCGGTAATAATATTCTACCTCAGCAGGAAGGGTAAACAACGTATCCTTTGTGCAAAATTTATCTTTACAATGAGGTTGAATCCATGTTCCTTCAGGAGACAAACAAACTTCCGTGTGAAAACGACAGGGAACCCATCGAAAAGACTCTTTGTCCACTGTCTTTTTATCCGTTAAGTTACATAATTGTCCTGCTAACCTGCCTGATTCACGACATACGGTGATTACTTTTTTCCGGTTTGAGAAAGGTTCTTTTGTAAACCAATGATTTTGCGGCAATGCATTAAAAATCTGAAACATTACCGGTGCTGCCCGTACCACACCGGTCAGATCATGCCTGCCTTCACCGTTTTCATTTCCTATCCAAACGGCTACCGCATATTTTCCATTAAATCCAATGGCCCATGCATCCCGATGTCCGAAGCTTGTACCGGTTTTCCACGCTATTTTTTTATCGTTTTCAAAAGCATACCAAAAACGTTCTTCTCTGGGTCGGCTTACATCAGCCATGGTATTAACCACTGATGATATAACACCGGGTGAAAAAGATGTTTCAGGCATAAAACCTTCTTTTGATTTGTTTTTCAGACAATCGATCTCGCCGAAGGGTTCAGGTATCCCGGCAAAATTTTGAGCCATACCTTTATACAATCTGGCCAGATCCCATAAAGTGGTTTCTCCACCACCAAGGATCAGACTAAGACCGTAATGATCCGGCCCTTTATCAAGATATGACGGACGAAGTTCCGTCAAAAAATGGTAAAAACCCGCCAAACCTACCTGATTCAACAATCTCACCGATGGAACATTTAATGATTGAAGGATGATATCCTCAGCTGGCGCTGCACCACGGAATTTTTCATCAAAATTTTTGGGTCTGAATTCTCCGATGACAGTAGGAATATCATAAATCAATTCATTGGGCAGTATAAAACCTTCCTCCAAAGCATAAGCGTATAAAAAAGGTTTGAGCAGACTGCCGTAACTACGTGGCGCCTGTATGATATCTACAAAATTTTTGCTCCCGTTGAGGTTTTTTCGCACATTTCCGGTGTACGCGACCAGGGTATTTTCCATCACATCAATGACTACCGCTGCAGCATTTCGTATATCCTCATGCCTTAAAATATTGATTTCTTTTTCCAGAATATCATTGACTTCCTGTTGCCATTTTGAAGGACAAAAAGTATGAAACAAATATGTGTCCGGATATTTTTTGCTTAAAAAGTCTAAAAGATAAGGCGCATCGTCAGGCAACAATTTTACAGATTCGGGTAATTCTTCCTGAAGATATACTTCGAGATCTGATAACGGAAAATATCCGTTGTCAGCCAGTTTTCGCAACAATTTATTTCTTTTCTGATGCAATATCTCTCTGTTAGTTGAAAGATTAACCAGTGAAGGACTGTTTGGCATAACTGCCAGTAAAGCATATTCTCCCCAGGAAAGGCGGCTTACATCTCTTCCAAAATAGCGAAGAGCTGCGGATTTTGCCCCAATAGTGTTTCCTCCGAAAGGCGCCATCTGTGCCCAATCCCGCAGGATCGTTTTTTTTCTTGTGGTCAGGCTATATCTTACAGCACTCAGGGATTCAATAAGTTTGTTAAAAATATTTCTCCTGACATTTTTATACCTCATTCTCATCACCTGCATAGGCAATGTACTGCCTCCTCTTATGACCCTGCCATTCCGGAGATATTGTACCAACGCTTTGACCATCGAGACGGGATTGACACCGGGATGCCAATAAAAATATTCATCTTCAAACATTATGATACAATCGACCAATTGCTGAGGCAATGTATCTTCCAACGGCAGGCACCATTGGCCATCATCCGAAACTTTTGCAGAAAGTAATTGTCCTTCCGTACTGTACACAGACCGGCTGTATTTCAGTTTATCGCCAGGTACAGGTATCAACAAAAAAATCACCAGCAACAAAAAAATCCAGTGATACCACCGGAAAACAAAAAACCAATTTTTTATCAACGCTCCGCAGGATTTATAATCAATCTGCCCGAAGCAGAAGAAGCAAATATATTTCCTTTATACATGTTTTCACATCTCGTCACCGGCATATAAAAATCACCTGTAAATGCTGCTTTTGCCTTAAAGTAAAACGTTTTTGTTTTACCGGGCTCTAAAATAAAAAATGTATAAGCTCTGTCATCTTTAAAATCCTGATATAAAAACTCTTCCCTGACAGGATTTCGTTCTGTTTCATACAATCTTGGATTTAACAATTCTAATCCGGAAGGCATAACCGTATTTAACGCCATATCCCTCAAAATGGTCGCATTTGGATTGGTTACAGATACATAAATATCAATATCATCGCCCAACCGCACCTGATCAAGACCGTTTTTCCTTTGAGTGGCATTGTAATATCTGACGTTCATTTTTACTTCCTGATTGACCGCCTGTTGTTTGAGCGAACTACTGATAAACTTATCGTTCTGACTTACATAAACGGGAGACTTCCCATTGTTTTTAATCTCAATTTTTTTATTCCAATCATTGCGGCTTATCGCAATTTTTCGGGAAGATATTGCCTTGTGTTTAAAATTGTGAACGGTTTTTAATCCTGTCACCACATAATCCACATCTTTGTTTAATGCCAGATTTTCACCATAATACGCGAAAGTAGCAATACAGGCAAAACCCATATCCTGTGTGCTGTGCCATGAATCATCGTTGTAAGAACGAACCATCTCATCAAAGTAGGTGTCCAGCTTTTTTTTCTGACCTTCTATACCTGATAAAATTTCCACAATCAGAGCGAGATTTCTTGAGGTTGACCCAAAGGAATAATAGTCGTAAGATGTTTTGGAGGTAAGTTGTAGATTTTCAGCCTTTTGAATCAATTCTTTTGCCTTTGAATCAAATCCTGATTGGGCAAAACTACCCGCCATTAACCACCAAACCAATGGATTTTTTGATGTATTGGTCGTCATAAAACGATTCATTGCAGATTTAGCGGGCTTGTTTGCTTTGGCCAAAATATATAATTTATAAGCCTGAGTCATTGCCTCGTATTCGTAAGTATAATTTTCATTGGTATTTGAAACCGACCAGTTGTTTGCTTTTTGGAAATGGCCCTGAATCCAGTTTTGCAATATCTGATTATCCTGAGGCAGGTATCCCAGATTTTTCATTTCCAATAAAAAATGACCGGCATACATATCTGACCAGGAATGGTAATAATCATTATTCCAATAATAAAACATCCCGCCGGATTTCTGATACGAACCAATTTTATGAACCACCATTTGCAGGTTTTTAACCCTTTCCTGGTTTGTTTTTGGATCGAGATCGAGTAATTTGTCGAGATACAACTGTCCAAAACCATTAGATGTCACCTGTTCGAGGCAACCATAAGGATATTCTATCAATTTTTCTGCAAAAGAAACAAAATCAGGTGCTTTAGTCCCCGACACAATCAGATTTCCTTTGAATACAGCCTGATATCCCTGAGGTTTGACTTCAAAAACAGCGCTTTTACCCGGTTGTATTACCACATGGTTTACCTTTGTTTCGTAAGGATTCGGATATTGTACCGCAATGTCTGTAGATTCCTTCATGGTTTTACCTTTGCCTTCTACAACCATGTCAATGGTGGTTATGCCGGGTGTATTGCCGACTTCAATATTGGCGTAATGGGTGACCCTGTTTTCTTTACCAAATGAAATGGCCTGATTTGTTGGTAATCCTTTCAAAACAGGCTGTGATGTTGTCGCTTTTAATGTGGCGTTCTGAATAGAAACATCATCTCTGAATAGTTGAACAGGAAGTCTGAGTTTGTCTGTGACCTGCAGGCTTCTTGGAAACTGCGTCTGAACCATCAGAGGGTTTTTAACCGTAATCATTTTTTCAAGGTTACCGGTATTTCCATCCTGAATAGCGACGATCATCAGGCGTAATTTTCCAATGTATCGTGGAATCTCTATGGTATGTTTCTGACTGCTTTTTGCTGAAAGTTTGAATGATCCTTTATGAATGACTACCGGTTTAAAACGATTGACTTCCTGCAGAGCATCTGCTTTGTAAGCATCATCACCCCCGATAGAAATTATTCCGGCAAACTGTCCTGAAAAAAATGCCATCAGGTATTTATAAATATCCCATGTTTTGACCAGTAAAGGATATTTACCGTTAAAATGTTGATATGGGTCAGGTGTCTTAAATCCTTTGATACTCAATAAACCCTCATCTATCAATGCATATGTATATTCCATAGGTCTGCCTGCCTTTTCGGAAACCGTAAAAGTGTATTTTTTTTCTGATTCAAGTACATCAGGCAGGTTTGTCACAGGGGTTAATGGTGTTATTCCACCTGTCATCCGGATAGATTTAACCCCGTACATTCTGATTGGAAAATCATTGGTAGATTTTGCATACGGTTGTAAAACAGTCACATGAATGTATATATTGGGTGCCCAGTTTTCATTTGATTTAATCAGAATTTTATTGTTTTTACTTTTCAGAGAATGCCATTTCTGCTCAATGATTTCTTTTCCTCTTTCGATACTCACCAATGCTTTGGCACCATCCACATCAGGTAGCAATAATGCTACAGACTCTCCGGTTTTGTATTCATCCTTTTCTGTTGCCAGTTCGAGGAGATGTGCTTCTTTGCCCTGAATGGTTTCCACTCCGTCATAGACCGTAAAAAAAACTGCTGTTCTGTGACCGGATTCTGAATCTGTAAATTCGACTTTATAAGCACCTCTGGTAAGGCTGGCTTTTGGAATCCGCACCAATCCTTTTCCCGAGATGGTGACACTGCTTTCTTTTTCAAAAGCCCAATAGCTATCATCTTTGAATTGTCCCCAATGTTGCAATCGGTATTTATCAATCCACCATTGTTCGACGTGACGGAATATGGTATAATTCACTTGGCGGGAAGTAGTATTCAGTTTGCCTTTTGCATCGAGGTTAACCAGATTGATCGGAATATCTTCTTTAAAAGTATAATTACCTGCCCACCCTGAACCCGGTTTTTTTTCTGCACCGAGGTACGATTCAAAAGGTGAAATTCTGAATGATTTTCCTTCTTTATTTGAACCACCGCCTTCCAGAACACTTTCAATTTCTACCTGAACGGTTCCCGGTGCATTGATGGATTTAAAATCGTAATCTGTCTGAAAAGATGCTTTGCCGGCTTCATCAGTTTTTACGTTAAACAATTCAATATTACCATCATAAGAAATGTTTGGCACGGTAAAGGCATAGGTTCCGTAATCAGGAAAAGGGGTTGAAATCGGATATACCTTAGCCACTCCTGTAACCTTTGTATTCGGAGCTACAAAACCGGTCAGATACTGACTGGTAATTTGACCATTAATTTCTGAAGCATAGATGACTTTATTCTGCACGTTTGATATATCGAGCAGGGTTTCAGTTGTATTGGGCTTAATGGTCTCTACCTGAATATTTTGCCGCAGGGTCTGCGTACCATACGTAAGCATACAACGATATCTTCCGGTGCGTGCATTCGGCGGTGTATGTAATACAAAGGTATATATTTGATTTTTATCAATATCTATGGGTTTAATTTGTTCCTGAATCTGAACATTTTCTGTATTCACAAAAGAACAAATCAAAGGAAGTCCTTTGGGCAAAGAAACATTTTTTTTGTGAAACATGACGTTGACATAAATGCTGTCTCCCGGACGCCATACATTTCTGTCCGTGTAGACAAAAGCTTCCGTTTCTGTCTCTGACATTTCTCCGGAAATATCAAATTCAGTCAGTGGATTACTGTCTGCATCGTCTAAAGAAAGGTAGGTAATCTGATTATTTTTGGAGATTTTTATTACAGCACCATTTTGGTCAGGAACATTCATTTTGGCCATGCCATCTCCGGAAGTAGCGGCTGAAATGATTTTTTCACCCTGAAGATCATATAAAGTTACATCTGCTCCTGAAACGGCTTTCAGGTCCTTTAATGTATTTAATGCCAAATAATAATCATTTCCTGCTTTTTTGGCAATTACGGAATAATCCGAACATATCAGCAATTTCTGAACCGGTTGTTTGTAGGCATAATAAGAAATATCACACGGATCTCCGTTTTTTTCCCAACTGTAATCTTCGTAATAATAATATTCCCCTTTGACCTGAGCGTTTTTTGAATAAAAATAGTTTTTGGCCGGAATGTTATAGCTCACTTTATATTTTTCAAGATTTTTTTTGCAGGCAAGACTGGTGTGTTTCGGTAAAAAATCCATACTTACGTGGTAAATACTTCCCGGATTTTTTTTGATTTGTTTAGTCAGATCCAAACCATAGACTGTCCATCCGTCTTCATCTACCAAACCTTTTTTCAGCGAAACCTCTTGTTCGAAAATCGGTTTTCCATACATTCGAATAGAATAAAAATCTGCATATTCCAAAGATTGCCAGGCAAGGTAATGCAACACGTTTTCCTGTTTGATTTCGACGATCATAATTTTTACAACATCGAGACCCCGTGCTTTGATGGGAATTTTAAATTCTCCTTCTGATGGGAAATAATTGCCTGAGCTGACAAAATTGATTTCAGGAGTCAATACTTTATTTTCAAATGATATTTTATAATCCACAGGCAAAACCGAACCATCCTTTGCACTCAGACCATTACTTACAAAAAGGTCAATCATGTTCATTTTATTCAGATCGTTCAAAAATATCTTTAAAACATTCTGATCAATAGTATAAGAAGGAGTATTGCCGGCAATGGTTAGCAATCCTGTCAAATCCTGACTTTTATCCATGATTTTAGAAAAATATAGCAGGATTTCATTAGCATCCTTGTCATGATGACTATGAACTACCGACAAATTTTTAGATGTCAAATCAAACGGCTGTAATTTTGTTTCATAATTTGCCATTACAGGGTTTGCATTAAACCCGATGGTTTTATTCGATTGTGTCACATTGTCATATGTCAGGGTAGCTTGGTATTTATTAGTTGAGATCTCCTGAATTGCAACATCAGCTCCCTGCGTTTCAAAACATTTTTCCAACGATTTTACATCAAGCATATCTGCAGAAAATACGTCGATGATCACATCCACTTTACCATTGTCCTGAAGGATAAAACCACGTTTTTCGACTTTTACCTGTTGTTCCAGTGTCTGAATTTTATAAGATATCTTTTGTGGAAAAACATTTTTGTCCAAAAGAGGTAAATCCAATGTAACTTCATACAATGTGTTACTTTGGAATGGTTTTTCAGGTGTAAATGTCAGCATCGACCGGTTGGTCAGGGTAACCTTCCCCTTTACAGCGGGATCACATTTTACGACTTCCTGCAATGCAGATTCAGAGATGTCTTGTTCAAGTGGTTTTTTCAACATGTAGTGAAGTGGCTCTGAAACCGATATAACTCCTGATGTAGCCGCATCAAAATAAAGGGATAATAAATCTTTTTCTTCATCCAGGTTGGTCGCTGATATAGCATCACCGGATTTTTTACATGAATAGACAGATATCAGCAACAGAAATAAAAAAATCCGATACATATGTTTGTTTTAGGTTCGTTTTATAAGGATAAAAAAAAAGAAATATTTCATCTTTTCTACATAATCAAAAAAACAGTAAATTTAGTATTTTTTTTGATGTAAAAACATTAAAAAATCTGAAAAAAAATATTACCTACTGAATGACTGGATTTATCGGTAAAATTTTATATTATTATTGGTTTTCAGTGTGTTATGGTTGTTCTATCATTAATATACTGCCTGATACCAAAATGAGTTGGTGATTGCCTTCTATAAGCAGGGAATGAATTTTTTCAGGTACTATAGATTGCAGCACAGGATTGAAACCGACCATTTCATCGCGAATCCAAACATCATGACAATATTGAGGAACAGCCCGGGGTTCCCAATTATCTTCATCAGTCCAATCAGGTGATAATCCTTTCCAAATTAATGTGTCTGAAACAACAACATCAATGTCCGTTATAATTTGTACACCAGGTTGTTGGATAATATTATAAGGACGAACAGAAAATTGATACAGACCAGGCTGTTGGTTCCACCCTATGACAACACTATCTTTCCGGGTGTTTGACCACGTCATTTGTCCTCCCGTAATCTGCCACATAAATGTAGCCGCACCCGCAGCTTCCACAGTATATAAATGCCCTGAAGCAGATGAGCAAACATTTCTGTTGCCGTTGATATTTTGAATTACGGCGGGTGGTACATACTCATAAGCTCCGATATCCACCTGATCTTCACTGGGTCTTGAAATGGCTTCAGAAAAAGTCTCAGGAGTACCTGCCGGAGGAAAATACCCGGGCGCAGGCAAAGGGTTGGGAAACTCATAACCTGGAACAGGAACAGAAGGCAAAATTCCGGTATTAACTAACGGACTGTTTTGAAGAGGCATGAGATTGTCACTGCTTACATCTGCAAATAAAGGATTACTTCCGGAAATCGTTGCTGTCAACTGTGCCGGAATATTGATTGTCCCCGTTTTAACCCAATTGTTACTCCCCGAAATTCTTGGCTGTCCCGAAGTCCACCTCGCTTCCGTTGTTCTTGTCAGATTAACATTTCCCGTAAGGTTAAAAAAAACATTGTTGTGGATTTCCAATGATTCCAATGTATCAAACATCCTGAAGATTGCCCCTGTGCCGGCCAAAACCGTATTATTTAAAAACCGGTATCGTCCGTGACTCATACCTGTACCATCACCACCTATCCTGACAACAGAGAAATTAATATCATTTACAGGAGTTTGTTTTTTAAATAATACATTACCAACCACTTCACTATCCTCTCTGCGCAATCGTGGATTTCCGCCATCAGCATTTACATCGGCACCTATCAACTCCAATTCATGATACCTTGCACCTTCAATCCAGTTGTAGTAAATTTCATTTCTTTCAGCCCTCGATTTTACATTGTTACCGCCGGTTGCATTATGAATATAACAATGTGACATCCGAAAAACACTACCGGGATTATTCACCTGATCTGTCGCCATATATATCTGATGGTTTGAAGTACCGGAACCACAGCGGGTCACTTCTGTATATTCAATAACAGAATTTCCGGAGCCCTGATCTGCACCCAAAATACCTTGATTAGGACAATCTCGCACGTAACAATCTCTTATCGTAAGGTCTTTTGCCTGTAAAAAAATACACCGACTTGACCCACCGGTCACTTCAAATCCTTCAAAAATATAATGATGTCCGCCATTTGGCACATTATAAGGAAAAGGCGTAGTAAATGCAACTGAATTAACACCGCCTGAAATCACCGGTCGTAAACCGTTGGCATCCCTGACACCTCTGATGATAATTTTTTCATCAGGGGTTCCCGGTCTGTTAAAATTAACACCACCGGGATAACTAAATCCTCCGTCTACCTCTACCGTATCTCCGGGATTGAGCAAAGATGTCACTTGCTGCAGGCTAGTATAAACTCTTGAAGGGCCAACGAGATATTTTGTGCCGGTAATACAAATTTTATTGACTTTTTTTGTCTTTATTATATTTGTATTTGATGGACAATCGATTTTATATTCATCAGATAAATCAATATATTCTGCGGCTATAAGGCACCTAAAAGTGAAGTTTTGGATTCTTTTTTCCTTTATAAAAGGATTGTCATGCGAAACTGCCTGAACCGGATAACACCATAAAAAAATGAAAAGAATGAATAAAACACCTATTTTCAACATCATGAGTAAATATTTTAAAAAAAAAATATAAAATGGCTCACAAAACATAATCATCAATGCTAAAATTTGATGATTGCTGGCCCTACTCATTGTGAAGTCAGATAATATACTTTTAAATAAAACATCTGAAATCAGTATTTGAAGTTCAAAGATACATTTTTTTCAGAAAAATAGTTTATACTACGGTAAGTATCCGGCCTTATCTACAACTTTTTATGTTCTTTAATGATCTTGACTATGTTTTCTTCTGTAAATCCAGTTATTGAAGACAGAACGGAAAGTGACAATCCTTCATCAAATCCTTTTAATATGATTTCTGCTTTTCCCTCGAGTTTACCCTCAAGTTTGCCTTCGAGTTTGCCTTCTTCTATACCCATCATTTTCCCTTTGCGCAAACCTTCTGATACTGCATATTCGTAAATAGTCATAAATACTTTATTAACTGGTTTGTAAGAATCTTTTTTAATTAATTCAATGATTCCTTCGTTTTTTTTGTGAATCATCAGGAAATAAACAAAGTTTTTATGAAAAGAGTTCCTTTCTTCCAAAGTTTGTAATGATTCAAATATTTTGCCCATTTTTTCCAGAACAAAAACCGGATCGGGGTGATGTTTTTGAGTGATAAACATAGTCGAAAGTGCCATATTTCGCAGATTTTCGATGGTTTGATCCGATAATTTTTTTACATCAAAAAAGATGGTGTCAAATCCCGGAATGAAACGCATCATTACCTCAGGAAAGTTTTCAAAATAAGATTCAACCGGTTTAAAACTCCATGATTCTTCATGGTGATAAAAGATCAGTGGAATGATAATTTTGAATGGTTCTTTATTTTTTATTTGTTGTTGATATCCGCTAAATATATAACTTCCTAACTGAAATCCGACAAGCGGGTCCTTATAACTTTTATGTTCGATGAGAATACAACAATAACTGTCATATCCCGTAATCAGTTTACATTCATAAACAATATCTGAAAATAATTCTCTGATATCTTCTGTTATAAATGAGTTTTGTGTAGGATTTAATTGGTCAAGTAATAGCCAATCCGTTAATTCCTCCGGTAAAGCTATTTTAAGAAAATCGATAGCATTCTGCTTATCCAAAAGTCGTTCTTTGACAAATTTGTCGTGTATATTTTTCATAATTTTATTTTTTTCAACGACAAAAATACAGGAACAAAAAACTTTGTTCTTATTTATTCAGAAGTTTAACTTTTTGATAATATATTATACTACTTTCTTACTGGCTTCGATGTTAATATGATATTTAGTGAACCAGTCTATCTGCACAATAAGACGAAGCAAATGCATGTGGTTTAGCTTTAAAAACATAACCCATACCTAAAATATACCCCATGGCATCCCGGAAAGCAACATTGGATTTAAAATTCGGATCGGTGTTGATATCTGCATGCACTTCCAACGCAATTCCGTACTTATCCAAAGCAGGGCATAGTTCATATGCCAATTGCACCGACATATTCACTTCATAAATCATTCTTTCTTTGATTGACATGGCCTTTATCGTCCTGTGTTTGGAAAAAACCATAAAACCTCCCTTCTTTTCCCTTAAAAAAACGATAACAACGGCAAATTCTATCACTTTTCCTTTAACCTGAGAATCCGCACCAATACAGATTTTCAGACGATTTCCATTGGACAATTCTTTTTGAATGGTTTGTTCTACAAAGTCGTAAACCGGTATCTGGACTTTTTCTCCTGAAAACTTACGCCATTCCATAATATTTTGATTTTATTCGGCTAAATTATCAAAATATCATCTTATATTTGTTTATTTTACATTATATATTTGTTAAATTGTTGCATTATACCTATAATGCACAAAATTAAGGTCACTGAAGATCGTGAATACAAAAATCCTAACAACCATATTTTTTCAAACCCGGAGAAAAAGAAAATAAAATGTTTACCCAGGAGCCACAGAAGACATCATTACAGCACTTATGATAGCTCCAAAAGTGCCTATTATATATCCGAAAATGGCTAATAATACACCTACACTGGCTAAAGACGGATGAAACTCACTGGCCACAATGGGTGCTGAAGCCGCTCCTCCGATATTCGCCTGACTGCCCACCGCCAGAAAAAAATAAGGCGCTTTGATCATTTTGGCTACAACGATCAATAATACAGCATGAACAAACATCCAGATTAATCCTACCCCGATGAGACCGGGATTTTCGACAATAGATAATAAATCCATTTTCATACCAATGGTAGCAACCAGAATATAAATAAAAACGCTACCTAATTTACTGGCTCCGATACCTTCATATTCTTTGATTTTGGTGTAGGAAAAGAGCAAACCCAAAATAGTCGCTACCGTAACCAACCAAAAAAACTTATCACCAAAGGTACTCAGCATACCTGATGGATCCAGAACACCAGGAAAAACTGCTCCCAAAGCAGCAGGGATTACAGAAGCTGCCCAATGCGAAAACCCAACTGCTAAAAAAACGATTCCTAATAAAATCATATAATCCTTTAAGGTCGGCATCCTACTGACTGAAGCGGTATATGCTGAAACTTTTGTTTTTAGTGCTTCTATAGCCGTATTATCAGCTTTGAGCCACTTGTCAATAATCTCTTTTTTACCAATGCCATATAATAAAACAGCCATCCATATATTGGCTACGACAATATCCACCAACAACATGGAGCCAAATTTGTCCTGATTGAACTTATATATTTCCAACATAGCGGTCTGATTGGCCCCACCACCTATCCAGCTGCCTGCAATGGTTGATAATCCCCTCCAGACAGCATCAAATCCCTGACCACCCACAATCTCAGGATTGATCAGACTCATAATCATGATTGCAATAGGACCACCAATAATTACCCCGACTGTTCCTGTCAAAAACATAATCAACGCTTTATTACCCAAACTCAGTAAAGCCTTCATATCAATACTCAATATCAGCAATATCAATGAAGCAGGCAATAAAAATCTGGAAGCAACATAATACAATGACAACTTTTTAAGAACAGGTTCTCCGGCATCACTCATTTCATGCCATTCCGGAGCTATAATTCCCAAACTACTCATCACCGACGGGATGAGATAACACAAAAGCAATGAGGGAAAAATGGTATAAAAGGTTTTCCAGAATTTATTTCCTGAATTTGATGTGTAAAAAACAAATGCCAACACACCAAATAAAATGCCCATGACGATAAAATCATCCGTAAAATAGGGTTTGTCTATTAATTTTGTACTATCCATATCTAAATTTATAAGCCAAAATATCGTTTTGCCTGAGGTAGAAAAAAGTAAATCAAAACACAAACTAAACAAAAATATGTGAAACCATCACTACAATTGTTTCACAATATGCTGAATCCATTATTTCCCGATTAAATAAATCGCAGGTCTTTTGTGGTATTTTGTAAAATTTTCTTTTTCCCACAATTTTACAGGTTGGGTTTTTATATCCTCTTCGACATTATTCAGATCACAAGCTACACATAATAAAGTATTGGGTTGCAGACTCTGACATAAAGTTTCAAGCATAAAACCATTTCGGTAGGGGGTCTCCATAAATATGTGTGTATGGCCTTGGTGAATATCTTTTTCCAATTTTTTCAGCACCTGGACCAATTCATTTTTTTTATTTGGCAAATAGCCGTGAAACGAAAAATGTTGCCCACTGAAGCCACTGGCCATCAATGCCAAAAATATCGAAGAAGGACCTACCAATGGAACCACTTTTTGCCCCAGCTGATGCGCCAGTGCCACCACTTCTGCTCCGGGATCTGCAATCCCCGGACAACCGGCTTCTGATATCACCCCGATATCAACACCGGACTGAAGCCAGGTCGATACTTCTTTTTTCCAATCAGTTTGTTGGTCGTTTATCTCCACAATCATCAATGATGATATAGGCTGAGGATGTCCCGAGTCTTTGATAAAATGACGAGCTGTTTTGGCTCTTTCTACCACAAAATGAGTCGTCTGATGCAAAATATGCAGCGTCCTTTGAGGAAGATTAGCCATACCTTCATGGTCAATAGGACAAGGTATCAGATACACAGCCATATGCTATTTTTTATTCGCCTTTTTACTTTCCAATGATTTTACGACTGGTTTTTTGGTGGTGGCCATTTTTGCAGGAATGATCTTTTTAGGTTTACACTCGTAAATCATCGTACAAAGCGGAGGAATAACGATATCAATGTAATATGGTTTACCCTGCCATTCCTTTTTCCGGGTCGTACATTTTTCAATAAAATCATGTCCGCTACCCCAATATTTCGGGTCGTCAGAATTAAAAAGTAAAGTAAAAGTGCCCGCTTCTGACAATCCGACTTTATAGTCTGTCTGTGGTTTGATCGAAAGATTGCACACAATGAGGCATTGTTCGTCAGGTTTATTTGACTTCCTTTTATAAATCAATATCGAATTGACAAAATCCCCGGCATTGACCCATTCAAAACCTTCCCATTGAAAATTAAAATGATACAAAGCCGGTTTTGTTTGATACAAATGATTCAGATCTTTAACGGTCGACTTAAGGCCTTTGTGAGCGTCAAATTGCAACAAGTCCCACGGAAGCGCCTTGGTAAAATTCCATTCGTCATATGGTCCGATCTCACTTCCCATAAATAAAAGTTTAGTGCCGGGATGTGTAAACATATATCCGTACAATGCCCTGAGATTGGCAAACTTCTGCCATTCATCACCTGCCATCTTCCCGATCAGAGAAGCTTTGCCATGAACCACCTCATCATGTGATAAAGGCAACATAAAGTTTTCTGAAAAGGCATACATGATACTGAATGTGATATCATTCTGATGAAACCTTCGGTAAATAAAATCTTTTTGAAAATATTTTAATGTATCATGCATCCAACCCATCATCCATTTCATGCCGAATCCCAAACCACCGATGTCAGGTGGTCTCGATACCAAGGGATGATCGGTCGATTCTTCTGCAATGGTCTGAATGCCGGGAAAATGAGTATAAATGGCTTTGTTGCATTCCTGAATAAAAGAAATCGCCCGAAGATATTCTCTTCCACCGTGTTCATTAGGCGCCCATTCTCCTTCCTTGCGGGAATAATCCAGATGAATCATGGAAGAAACCGCATCAACCCTCAAACCGTCTATGTGATATTTATCAAGCCAAAAAAAGGCATTGCTGATTAAAAAACTTCTGACCTCATTCTTTTCGTAATTAAAAATCAACGTATTCCAATCGGGGTGAAAGCCTTTACGACGATCCGGATGCTCATAGACGCAGGATCCGTCAAAAGTCGCCAAAGCGAAATCATCTGCAGGAAAATGAGCCGGAACCCAATCCAATATTACACCGATATCATGTTGATGTAAAACATCAATCAGATACATCAGTTCCTGCGGCAACCCAAATCTTGAAGTGGCTGCATAATAACCGGTGACCTGATATCCCCAGGAAGGTTCGTATGGAAATTCAGCCAAAGGCATAAATTCCGCATGGGTAAAACCCATTTCTTTTATATATTCTGCCAATTGTTCCGCTGCTTCCGTATAGGTAAGTGGTCGATTTTCTTCAAAATGATATCGCCATGAACCCAAATGAATTTCGTACACAGAATGCGGACGATGAAGATTGTTTTTTGCCGGTCTGTTTTTCATCCATTCAGAATCTTTCCATTCGTAGTGTGTATCCCAAACCACAGAACCGGATAAAGGTGGTTTTTCCATCCGGAAGCCATAGGGATCAGCCTTCATGCGAACCCTTCCGAATTTGTGCGGATGAATCTGATATTTGTATACGGTACCTTTTTCAACGCCTGGAATAAAACCTTCCCAAATACCGGATTTATCCCATCTCGGATACAAAATATGCTGCGTACCGTCCCATTTATTAAAATCGCCTACTACAGATACACTAAAGGCATTGGGCGCATAAACCGAAAAATAACAACCTTCTGTGCCCTGATGATTTCCGGGATGCGCTCCCATTTTTTCGTAAAGCCGGAAATGTTTGCCGGATTGAAACAAACTCACATCAAAGTCTGTCATCAGACCGACCGGTAAAACATTGCTGTTTGTCATGAGGTATCAATTTAAGGGACAAGTTAGGCAAAATAATTGTTTTCAAACAGATATTTTTTAATCATCTTTTATCAAACCCTCCCGGTATGAAAACAAAAGGAACAAAAAGCCAAACCGCATTATCAAAAGTTTTAACCATCAATCAGGTATTATTTTCTAAAACCTGAAAAATATCAAATGACTAAAATAAATTGTAAGATAAGGTGGCATATAGAAACAAATCTGTGGTTTTGTTCTTAAATGAATTACCGGCAGGAGCACGAACAATATTAGTCCTGTAAAATTCAAAAGAATAAAAATCCGAAGTAATCAATGAGGGTAGTACAACTGTTGAAAAAGGTCTGGAGTTCTCTATTGAAAAATATTGTATTCCGGAATTAAGCGATAACCGATGATTTATAAAATATGTCAGATTGACCGAAATACCGGTTTCTATAACTCCTCTGTCATTTTCCAATGAATACAAAGAAAATCTTGGCACGACAGTGAGAATGGTTCTGGTTATCGGAACATAAGTTAACGCATATCTTGCTTTCAGTAAAAACACATTTCCTGACTGAAAAATATCAGATGAAACAGCAAAATAACCGCTTTTGAGTCCCCAATCGTGATGCAATTTTTTTGAAATATTTTTTGCCCTTCTGAATTCATATTGAAGACCGAAGCCATATTCAAGAAGCGGAAAAATCTGTGTGAGGTCAGGCGCTACATAGGGCACAAATCCTAAAGAATGAAATTTCCCATGTCCTCTGATGCCTGTTTGAGCAAAAAATAAATTGTCATTAAGAATGGAAAAACTCTGAATACCGGAAGGGACACCATGTTTTTCGAGCCAACCACTGATTTCTGTCAATCGGTATATCCGGGCCCGTCGGCTGTCAAAAACACGGGCATTTTCTACGGTAACTATTTTTTGAGCCAATTCAAATATTTTATCCTGACCAAACAATGTATCCATCAAACCTGCCTCCAAAAGGTCATCAGCAAGAAATTCAGCCAATGGCAAACCTGCCAGCGGTTCTATCCTTCCAACCCCAAACTTAACCGGAAATGCAATCTCAGCATCAATAAATCTGAATACATTGGATCCGGAATTTAAATCATCATTGCTGAAGGCAAAAATATCTATTAATTGGTCAATTTCCCAAAACAACGGCATTCCACCATTTTTCGGATTAAAATATTTCCTGTATTCCTGATAATAATTGGATGTAAAATACGTTCTCGATTCTTTCATGAAGGGTATACTGTTATTATCACTAATCCGGCTGTAACTTCCGGAGATCAGAGAATGCCGGTATCGTTGAATATCAGGTTTATTTTCTATAGAAAAGTAATTCAGATCAGCATTCACCTCCGATCGGGATAATTCACTATTTTGGTCATTTGATTTTCTATATTCAGCATTTCCTGTCAGATTCAATCCCTGTACAAATAAATCCGGAAAAACATATTTATTGTACTGCAATCTGTTCTGAGCATACATCATATTTGCGAACAGTAAAAAAATTATACACGTTATAATGCTTTTTTCAATTATCCATTTTATCATCAATTTACCTTTAGCGTTTTAAATAATAATTATCTTTTTGAACGAATACCTCAATGAAAATGTTGATTGTTCTTTTGTTAAAAATTAAATCATATGCCAAAAATCAGTATTGTTCACAATCCAAAATGCGAAACCAGCCGAAGAGCTCTAAGGATTTTAGAAGAAGCCGGAATCGAACATGACATAATATTATATTTACAAAAAAAACTGACGTATAAAAAGATAGAAAGTCTTGTTAAAAAACTTGGTTTTCGTCCGGAACAACTCATCCGCAAAAAAGAAGATGTTTTCCAACAAAACTACAAAGACAAAACTTTTTCAGATGAAGAATGGATTCAGATTTTGGTTGAAAATCCCGTTCTCATAGAACGACCGATTATCATCAAAGACCAAAAAGCGATTATCGCACGACCTTTGGAGCTTATCAACAAATTTTTAAAAATCAAATTGTCAATCTAATTCTTTTTCAACCTGATAAGCGTTTTTATCGGGAGCATTCCGACTCACCAAATCGCCTAAAAATCCGGCGATAAAAAGTTGAACGCCCACGATGATAGCCAAAATTCCCAGATAAAAGGCTGGTCTTTCGGCAATACCACCGACATCATTGAAGATTTTGATGGCACTCAAATAAGCCAGGATGACCATACCTAACAGGATAAGTCCACCTCCGATACTGCCAAAAAAATGCATGGGCCTTTTGCCGAATTTGCTGACAAACATAATAGATAGCAGATCGAGCGGACCATAAATAAACCTTGAAATACCAAATTTACTTTCGCCGTATTTTCTGGCCTGATGAACGACCACTTTTTCGCCGATTTTCTGAAAACCTGCCCATTTGGCTATCACCGGAATGTAGCGGTGCATTTCGCCGTAGACTTCAATGTTTTTAACCACTTCCTTGCGGTAAGCCTTGAGTCCGCAGTTCATATCATGGAGTTTGATACCCGACATATAACTGGTCACTGCATTGTACAATTTGGTGGGAATGGTTTTTGTGATCGGGTCATATCTCTTTTTTTTCCATCCCGAGACCAGATCGTATTTTTGTTCCGTGATCATTCGGTACAGCTCTGGAATTTCTTCCGGACTGTCCTGAAGATCGGCATCCATCGTGATGATGACATTACCCTCAGCTTTGGCAAAAGCGACGTGGAGACCCGCAGATTTGCCGTAGTTACGGCGAAACTTGATACCTTTGACACAAAGATTTTTCTGTTGCAATTCTCCGATGATTTGCCAGGAGCGGTCAGTACTTCCGTCGTCCACAAAAACAATCTCGTAAGAATACCCTTCTTTTTCCATCACCCGGACGATCCAGTTGTGAAGTTCTCCGATCGATTCTTCTTCATTAAAAAGTGGTATGACTACGGATATGTCCATGATTTTTAAGCTATATTTTCAGGTGATTTTTTAAAAACGGCTGCCAGGATGATGGCCGGAACAGCACCGACCAACAAAAAAGAGGCATAACCAAAAAACAGTTTTGAAACTGTCGGTCCACCGCTGTTTCTGAGTTCCTCGATTTGTTTTTGGGTCTTTTCTTCAGAAAGATTCATAGAAGAAGCCATGTTTTGGATCGCTTCTATCTGTACTTCTTTTTGAATCTCGAGCAGCTGAACATCCACATAATTGGTCAAAATGTAATTAAAAATGACAGTAGCACCCATTCCGATGGCAAAAGTCAGCCAGGTCTCCCTGAATCCTTGTTGCAGGGTGAGCAAACCTTGATTTTGTAGTTTTTTTTCGCGGATTGCAGCATACATAAAACCGACCAGAATCAGCAACCATACCCAACCGGTATACATATGAAACAACCATACGGCATCGACCAGATAGATGACCAATGAAGTGACGATATACAACAAAAGGTAGTACAATCCGTACTTTACAAAAGGGTTTTGCATGGTTTACCGCATATTTGAGGGTAAAAATACTACTTTTTTTTGGATTCTGGAAGGAAATGCAGGAATGAGGAAGCGGGAAGCTGTTAATTCAAAATACGGCTGACGTAAACGGCTTACTATCTATACTTTTTTAGTGAGGTTGAGTTTTACAAGGGATAAATTTCAACAAATCAAAATATTAAGATAGTAAAACCATACCATAAATGCCGACATCTGTCAGTGGACACAAGTTTTCAAATAGTTCATTCGAAAAGAATTTGCGGGCAAACTTTTTTGATATAAATAATGATGATTCCGGCACTGACATGGTGTGTTTGTTTTGCACCTTAATTACCGGCACATTTCCGCTAAGTCATTTTTTCAATTTTGGACATATGTTATAACTTTTTTTTCTTACTTATAAAATAATCACCACCTTTACAGGTTAAAATAATATTAATTTTTGATTAAATTTATGTTTCAAGGTACTCCCCATTTGTTTTCCTACGCAGAAGGATCTTTATATATGGTCCTGATCACTGCCGTACTGACCATTTTGCTTTCCCTGGTATTGGTCTTTACATACGACAAAACCACTCCTGCCGCCGGGCGGTCTTATTCATTTATTCAATCTTTACTTTTGATGTCCACCGTCGCTGCTATGATTATGCAATCCATCGGAGACAGCCTGGCATTAAGTTTTGGAATATTTGGCGCTCTTGCCATCATTCGTTTTAGATCCAACGTTTCAGATCTCAGGGATATCTCTTTTATTTTTGCTACGATGGCTATAGGAATCGCTTGCGGAGTTCATTCCTTTTTTATAGCGATAGTCGGAACCTTTACCTTTTCGCTTTTGGTTTTTCTTTTGAAATTAAGCCCTTTCGACCCCAAACACAACATTAAAGGAAATCTCAGAATTGAATCTTCTGATAGTGATCAATCCCTTGCCAATGTCGAAAAAATTCTTCAAAAATACGGACAACACATCAACCTATCCAGGTACAGAATGAATCTCAACGTTGAACAAAATGAAATCAATGAGTATGAATATTCTTTTACGATCCGAAATGTAAAACTCGGAAATCTACTTAAAGAAGAACTCGCACTCCTTGAGGGAATCAAGATAACAAGAATTTTATTTGAAGACCATGTTTATACCACCAATAATTATTAATATTTATGAAATCATTTAATATTTTTTATTGGATTATTGCACCTTTGCTTTTATTATCCCTCAGATATTTTTCAAACCTACTCACTATTAGCCATAATGAATATTACGGATTTGCTGAAAATAAAGAAACCGAAATCAACCTGGATAAAGATGTATTTATTACTGAAATAAAAGTGGTGAGCGGTCAGAAAATAAAAAAAGGTGATACAATATTACTGGCCGTCAACCGCGATATTCTGTCAGAACAAGAGGAGACAAGTATTTTACTTTCAGGAATAAAATTAAAAAACAGTTATTCTGATGCAGACATTAAATCCGAAATTCTCAATCTTCAAAAAGACAAAGAAAGGGTTTTATCTGAACTTCAAATAAAGTTGAAAGAAACGGAAAATGAAATCGACTTTTACAAAAAATTGTCCGGCGATATGCTCAAACCCGATTCTGACTTTCACCCGAAAGAATCCTACAGGGATCAATTGAAAACCGAAATAAATGACATTGCCAAAAAATACGACGGCCTCATTGAACACTATACAAAACTATATCATCAACCCAGAGAATCTGAAACGGAAAAAGCGCTGTGGGATCAGAAACAAAAAGCACTAAAAAAACAAAGTACTTCTTTCATAGTAGTGGCCCCTTATGACGGCATCGTAGGCAGTATACACTTTCGGGAAGGCATGTATGCAAAAGCCTTTTCAAGTCTTGTTTCTTTTGGACTGACCTCACCCGTGATGATAACGGCTTACCTCCAGGAAAAATTTATTGTCAACATAAAACAGGGAGATTCGGTTTCTGTTTCCTCCTTGTTTTTCCATGATAAAAAAGTAAAAGGAACCGTGGCATCCATTGGACAACGTATCGTCGAAATTCCTGAAAAGTTCAGAAAAATACCCGAAGTCAAAATATATGGCATTGAAGTGTTTATTTCTATTCCTCAAAATAATCCTTTTTATCAAAAAGAAATCACACGCGTAAAACCATTAAATGAATGAGTAGAATCAAATATTGGGTTTTGATAAATGTTGTGTGTGCAGCAAGTACACATCTCTTTTGTCAGGTTTCGACAGATAAGATTATTTTTTTCAAAGACCAGAATACAAAAGTTGAATCCTGGCTTAAACTCAATGAAAACATTTTTTCCATTCCTTACGAAACGCCATGGGTCGACAGATTTGAATTCAGAACAGAAACAGATCGAATGATGACCAGCCGTCAGGAGTTTTTATTCCGAACAAGCTTCAACTCTTTCCGACAAAAAAAAGCAGACGGAGCCGTCCTGCTTCATTTGACCGAAAGAAAAAAACGGGAGTTTTTGGTCCAACAAAATGATTTGGTAAATCAACGATATTTTTTTACCCTCGAAGCCATTAAAAAACAATTGGAATTAAACCATAAAATTAACAGAGAAAACCATTTTCTCAAACTGGAAAAAACATATGAAACCTTCATCCGGTCAGGTGAATCTTTTGATTTGGCGGATTACTTAAAAAATCACGAAGATCTCCAAAGTATTCGTATGTCCGTTTTACTTTCCAAACAAGAATTGTCATCTTTACTATTTAATCTGGGTTTTCCGGATCAGGATTCAATCGACACAAGCGATTTAATTTCCATACAAAATATGACGGACATTGTCGATAATGTAAATATAGATAACAAAAGGCATCCTGATTTTCTTGAATTGGATGCAAAAAACTCATTTCTGGATGCAAGGTTACACAGTGACAAAGTAAAAGATGGCAAAATTCTGGATTTTGTACAGTTGAGGTATAGCGTTCGGGACGACCTTCTGCTGGAAAACCGTTTTTCTGTTGGTGTTGGACTTAACTTTCCCTGGAGAGGATCTTCCCGAACCAAATACAACGATATTGTCATTGATAAATTGGAAACCAACTATGATAAAGAGAATAAAAGAGTACTCATGACAGAAAAACTGATCGCTCTTCAAAACGAATTTAGTCAAAAGAAAAAAATGTATGAAGTGTACACCACATCTTTCGAAAATGCGGCTTTTGAAAACATAAAAAAAACCATTCTCGGTTCCGGCAGAGTTGCTTTGCACGATTTACTCTCTTTAGAAAAATATGAATTAAACAAAGCTGAAAAAGAAACGGAAATTTATCTCGAAATTTTAAAAATATACCTGGACATATTATCCCTCACTGCAACACCTGGCTATCAACCGGAAATAAATTATTTCAAAAATCCGGATTAAAAAGATATTTGTAAAATAATTTTAAATTATCTAAATTATAATTTCTGGCAGAAAAAACTTTTTATCGATCTTTACAAAAGAGTTTTATATGGTTTACCGCATATTTGAAGGTAAAAATATTATTTTTTCGGATTTGGAACATGCAAGGGTAGTTGAGTAGTGGCATTTTGTTTCGGTTTGTACAACAAATGCAATTCCATTTATATACACCTTGATGGTTCTGTTGAAACATATTTTTTTGAGGAATTTTGACAATTTTTTGTCGTTCCGACTTTATGTCGTGTTTTCATCTACTTTTTTTCAATATGTTAATGAATCAAAACCAACACATTGTGATTGATAAAAATAAATATTTCAAAATTACCCCAAACATTATACCGTACAATTGAAAAAAAAAAAAACGATATTTGTACTGTTAAGAAATTTGGTGTTAAACGTTTTGAAATATATTTTGGTGCCGGATTTCTATGATTAAATAACTTTTAAATTGTATTTTTACCATGAAAAATGTAAAATTTTTAATGATGTTGATGTTTGTTTCATTAATTATCGGAAACGGATGCCGGAAGGATGAGGAGATTTTAACGAAAAGTTCTATTATATCAAGTTTAAGATCGAACAGTGGATCTTTGCCGCAAGAAACCCAAAATTGGTTTTCTAATTACTTAATAAGTAAAATGAATTATGATCAAAAACAAGCCTTCCTTCAATATTTTAATTTCAGATGGGATAAAATTCAAATTTGGAATGATTCTACATTAGTAGTTCCCGCTCAGCATTCATCACAAGATTTTGTAGCAGGATATACCAGATTATTCATCAGTTATATTAATTCATATCAAGATTCATCCATAGTATTTCTTTATACGGTTATTCCAGATTCCCTAGATATGACAAAAACACCTGATGAAATAGCCAACAGTTTCACAGGAAATATTGGTGTTTTTGATCTGACAGATGGTCTTAAAGAGGTCATGACCTATTCTGATGGTGAATATTTTGGTCATTGGAATAATTTAAACGTATTGCAATCACGCAGTTCTTTTTGGTGGGAACATTTCAAAAATCCATTTATTCATAAAGATGGTGTTTGGGGCACAACTGCAAGTGAACAAGGTAGTTCTGGTTTTTTACCGGTCATACCTTGTAATGCTCCTTGCCCAAGGGGATTTTCAAATGACAGATGCCGGCACCCTCGTGATTGCAACAACAATAATAGTCAGGAAAACGGCAATTTCATTTTTATAAATGTAAATTCTGTTAACTTTATCAGGCCAAGTGTATTTTTACATAATATTGGTTCAAAACGTAAAAATATCGATGGTATTTCAATTGGTGGTTCCGGAGGATCAGGAAATTCAGGTATAGGAAATCAGAATATAAAAAACCCCATTGACCGTGAAGGAATTTCAGAAGCTATGAAGTCTTTACTGAAAATTATTATATGTGAAGATTTATCAAGATTTAACTCAAGTTATACATGTGATGAATTAATTGAGATAGTTGATCCTTCATGTGCAAATGCAACTAACCTAATAGATTGTGTTAATGATGCCATTGAAGCTCACGAATTGAATAAAACACAATGTTTACAAGCATTCGCTAATTTTGTTAAAGACCATCCATTTATCACAAAAGATATGATTATCGAAATACGGGAAAATTTTAATATAAATGCTATCAAAGATTGTCGGAATCAAGTTGATTACAATAAAGAATTAAGTTTTCAAATTATCGAAAGCTGCCTAAATTCAGCCTCTCAGGCTTTCTTACAATTTTTAGAGCAAAATCATTTTTTTGATCCATGTTCAGGTAATGAAATTGATATTACTGATAACCTTCTTAAAATGTGTGTAAAAGGTCAGTCATATACAATTGAAAATTTCGAGGCAAGCTTGTCTGAAGATGAAAAATCTGTATTCCAAATTAGACAACAAGATTTTGCAACTTGTCCAAAATTATCTTGCGTTCTAAATAATGTCATAACGAAAACAATTTCATCAAATCTAACCTCATCATTTTGTAATCAGTTTGGCAATCCAAATCAAAAGCCATTTGTAGCATTTGGAGCACAAAATTTTAGTCAGAACCCTTCTCTAAATCCAAATGCACTCGCAGTAACTAGTGTTAAAACAACTTCTATAGGAAGGGTTGACCATATAGTTTCATTTAATACAAATAACTGTATTACTAATAGCGATCCACTAGATATATTTGAGACCATTCAACATGAGTTTGTCCATGTTGAAATACATGAAAAACTAGTAAAAAACTATGGTTGGGATGGAAATACAACGACAAAACAAGCGGCTTTTATGGCCATGATGGCAGCAGAATATCCTGGAAATCCCTCAGTTACAGAACATCAACTTATGTTGACTGTCTACCTTAATGATTTTAAAAATGGAATGATGGCTGCCAATGGTGGTGTGGGACTGCCACCAATTCCTCCAAGTACTACGCCAAATCCTGACATTTACCTTGGCTTGATTTTAAATGGTTATTCCGATGAGTTAGCTTTTATTCAATCTCATCTAGGTATTAGCGCAACTCAAATAAATTCAATGAAAAATCAATATAATGCTTGGATAAATACACAAGTAAACAATATATTTATAAATCAAAGTCCTAACGGTGTGTTCGGATATTGTCCTTAATATATATCCATTAAAGTTAATATTGTAAAATTTATTTATAGAGTAATTTAATCCACTTATGATCTACACAAAATTTATAAGTATATTATTTCTTTTTTCAACCCTGGGCTGTTCCAAATCATTGCAGCAAATAAATAAACCTTCAGAAAATAATGAAATATATTTAAATAAAACAGAAATCAAATACATATACCATGAAGCCATGCGTCATACACTATATAACGAAATTCCTTTTTATGGAATTTTATCCACAATTTATGATCTCTATGATTATAAGAGTGATATAAATTGTAATCATCAGGATTTGAGTATGGTCGTATATACCAACAATAATAATTTTTATTTAAAAGAATATTTGTTAAAAAATAAGATTTTATCTTTTCGTATGATTAAAACAAGTCAAGTCATTAAAAATACAGATTTTCACTTTCAACTTCCAATCAAAAAACAAGTTTTTAAGGATACTATTTATACAAGCGATCCTCCAGATATTGCCTTTTTTCATTTTTCGGATATAGCAAAAGTTAATGAAAATACTTATTATATTTCAGTTCTGTATATTCACACCATTCATTTTGATGGAAATACAATTCTTGATAAGGATGTTCTTTACACTTTCGAGTTAGAAAAATGTAAATCAGGTATAATTCGATTTAAAAAGATGATAGGGGGCTCAGGTAATGTGTCTTCATCACACGGCATAATTGAAACGGTTAAAAAAATCAGTGATTTACCAGATTGTTATAATGGAAATTGAAGAACATTGATCATCATCTACGTTACTTAGTGACCACTGAAGATGAATACACCATACCCATCAAGGTCATTCGATTGAAAGAAAAATAGTTACTGGTTTTACTTTGTCATTATATTGATGGCTGTTAAAAAATATCTGCAAAAAATCAAAAATAGTCACTTTTGTTAAAATTCCTGATTAGTCACCATCAAATGGTACTCAACATGTGGTAAAAAGTGTTAGAATTGGATTACATTTGTTCCTGACAGAACGTTGTTTGGTTCACCCTCAATGTAGCGTCAAAAATGTGGTGTTATTAAATTTATTTTGGACACATATCCATCGACCTCTATTTTCCCCGCCAAAAAGGGATAGAAAAACTGAAATATGGATATAGAAAAAACTCACTTTCTTCCTCCATTAATACAAACAAACCCAAATCAAATCCAAATCTTTTTTTTGTTCTTCGGGCACCGGCAAAAAAATAACCTCCGTAGGTTTCAGGAAACGTTGTGACCATTCCTTCCATGATGATAAACCATTCCTTACCTATACGATATTTAGTGTTTACAAATCCAATAGGTACATACGTATTTTCAGAACCTAAAATTTGTCGCAATCCTACACCAATCGAAACGTTTTTTTCCAAATGGCCAATGGTATTAACCATATAATGAATCAAAAATTGTTCATCTGAATAAGGAAAAAAGTTGGACCATGTAGTAACAGCTCCAAAAGCCCCCTTACCGTTTTTATAGGGCAAACTTATTTTTACATTAAGACTATATACATTTAATATGTCTCGATCTAAAAGAAAAAAAGGTATGAATCCTGCGTTTACACTCACATGGTCTGTAACAGCATATGACAACTGATTGTACACAATACCCATATTCTGGTAATAAAACCTATTTTTTTTCAAGCCATAACCACCCGCAAAAAGAAAATGATTAAAAGGGTACCCGTTTTGATATGCTTCAGCATTGACCTTATACCCTGAATTCCATTTTGGTTGAGTAATCTCAAAAATATCATCCTGATACAAATACAATGTATCGTCCTCAACTTCGACAGTGTAATACATATTCTGTAAATAAAAAAGCAACTTACCAGTTACTTCCGAAGTGTCTTTCAAAACAAAAGTATATACTTCATTTTGAATCAAATCCTCCTGAGCGGACATAGATGGCACCAAAAAATATAAACCAAAAATTATCAAAAATATTTTTCTACAATTTTTCACATAAAACTTATCTTTTAATTTTCATAATTCAAATGCTATTATCAAGGTTTTTTTTCATATTTCTCTCCCCACACCTGTTTCAACATCTCATTATATTTTTGCTCTCCACTATTGTTACCCGGATGGTATAAGGTGGTACCGACGATGTCCTGCGGCATACATTCCAAAGCGACGGTATTTTTTTCATAATGATGGGCATACAAATATTCCTTGCCATAACCCAATTCTTTCATAAGTTTGGTAGGTGCATTGCGCAAATGTAGCGGAACCGGAAGATTTCCTGTCTTCCTGACCAATTGTAAAGCTTCTTCGATCGCGGTGTAAGCGGAGTTGCTTTTGGGCGAACAAGCCAGATAAATAGCCGTTTGAGACATGATAATTCTACCTTCCGGCATACCGATCTGATGCAGAGCCTGAAAACAGGTATTTGCCATCAACAAAGCATTCGGATTGGCGAGTCCGATGTCTTCAGCAGCCAGGATAATCATACGACGACAGATAAACAAAGGGTCTTCGCCTCCTTCAATCATTCGGGCAAGATAGTATACCGCAGCATTCGGATCGGAGGTACGCATGGATTTGATAAACGCAGAAATGATATCGTAATGCAGTTCTCCGTTTTTATCATACATGGTCAGGTTTTCCTGGATGATTTCTTTGACGAGTTCGTCGGTAATATCCACCGTATCACCCGACATGGAGGTGACGATCTCCAGGGCATTGTAGAGTTTTCTGCCGTCTCCTCCTGAAAATTGGATCAGCGCATCATAAGAAGAAACCGTAATGTTTTTGGTCTTCAGGTATTCATCCTTTTTAATGGCAAAATCCACCATCCGGACCAGGTCGTCTTTTGACAGCGGTTGTAAAACATATACCTGGCACCTCGACAAAAGTGCCGGAATCACTTCAAATGACGGATTTTCAGTCGTTGCACCGATCAGGGTAATAATCCCTTTTTCGACGGCACCTAACAAAGAATCCTGTTGGGATTTGCTGAACCGGTGGATCTCGTCAATAAACAAAACCGGTCCGGGTTGATTAAAAAAACGTTGGGATTTTGCTTTTTCAATAGCTTCGCGCACGTCTTTGACACCACTTTGGATGGCCGACAGCGCCTGAAATGGTCGTTGCAACGAATGGGTAAATATCTGCGCCAAAGTCGTTTTTCCCACACCGGGCGGACCCCAAAAAATACAGGAAGCCAACCTTCCGGAGTCCAACATTTTTTTTAACGGACCATTCGGACCGGTGAGGTGCTGCTGACCAATATAATCTTCGAGCGTAACCGGTCTCATCCTTTCTGCCAATGGTACCATAATTCCAAAATTTTCACAAAGATAATATTTGTAGATATCATGCGCAGCTGTAAACCATCAAACATATCTGAATATGATGGAGAACTCACTGACAAATAAGTTTTAAAAGGTTTAACAATGGTATTTAGTCTTTTTTGTATGTTGTTTCTTTAGCGGAAATAATGATGTTTTTAGTTGTTCACAAATCTCTGCATTACAAGCTGAAAAATGTTTTTTTAGCATTTCAAAAAAACTATACTTTTGAAAATCTGTTTATATTTTTTCCAAAAAATATTTATGACGCGCCTCTCCTTTATCATCCTGGTCTTTTCATTCTCTTTATTTTCATGCAAAAATGACAAACCTTCAGCTCAACAAGGCCCGCAAAAACAGGGAGAAGGCGAATCTATGAAGGTGCAGGGCATCATTGCCGGACAGGTGAGCCGAACTGAAAACATCACCACAACCGGTACGGTGCTGCCGGGTGAAAAAGTCGACATCAAAAGCGAAATCTCCGGAAGGGTCGTTCAAATGAATTTTAAAGAAGGAAGCCTTGTTAAAAAAGGTCAAACGCTCGTAAAACTGGATGATGCGACCTTACAGGCAGAAAAAAAGAAAATTTTGCTGCAAATCGAACTGGAAGTGATCAAAGAAAAAAGACAAAAACAATTGCTTTCCGCAAAAGCTATCTCTCAGGAAGAGTACGACCTCACCGAAGCCAATCTCAACATTCTGAAATCCAATGTCGACATCATCAATACCCAAATCGCCGAAACCGTAATCACCGCTCCTTTTCAGGGTGTGGTAGGATTTCGAAATATAAGCATCGGCGCTATGATTACACCGGCAGATGTCATCACTACTCTGCATAGTATACAACCGGTAAAAATTGAATTTTCCGTTCCTGAACGTTGGAGTAAAGACCTTAAAACAGGTCAATCCATATCCTTCACGATGTCGTCAGATAAAAAGGTACGAAAAGCAAATATCTATGCCATCGACCCGCAAATCAATCCAAACAACCGTTCCATGGTCCTGAGAGCCTTATACCCGAATCCGGGAGGCGAAATATTGCCGGGAGCCTTTACAGATATTCAAATTGCTGAAGGCGTGAAAGGAACATTTGTTGCTATTCCCTCCATGGCTTATGTGCCTGATATCAGCGGGGCTTTGGTATATCTTCAGAAAGATGGTAAAGTAAAACCTGTCAAAGTCATTGCTGCAAGCAGAAGCGAAAGTGAAGTTTTCCTCGAATCCGGAGTCACACCGGGCGACACGGTGATCACGACAGGATTGCTCCAACTTAAACCCGGTATGCCTGTTCAGGTTTTGACCAAAGAAAATTAATCCTGACCATGAATTTACCTGAAATAAGTATCAAAAGACCGGTTCTGGCTACCGTAATGTCTTTACTCATCATCCTTTTCGGGTTGATAGGGTTTTATTCAACCGGAGTCAGAGACTATCCGAGTGTGGATGCTCCCATCGTCACTGTCAGTACTTCATATCCCGGTGCCAACAGTGAAGTGATCATCTCTCAAATCACCGAACCGCTGGAAGAATCTATCAATGGTGTGGATGGTATCAAAACCCTCACCTCAACCAGTAGTGACGGTCGTTCTACTATATCTGCTGAATTCAGCCTTGAAACGGATCTTGAAGCGGCAGCCAATGACGTTCGCGACAGAGTATCCCGCGCTCAAAGAAGTCTTCCCCCTGATGCGGATCCTCCGGTCGTGAGCAAATCGGATGCCGGAGGAAATTTTATTTTGTCTCTTACCGTACAGAGTGATCAAAGGGATTTAATGGATTTGACGGACATCGGAAATAATCTTTTTAAAGAAAGATTACAAACCATTCCGGGTATCTCTGAAATCAGAATCTGGGGAGAAAAAAAATACGCCATGAGGTTGAAAATGGATCCTACAAAAATGTCTTCCCTTGGTATTACACCCACCGATATTCGCAATGCTTTGAACGGGGCCAACGTCGAATTGCCATCAGGAAGAATCGAAGGAACCACAACCGAACTGACCATCCGGACGCTTGGAAGAATAGAAACAGCGGAGGAATTCAACCAAATGGTCATCAAAGAAGAAAACGGTCAGATCATTCGATTCAAAGATGTTGGAAATGCAGAATTAGCTCCCGAAAATGAAAGGACCCTGCTGAGAGGAAATGACAAAATACCGATGATTGGTATTGCCGTTAATCCGCAACCGGGAGCCAACTATATCGCTATTGCTGACGAGTTTTACAAAAGAGTGGAAATCATCAAAAAAGATATGCCTGCTGACCTGAAACTCGGTTATGCCCTGGATACCACCACCAACATTCGTCAGGCTATCGAAGAAGTAGAAGAAACCATCATCATCGCTTTTGGTCTGGTGGTAATGGTCATTTTTCTTTTTTTAAGAAACTGGAGAACCACCCTCATTCCGGTAGTTGCCATTCCGATATCCCTGGTGAGTACCTTCTTTATCATGTACATTTCGGATTTTTCCATCAATATCCTGACTTTATTGGGAATTGTACTGGCAACAGGTCTGGTGGTGGATGATGCCATCGTCGTCCTTGAAAACATCTACCAGAAAATCGAAGAAGGTATGTCGCCGATGCAGGCCGCCTTCAAAGGGTCAAACGAAATTGTATTTGCCATCATTTCGACGACAGTCACCTTAGTGGTGGTATTTTTACCCATCATGTTCCTCCAGGGATTGAGTGGCAGATTGTTTCGCGAATTTGGCGTAGTGGTTGCCGGTGCGGTTTTAATTTCGGCATTCGTTTCACTGACGCTTACACCGATGATGAGCGCCTACCTTTTAAAATCCGGCGATCACAATGCCTGGTTTTATCGGAAAACAGAACCTTTTTTCCTGGGAATGAACAGTTTATACGAACGACTATTGTCGGGATTTATGAAATTCCGGTGGGTTGCCGTCCTGATTATGATTATTTCTTTCGGACTTTTATATTCTTTAGGAAAGGAACTAAAATCAGAACTTGCGCCTTTGGAAGATAAAAGCAGATTTGCCATCAACGCGACAACGCCGGAAGGTACTTCTTTTGAGTTTATGAATGCTTTTACCAGCAAAATGATTGATGCTGCGGAATCCATTCCGGAAACCCAAGGGATTTTGTCTGTTACGGCGCCAAGCTTTGGTGCGAGTGTAGCAGCCAACTCATCATTTGTAAGGGTAACGCTTGATGATCCGACCAACAGAAACCGGACGCAGATGGAAATTGTCGATTCTCTGACCAAGGTTATGCAAAAAGAAACGGAAGCCAGAATATTTATTTCTCAGGAACAAACCATCGGAGACCGGAGAGCCGGATTACCGGTTCAGTTTGTGATTCAGACACCTGTTTTTGACAGCCTTAAGTCGGTTGTACCTAAATTTCTTGAAAAAGCGCGTGAAAGTAAAGTTTTTCAGGCTGTGGATATCAATCTTAAGTTTAATAAACCCGAATTAAAAGTCGAAATCGACAGAAACAGAGCGGCCATTCTGGGTGTGAGTATTTTTGAAATTGCTCAGACATTGCAGTTATATTTTGCAGAACAGAGACTCGGATTTTTTATCAAAGACGGCAAACAATATCAGGTCATCGGAGAAGCTACCCGAAATGACAGAAATGATCCTGCTGACCTGAATAAAATATATATCCGTTCCAACAAAGGAAATCTTGTACAATTGTCCAATGTGATCACTATTTCCGAACAAAGTAATCCGCCTCAACTATATCGATACAACCGGTATGTTTCAGCTACGATTTCTGCAGGTCTTCCGGCAGGAACTTCCCTGGGTGAAGGTATTGAAGAGATGAACAGAATCGCCGGTGAAGTATTAACTGACAATTTTACCACAGATCTTTCCGGACCTTCCAAAGAATTTGCTGAAAGTTCTTCGACATTACTATTTGCCTTCCTTTTGGCGCTGATGTTGGTATATTTAATCCTTTCAGCACAATTTGAATCTTTTATTGACCCGATCATCATCATGTTTACCGTGCCGCTTGCCCTTGCCGGTGCCGTCATTGCTCTTTGGTGGACTGATTCTACCTTAAATATCTTCAGCCAGATTGGTATCATTGTTCTGATCGGTATTGTAACCAAAAACGGAATTCTTATTGTGGAATTTGCCAACCAGAAAATGGAGGCCGGTCTATCAAAATTTGTTGCCGTCCGTGAAGCAGCCATCTCCAGACTCAGACCTATCCTGATGACCAGCCTTGCCACCATTCTGGGTGCTTTACCGATTGCGCTTGCTTTGGGTGCCGCTTCCACAAGCCGGGTCTCTATGGGAATTGCCATCATCGGTGGTTTGATATTTTCCTTAATCCTGACCTTGTTTGTCATTCCGGCACTGTATACTTTTTTAAAATTTGTCAAAGTCAGACCACATGCGTAATATCATCTTTTTGTTCCTGATCATCCGGTCAGGTATTATATACAGTCAGGAAGTACTGACTTTGAATGATGCCATTTCTTTTGGTTTGAAAAATCGTTTTGATATCCTGCTTACCAGAAATCAACAAAACATACTTGATGTCAATAATAATTATGGCAATGCAGGATTTTATCCGGTCATTTCAGCGCAGGGAGGACAAAACTACACGGTCAACAACATACGTCAACAATTTTTCAGCGGCGATGTACGGGAAGGAAACGGAGTAAATTCCAATGCATTATCTGCTTCTGTAGCATTGGATTGGCGAATTTTTGATGGTATGAACATGTTTATTCAAAAAGACAGACTTGAAAAAGAAGCTTCAAGAGGGTTGGAAGCTTATCAATTGCAGGTTGAAAATGCTGTTTTTGACATCAGAATGGCATACTTGACAATTCAGGAGACCATGGAAAGAATTAAAACCATTGAAGAAGCTATCAATTTATCGGTTGAAAGAAAAGAACTCATGACCACGCGATACAATATTGGTTCTGTTTCAGGACAGGCCCTGTTGCAGGTTCAGGTGGATATCAACGCAGACAGTTTGCAATTAGAACAAGCGAAAATGGATTTGAAAAATGCAAAAATCCGACTGAACCAAAGCATCAACAGAGCCCCGGATGTTGATTTTACTATAGAAACTTTATCTCTGGAAACAGGTTTGTATACTTACGAAAAAATGGCCGCTCAAATGTTGTCAAAAAACAAAAATCTGAGTTTGGCAAGACTCAACGAAGAATTGGCAGAGCTCAACATCAGAGCCGTCAACACCCAAAAACTACCTTCGCTCAATCTTGGTGCAGCCTATAATTTTAATAGAAACGAAGCTGAAATCGGCATATTAAAATTTAACAGAAACAATGGATTTACCTATGGTCTTACCGCACAATGGAACCTGTTTAACGGTTTCAGAGTCAGGAATCAGGCACAGACTGCCAGACTGATGTCTGAAAATACAAAATTAAGCCGTGAACAACTCGAAACAGATCTAAGAACCAATCTGTATATGGTGATGGAACAAATGAATATGCTTCAGAATATCGTCAGACTGACAGAAGATAATATTAAGGTAGCGGAAGAAAATGTAAAAATATCTTTTGACAGATTAAACATCGGAAGCCTCACACCCATAGAGTTGCGGGCAGCACAAATTGATCTGATCAACGTCTCTTTTCAACAAATTCTGCAAAAATACCAGTTAAAAAGATTGGAATGGAATGTACTTTGGCTGGCCGGGATGATGAAAGAATAAAAACTTTAAAATTAAAACAAAACAGATTTTTGGCTCTGAATTTTTTACACCAAATTTAGTCTGATCTAAATCGAGGTAGAATAAATGAGAATGCAATAAAAAAAGCCTTTCCAAATGTTTTCCGGAAAGGCTTTTTTAATATCAGGTCTAACGATTTTATACTGTCAGAGCTGCCTGAATAATATCAGATTGTTGTTTGTCGTGAACCTTCTTAAATCCGGTCGCCGGAGAGGCAGAAGGTTTTCTGGCTATCACATCAAGATCGTCCTTGCGGAAGATGTTTTGAACAAAACTCCAGGCTCCCATATTGACCGGTTCTTCCTGAACCCAGGTGAATTTTGCTTTTGGATTTGCCTTCATGATGTCTCTCATCTCCTTTTCAGGGAATGGATATAATTGTTCTATTCTGACAATAGCAACATTTTTGATGTTGTTGGTCTTTCGGTATTCATCCAGTTCGTAGTAGATTTTACCTGAACAGAACAATACTTTTGCCGGGTTTTTCACTTCATCGGGGATCAACTCCATAAATGATGTTTTTCCCGTAAATTCTTTGATTGAACTCACACATGAAGGATGTCTCAACAAGGATTTTGGCGACATAACAACCATTGGTTTTCGGTAAGGTAAAGCGATTTGCCTTCTGAGTGCATGAAAATAATTGGCCGGGGTTGTGATATTGGTAATAATCATATTAAAATCGGCTGCCATCTGCAGGAATCTTTCCAATCTGGCACTGGAATGTTCCGGTCCTTGTCCTTCCAATCCGTGAGGCAACAACATGACCAAACCACTCATTCTCTGCCACTTGCTTTCGCCGGAAGAAATAAACTGGTCTACGATGGTCTGTGCTCCGTTGTAAAAATCTCCGAATTGTGCTTCCCATAATACCAAATGGTCGGGTGATGCCAGAGAATAGCCGTATTCAAATCCAAGTACTGCAAATTCTGATAATAAGGAATTGTAAATATAAAAAGTTCCGTTGGCACCCGACAAAGTATTGAGTCGGTTGTACAGTTCATTGGTTTTTTCATCCACAAAAACGGCATGTCTGTGCGAAAAGGTTCCTCTTTTTACGTCCTGACCACTCATCCTGACATTTTTGCCTTCGAGCATCAAAGACGCGTAAGCCATCAGCTCTCCGAGACCCCAGTCCAGTTTGTCGGTATCAATCATTTCCTGCTTGGACTTTTGCAATCTTTTGATTTTGGACAATGGTGTAAAATCTTTGGGGATCGTCATAAGATGTTTGAGAACCTTATCCAGTTCCGCTTTAGCCACACCTGTATTAGGATTCACCATATCTGTCACGGAAAGGGTTTTTTTCAATTGTCGCCAATGTTGTTCCGGTTCCTGATACTGATAAGGCAATTCATTTTGTTTTACCATATCCAATCTGTCCTGAAGGTCCTTCCAATAGGTGCTTTCGAGTTCTTCACCAAGTTTGCGGTCGATATCTCCGTTTTGAGTGAGTTTTTCGAGATAAACTTCCCTTGGATTCGGGTGTTTGTCGATCAGCTCATACATTTTCGGTTGGGTAAACTTCGGATCGTCGCCTTCGTTATGACCATGTTTACGATAACATACCATATCGATAAAAACATCATTGTTAAACTTCTGTCTGTATTCCACTGCCAACTCTGTAGCAAAAATCACCGCTTCAGGATCGTCACCATTAACGTGAAAAACCGGTGCCTGAACCAACGCAGCCGCTGCTGTACAATAAGTCGAAGATCGGGCATCATCAAAATTAGTTGTAAATCCTATCTGGTTGTTGATCACAAAATGTATCGTTCCGCCGGTATAATATCCGTTCAACTGACTCATTTGTACCGTTTCGTAGACAACACCTTGTCCTGCCACAGCACTGTCACCATGAATAACAACAGGAAGGATTTTGTCATAATCCGACGCATACAACAGATCCGCTTTTGCTCTGGTAAAACCTTCCAAAACCGGATTGACCGCTTCAAGATGGGATGGGTTGGGAACAAGTTTTAAGTGAACCTTTTTACCATCTTTGGAAGTAACCTGTGAAGAAAAACCAAGGTGGTACTTGACGTCACCATCACCAAAACTCTGATCCAGGACGGCTGTTCCTTCAAATTCGTTAAAGATTTGATCGTACGTTTTTCCAAGGATATTGGCCAATACATTCAACCTTCCACGGTGTGCCATAGCCATGGTGATTTCTTCCACACCCAGGGACGAAGCTGTATTGATAATACAATCCAAAGCCGGAATGGTCGTTTCACCGCCTTCCAATGAAAATCTTTTTTGACCGACGTATTTTGTATGCAAAAACTTTTCAAATATGACGGCACCATTAAGTTTTTCAAGGATTCTCATCTTTTTGTCCATGGACAAACCATAAGATCCATCTGTTTTTGAGGACTCCATTTTGTCGCGGAGCCACATTCTTTTTTCACGGTTTTCAATGTGCGCATATTCCACCCCAAGATTGCCGCAATAAATAGTTCTTAAACGATCGAGAATCTGCTGAAGGGTCGTATTTTTTAATCCGATTTCTTCTCCGGCTTTAAATACTTTTCCCATATCGGCTTCTTCCAGACCATAATCCATCAGGTCGAGGTGCGGCCTTCTATCACGTCGGGTCATGATCGGATTGGTGGTGGAAAGCAAATGTCCTCTGCTTCGGAAACCGTGAATGATGGACATCACACCAAACTCTTTGGAACTGATTTCGCCTGTACTGCCTTCAGCAGAATCAGCGTTTCCGTTTGCCGAAAAGTCAAATCCTTCGAAAAATATCCTCCATCCTTCTTCAACAGAATCTGGATTTTGTCTGTAATTTTTGTACATCGTTTCAATGTACGACGGGTGGGCGTTAAATACGTATGAAAACTTGCTCATGGGTCAGATCATTTTGTGAAAAATAATGAATTTTTAGGTTTGTCTAAAAATTGGCACAAAATTACTGCAATGTATTGATATATAGTATATTTTAGTGAAAAAAAAGTATGTAGGGTCTGCTGAAAAGCACAAAAATTATTTATATTCAATATCTTAAGTTCATTTTTAAGTATATAAGTGCATTGTTTTTAGAGCAATATATTAAAATTACGTACACCCTACTTTCAAATTAAACTTGTTTTTTTGTTAGCCAGCAATAAACCATCTTCTGCGTTGAAGTCAAATCGAGGTATTTTTATACATCTTCTTTGACTTCGCCTTGAATCTGATTCATTGCTGACTTTTTCAGCAGACCCTATGTAAAATCCTGACAAAAAGGATATTATTATGTAAAAAAAATGTGTACACCCGTTCAGCTTTAAATAAAAAAGCCAAAATGCCTTATTTCATGTACAAAAATCAATAAAAAAACAAAGGTAACCTTCGCTGCTTTTGCTGTAAATATCAATGATTAAAAACCAATATCCTGTTAGAGAAAGTGATGATTTTACACCCAATCCGACACCGGAGTGTTCAATAAACCGGTGAATGGTATCACCTGCTGAACTCCCGTTTCCATGTTTTTCAGGGATACGCTGCCACTGATTCTTTCGGATTCTCCGATGATGGCGACATAAGGCACTTTGCGGTCGTTGGCGTATTTCATTTGTTTGTTCATCTTGGTCGCTTTCGGATACATGTCACAGGCTACCCCGGCTTGCCTGAGCTGATACAGCCACTTAAATCCGGTGAGGTGACTCTCGTCGTCCAAAGCGATAAACAATACATCAATATCTTTGGCTGTATTTTCAGGAAACAAGCCCAATTCTTCCATGACAATAAATATCCTTTCCGCACCAAAGGAAACGCCAACACCTGACATGTCTTTCATGCCAAAAGTTCCCGTAAGGTCATCGTATCTGCCACCTCCACCGAGACTTCCCATCTTTAGCTCAGGGTAAACCGTCGCATCAAGTACCGCTTCAAAAATACATCCGGTGTAATAATTTAATCCTCTGGCCAGATTGATGGAAAATACAAGATTTGGAACACTTTCGCCTGTCAGTGCAAAAACATTTTCCACTTCGGTTATACCTTTTTGTCCGGTCTCAGAATTGGCAAAAGCCTCTTTAAGCTCGTCCAATGTTTTTTTGGACATCAAATCCAAAACATGATGAGCAGAAGTTTCTGAAATTCCTTTGGACAACATTTCTGCTATAACACCGTCTCTGCCGATTTTGTCCATCTTATCAATGGCAATGGTCATCTCCATAAAATGATCTGCAATCCCGGCTGCTTCAGCGACACCAAACAATATTTTCCGGTTATTGACCAAAATGTTGACGTTAAGACCCAAACTACGGAAAACATCGTGGTAAATCTGCATCAATTCAGCTTCGTACATGAGTGAATCCGAACCGACCACATCGACATCACATTGATAAAATTCCTGAAATCTCCCGCGCTGCGGACTGTCAGCCCGCCACACCGGTTGTATCTGATACCTTTTGAAAGGAAAAGATATTTCGTTTTGGTGCATGACAACAAATCTGGCAAAAGGCACCGTCAGATCGTACCTTAATCCACGTTTGGAAATAGAAGAAACCAGCTTTTGAGATTGTAACGACTCCAATGCTTCTTTGTTGGCATCTTTCAGAAAATCACCGTTGTTGAGTACTTTAAACAAAAGTTTATCGCCTTCTTCGCCATATTTTCCCGTCAGGGTGGCGAGCAATTCCATCGTGGGTGTTTCTATCGGCACATAACCAAAAGTCGTAAACACCTTTTTGATCTGATCAAAAATATAGTTGCGTTTGGCTACATCAGCCGGCATAAAATCTCTGGTACCTTTGGGAATCGATGGTTTTGTCATGCGATAAATCTTCTTTGTTTTTGATCCGGCAACCTGATTTTTGCCGGATATTTTAAATCATGAGGGCAAAGGTAAGGCATTGTCAAAGGAAAAACCCAAGATTTTTTCTGAAAAGAAAAGGTAAGATAGAAAATCAAGGATTAATTGTCAGGAATTCCGTATTAAGAAACAGGAAAAAACTGTCACACCGATAAAGCAGGTTGAAGGTTCCAGTGAGGTTCAAAAGGATTGTGGTTTAAAGGTAAATATTTACTTTCACTTAGAAAAATGTACCTGCCAGATTGCCCCAATTTGAGACCTGATTTATCGATACACGTTTTTTCGATGACTTATGCGTCTTATATCTACTATCTTAATTTCTGAATCTACACTATACAGAACTCTGTAGTTTCCTTGGCGGAATCTCCATAGTTCATCATCTGAGGCTTTAATTTTTACGCAACCTTTGGGGTATGGGTTATCTGATAGTCTTTCAACCTTATCAAGTATTTTTATTTGTTCTTTTTGCGGTATAACTTTCAAATCTTTTAATGCTCCTTCACTAAAAACAATATCATAAGCCTCCACCCAAAATCATATTTTTCACATCTTTGAAAGGTATTTTTTTATCATTTTTACGATTTCTGGCAATGATAATATCCAAAAAATCAGGCCATAAATCGCCATATTTTTCCAGATCAATCTGTACATATTTCTTCTTCGTCTTATCGTCTTCCAAATATACTATTCCATCCATAAGAAAAAAAATTTAACCATTTCTTAAATATTATAACGTTTCCAGATTTTAAAAAGTTCTGGCTCTATTCTTTAAAAAATTGAGGAAACTACATTTTCCCTTTAATTGTGTTTATTAGTTTCAGCGCGACCTTTCATAAAAGTTCATAATTCTCAAAAAATATAAATTGTTCTTTCTTTTTGAAAAATAGAAGACAATTGAGTCTTTTCCCCAATCACCAAACTTAAACTCTACTTTTTTCGTTCTATAAATATTCGCTTTCGCCAAAAAAAAAGTACCTATTTTTAACCGCCACAACATCAAAAATATGTCAAAATATATCTTACTTCTTTTATTTCTTGTTCCGTATATCTTATTCGCACAAAAACAGGAATCAAAGTCTTATCCCTACAAAATGGCTGTCAAAACCAATATTTTGAACATCCTCATCATTCCTTCACTGCATGTCGAATACAGAATAACAAAAAAGTCATCGGTTGTAGCCAATTTTCACCGGGGCAATCTCGTATTTTTTACTGAAAACAATTGGTTGAATACCACCCTGGACTACCGAAGATATTTTGCCAAATCAACGTCAGACGCTTTGAGAGGATTTTATCTATCCGGAGGTTTTGCCTATCATTATGATTATGATGATGTCATTCTGGATGACATGGATCAGGTGGTCAAAACAGGAAAATCCAAAATAGGTGGTGTATTCCGCACCGGATACCAATTTGGTCTTTCCAAACATTTTTTAATGGACCTGGGTGTTGGCCTCGCCATCCTCAGTGACGTTCATGAATACCGAAAGGACCCTGTCGAAGCCGAAGGCAGGCTCATGGCAGGTATCGGCTACCGGTTTTAAGAAATAAAAAATCCCAAACAAGGTTTATGATTTGGGATTTTTTAAAAAACGATATAAACTATTTATAACCTTTTATTTCGGTATATATTCATAAGTCGATTGCAAACCGAGTGGTATGTCAAGTCCCCAATAAATCAATAAATATATCGTCCAACATATGATAAATGTTATTGTGTAAGGTAACATGATAGAAACAAGTGTTCCTATACCGGTAGACTTAACGTATTTATGGCAAAAGACGACCACCAATGGAAAATATGGCATCAACGGTGTAATGATATTCGATACAGAGTCCCCTACCCTGTATCCTGCCTGAGTAAGATCAGGAGAAATACCCAATTGCATCAACATCGGCACCAAAATGGGCGACATCAAAGCCCATTTGGCAGAGGCAGATCCGATAAAAAGATTGACAAACGAAGTCAAAAATATAATACCAACCACAGTAACCTGTGGGGGCAATTGCAGACTTCTCAAGCCATCTGCTCCTTTCAACGCAAGCAAAGCTCCAATGTTGGATTTGGTAAAAGCATCAATAAACAAAGCACAGAAAAAAGCCATCACAATATAATAACTCATTCCATTCATTGACTTGGACATACTGTCAATAACTTCTTTGGTTTTGGTAAAAGTGCCTGACATATATCCGTAAATAATTCCAGGAATCAGAAAAACCACAAAAATGATCGGAACAATAGACTTCATTAACGGTGCTTTAATATCTGTCAGAACGCCTTCTTCTGAACGCAGTGCAGAACCTTCAGGAATCGCCCATAAAGCAAGTAAAACAAGCATAACCACCATAGCCAGTACAGAATAATAAAAACTCGTTTTTTCCTTTTTATTTAATGGATCCATCGTTCCTTTTGGCAATTCAGCATCTGCATCAACCGGAGAATTAGCGTTAAGTCTGGGCTCAATTACTTTATCCGTAAGATACCAGCCCAAAATGATAAGAAGAATACTGGATGATCCGGTAAAAAACCAATTGTTCAACGGATTTAACTCTATTACAGGGTCAATAATTCTGGCAGCAGACTGCGTAAATCCCTGCAAAAGCGGATCAATACCTGACGGTACAAAGTTAGCACTGAATCCTCCCGAAACACCTGCAAAAGCAGCAGCGATACCAGCCAAAGGGTGCCTTCCCGCTGAATAAAAGATAACTCCGGCAATCGGAATTACTAATACATATCCTGCGTCTGTCGCTGTGTGTGACAAAATAGCCACCAAAATCATCATTGGCGTAAGAAGCTTTTTAGGAGTAAAACTCAGAAGGGTTTTCAGACCCGCATTGATAAATCCTGCATGTTCTGCAACTCCAACCCCTAACATGGCAACAAGCACGATTCCCAAAGGAGCAAATCCGGTAAAGGTGGTCACCATCCCTGATAAAAATTCTGCAAATGCTTTTCCTGTAAGCATGTTGTTGACAACAATCGGAGAGCCCGATCTTGGATCTATTTCTGTAAAAATAATACCTGACATTAACCAGGATAAACACCAGACAAAAATCATTAAAACTAAAAATAATATCGCCGGATCAGGAAGTTTGTTACCTGCTCTTTCAATAAAGTTTAATGCTTTGTTGATAAAACCTTTCGGGGCTGCTTGTTGATTCATGTTTTGGTCGATTGTTTGTTTATATAATGGAATCCATCGTATCTTCTTTGAGAAGAAGTGCTAAAGTAGAAAATATTTGAAATACCAAGCCCCTTTTTCTTTGAAAAAAATATAAGGCTTGCCTTTAAAGACAAATCAGATTTCATTTTCAGGTAGTCGTTCCACCGAAAATCCTCAAAAAAAATTAAATATTAAATTATTTTGACCCCTAAAATAAAAAATCTGAAAACTCTTTTTACAAATGTTTAAAGTCATATATACTGATAATCAATATCATCTGCACCGGTCACAGACAGCCTTACATTTGTATTGTGTTATTTGTAATTCCATATCGAAGGAATCCAAATCAAACACAAATCCAAAAACTTCTAAAACCATTACAATGAAACATAAAAAAAATATCCTCATCCTTGGTGCCGGCACAGCAGGTACTATTATGGCTAATCAACTGGTCAAAGAAGTGGATCCACATACATGGAATATCACCATTGCCGATGCTACGAATACGCATTATTACCAACCCGGATTTTTATTTCTTCCATTTGGTATATATGATGAAGAAGATGTCAAAAAACCGATTCGAAGTTTTCTTCCTGATGAAGTAAAATTTATTCAGGATAAAGCCAGTGAAATCAAATCCGAGGAACAACAAGTCCTTTTTGAAAGCGGGAAAACCATCCATTACGATGTCCTTATCATCGCTACCGGCTCCACTATTGATTCTTCCGAAATCGAAGGTATGAACGGTCCCGAATGGCGAAAATCCATCTTTGACTTTTATACCTTTGAAGGAGCAAAAGCACTTCGCGAAAAACTGGCAACCTGGGAAGGCGGAAAACTCGTGGTTCACATCACAGAAATGCCGATCAAATGTCCGGTCGCCCCTTTGGAATTTTCATTTCTGGCCGACGATTATTTTGGCAAAAAAGGTATGCGTGACAAAGTCGACATTACTTATGTGACTCCTTTGAGCGGCGCATTTACCAAACCAAGGGCAACCCAAAAACTGGAATATCTGCTCAAAGAAAAAAACATCAACATTGTTTCTGACTTTGCCATCGAAAGTGTGGATAATGAAAATAAATCCATCAAAGATTACAGCGGAAAAGAAGTGCCTTTTGACCTGCTGGTGACCGTACCTACCAATAAAGGCAGTCAGGTCATCGAACAATCAGGGCTCGGCGACGAACTCAATTTTGTACCCACAGACAAAGGTACATTGCAGTCTAAGGTGTCAGCCAACATCTTTGTGCTCGGCGACGCTACCAATATACCTACGTCAAAAGCCGGTTCAGTCACCCATTTTCAGGCAGAAATCCTTTTTGAAAACGTATTGAGGTTCATCCGTAAAGAAGAATTACTTCCAGAATTTGATGGTCATGCCAATTGTTTTATCGAAACGGGTAAAGGCAAAGCCCTGCTCATCGACTTCAATTACGACCACGAACCGGTGGAAGGTACCTTCCCGATTGCGGGCATCGGACCACTCAGATTGCTCAAAGAAAGCCGTATGAATCACTGGGGCAAGCTCGCTTTCCGATGGGTTTATTGGAATATGTTGCTCAAAGCACGTCCGATACCTTTTGTCAAAGCGCGAATGTCACTTGCAGGTAAAAATTTTTAAACTCAAAATATTAATGATCATGTTAAAAGAATTAGTTGGTAACACCATAGATGTCAATGAAGAAGGTTTCATGACAGACTTTACACAATGGAACACCCAAATCGGGGAAGCATTAGCCACAGAAAATGAAATCAGTATGACGCCAAAACACTGGGAAGTCATCACATATATTCAGACAGAATATAAAAATAATGTTCCCCTCAGTATCCGGAAAATCGGAAAAAGTGGTGTCGTGGACATCAAGGAGTTTTATACTTTATTTCCCAATGCTCCTCTGAAAACCGCTACAAAAATCGCCGGTATTCCTAAACCCGTAAGTTGTATTTAATAAACAAAAAACAAAAATCATGGAAGATCAAGGTCAAGTCAAAAAAATGATGATTATCCTTTCCAAAGCAACATTGGAAAATGTATATGCTTGTTTTGTACTGGCGAATGGTGCCAGAATGGAAGGTATTCAGGCTGAAATATTTTTTACTTTTTTCGGATTGGAAGCCATCCATCAGAAAAAACTCGAACATTTACACATTGCTACCGTAGGTAATCCCGCTATGCATATGCCTACCATGCTCGGAGGACTTCCGGGAGTCGAAGCATTAGCTACATCAATGATGAAAAAAGAAATGGAAAAACTCGACATGCCACCCGTCCGGGAATTTTTGGAAATATTATCCGCTTCAGGAGTGAAAATGTGGGCTTGCAAACTGGCCATGGACATGTTTCACTACAAAGAAGAAGATCTGATTCCTGAATTGGACGGCGTGCTTACAGTCGGTGATTTTTACAAACAAGGAAGCGGTGTGGGAACACACATGTTGTTTATATAAATACCTTCCTTATCATAATATATTTCTCATTTATTTTCGGTTTTGTCCCTTTAACTTCTGAAGGGACGAAACCGGAATAAAAAGACTTAAGAATTCATGCTGTAAAAAGGAAAAACATATTACCCATTTCTCACAATTTCGCCACCCTGATGATTTTTACCGGGCAGATGCGGGCAGCCAACTCGTTTTCTTCCCACTCTTCATCAAAGGTATTAAGGATGTAATACCCTTTTTTGTCTTTGCAACCGACCAAAGTACATTTGCCATCTTTTTTGGACATGCGCCATCGGTTTGGGGAAGCCTCCACACAGGCATTACACCCGATACATTTTTCTCTTTGTTGTACGATTTGTATCATGGATTTTCCACTACTTTGTACAACTTGTCAGAAGGTCGGATTTTTTCCGGAATACCTACGGTAAAACTGGTTCCACGTTCGACTTTTGTCACAGGAATGCCGTTGACCCTGAGT
>JALHOZ010000008.1 GCA_022842725.1 Saprospiraceae bacterium
TCACTTTGATCCGGAATTAGTGGTTCACTTTACTCCGGAATTAGTGGTTCACTTTACTCCGGAATTAGTGGTTCACTTTACTCCGGAATTAGTGGTTCACTTTACTCCGGAATACTCAATGTACCTGGTATCATATTGCCTACATTAAATTTATCTGGACTTGAAAATGAATTAAGAGAAAACACTGCTCAAAAGTAAAAAAAATGCCAACTAGGAAAGCATATCAAACTCTGGAGGATAGGGACAATTATGATCATGTTGAGGAATATGGTCCTTTTAAGTGTAATCATAAAAATGCATGGCTTGGAAGTGGATATTACTTTTGGGATTCCTTTATTGAAAATGCACATTGGTGGGGAAAAGAAGGAGCAAAATATAAAAATGGATATTTGATATGTGAGTCGTCATTTGAACTGAACGAAGAAGAGTGTTTCAACTTACTTGATAATCCCGATCATATAAGAACATTCAATCATATAAAGGAACTAATGAAGGAAAATAATCTTTACATTGAAGGAGAAACTACAGTAGCTCGTATTATACACCAAATAAAGGAAATCATTCAAGTATTTCATTATGAAGCCATAAGAGTATACGGTGTAAATAGTGTTAGTTTTGGTTCAACATTTAGTCATAGAACCAATTTTACTTCAAATAGAATTCAATATCTTGATACTATGCCAGCTATTCAGATATGCTTTTATAATAAAAATGGATTAAATCGAAAAGGGTTTAAAATTATTTATCCACCTGAATAAACTGAAGACTAGCTAACATCATGGCAAAACAATCAGAACAGATTCTCGAAGAGCAATTGATCGTCCAATTACAGAAGTTGGGATATCAATATGTAAGCCTTCCTGACGATAAGATCATGCTTGTTAATCTAAAAGCGCAGCTGGAAAAACATAATAATATCACCTTTACCGCCACAGAGTTTGATAAGGTTGTCAATCTGCTGAGTAAGGGTTCTGTATTCGAAAAAGCAAAGGTGCTCAGGCAAAAGCAACACATCATCCGGGACAATGGTGATAATCTTTATTTTGAATTTCTGAATACCGAACATTGGTGCCAGAATCAATATCAGGTGACCAATCAGGTATCTCAGGAAGGTACTTACAAAAACAGATACGATGTCACGATACTCATCAATGGCTTGCCACTGGTCCAAATAGAACTCAAACGCAAAGGACTCGAACTCAAAGAGGCATTCAATCAGGTGAATCGGTATCAAAGACATTCCTTTGGAGCTAATGCGGCACTATATCAATACATTCAGATATTTATCATCAGCAATGGCGTCAATACAAAGTATTACGCCAATAACCGCAATCAGAGTTTTAAGCAGACATTCTACTGGACAGATGTAGAAAACAAACGATTGACCAATATCCTGAATGGGTTTACAGATGTTTTTTTAGAGCCTTGTCATATCAGCAAGATGATATGTAAATATATTGTTCTGAATGAAGCGTACAAAATTCCCATGGTGTTGCGGCCTTATCAGTTTTATGCAGTGGAAGCCATCATAAAGCGTGTTACAGAGTCCGGTTTAAATCCGTCTGTTCCAACGAAAAACGGGTATATCTGGCATACTACCGGATCCGGTAAAACCTTGACGAGCTTTAAAGCGAGTCAGATATTGATGGTATTGCCACAGGTACATAAAGTAGTGTTTGTGGTAGACAGAAAAGATCTGGACTATCAGACGATTAAAGAGTTTAATAGTTTTCAGGAAGGCTGTATCGACGGCACGGACAATACAACCAATCTCGTCAAACAGTTTACGGGTACATATTCAGATAAAAAAGGACAGGCCAAAAACAGTAAGCTTATTGTCACCACAATACAAAAACTCAATACGGCCATCAGTAAGCTCAAGTATGAAAAGAAAATGACAGATCTGAAAGATAAACGTATTGTTTTTATATTTGATGAATGCCACAGGAGTCAGTTTGGCGAAACACACAATCGTATAAAAGACTTTTTTAACAATGCTCAGATGTTTGGGTTTACCGGCACACCGATCTTTGCGGACAATGCCAATAAAAATGAATTGGGCAAAAGGACTACCAAAGACTTGTTTGAGGATTGTCTGCATAAGTATGTGATCACGGATGCCATCCGGGATGAAAATGTATTGAAGTTTGCTGTAGAATATGTAGGCAGGTACAAACAAAAAGATATAGCTACGGAGATCGATATCGAAGTGGAAGACATCGACACACAGGAGTTGATGGAAGATCCGTTACGATTGGAAAAGATAGCAGATTATATCATAACCAATCATGGACGCAAAACACATAATAAGGACTTCTCAGCGATGTTTTGTGTGGATAGTGTCAAGTCACTGATTAAGTATTATGATATTCTGAAAAGAAAAAAAATAGCAGGAGAGCACAATCTGAATGTGGCTACCATATTTAGTTATGCTGCCAATGAAGAAGATGCCGATGCCAATGGATTGATCGGGGATGATTATCCTGTCATAGAAGACAGATTGCCGATAGCAGCTGAACCTCAAGCCCAATATTATACCAGTAATCAAATCAGGTCTTTATCTGGTAATCCCATCAATAAAAACAGTCGGGAGAAACTGGATGAGTGTATAGAAGATTATAATCAATTGTTCAATACCAAGTACTCTACCAAAACGGGTGAAGACTTTTACAATTATTATAATGATATTTCCAAAAAACTAAAGGACAGGGAGCGATCTCCTGAAAACATTGGCAATCGCATAGATATCTTGTTGGTCGTCAATATGTTTTTGACGGGATTTGATGCTAAAAAAGTCAATACCTTATACGTAGATAAGAATCTGAAATACCATGGACTGATACAAGCTTACAGCCGTACCAACAGAATCCTGAACGAAACGAAATCTCAGGGCAACATTGTAGTGTTCAGAAATCTGAAATCCAAAACGGATGAGGCAATCACGCTATTCAGCAATAAGGAAGCGATAGAAGTGATCATCATGCAACCTTACGAAGATTATGTAGGAAAGTTTGACGATGCATACGACACACTAAAAAAGATTGCACCAACCATAGATGCAGTTAATGAACTGGTGACTGAAGAGGATGAACTCAATTTTATCAAGGCATTCCGTGATTTGATGCGTATCAAAAACATCCTGGTGACATTCTCGGACTTTAAGTGGGAAGATTTTAAATTGGCGGAACAGGAGTTTGAAGACTACAAAAGTAAGTATCTTGACCTTTATGAAAAAACAAGGGGAGACCGGGACAAAGAAAAGGTTTCTATAATTGATGATGTCGACTTTGAACTTGAACTGATCCATCGGGATGAGATCAATGTAACCTATATCATCCAGCTGCTCATCAAATTAAAGTCCAAAAAAGATAAGAGTGCTACCACCACAGAAAGGGACATCATCAACCTGCTGAATACAGAAGTGACACTGCGAAGCAAAAGGGAATTGATCGAGAAGTTCATCTCTGAAAACCTGCCTAATATCCATGATGCGGATGATATCACATCCGGGTTTGATCAATACTGGAGTAAGGAAAAACAAAATGCTTTCGATAAGCTGGTATCGCAAGAGAATTTATCTCCGGACCGTACGGAAAAGTTGATCGAAGATTATCTTTTTGCGGAGCGGGCTCCATTGCGTGATGAAGTTCTTGAGCTTATAGAAGGAGAAAAACCCAGCCTGCTGCAACGTAAGAAGACCGGTGACAGGATACTACAAAGGATATTGGATTTTGTAGAGACCTTTATTGACGGTATGATGGGGTGAGGGGGAAAACCAAACAAATTTTAATCTTTGTTGATGTGCAGAATACTACTAAATACAGCATAGATAAACTTTTTGAAAAAATAATACCTTGAAAAAGACTACAATAAAAAAATATAATTACATTTGCCTTAAGCTTTCACGCAGATTTTTTTGAACCCGTTACGTTTTCTGTGGTAAGCGACAAATTGATAACCAACTAAATCACAGATGATGAATAACCTACATCAATTGTGCCTGAAAGGTATTTCTTCAATATCTTGTCAGGACCAAACAACGGGAGCAGTCAGAGGCTGCAATAATATACCTTCTTTTTCCTGTAAGAAAAATTCCATTCATATTATACCGTACCGGCTCTGGTTTAACATACCCTGAGGGGCATATAACAAAAGTTATATGGTCGGGTACTAATGGGTGCCTTAGATTTGTAATACCAAAAAAATGTATCACTAAATCGGTAACAAAAGTGATGGCTAAAGTTACATAGTAAAATAATGTAAATTTTAGGTTTAGTGAGTGGGTTACTTTAGTTAGTTTTCTGCATTAATACAAAACAAAATCAAAAAACCAACCTTTATGAATACTCCAATACCACCAAAAAGATTGACTTGGCTCTTAAGTTGCAATATTATATTAACAATAATATTAGGCATTGGTATCCTAAAAATGCTGGAAGTAACGCAAAAAAAATACATCGTTGCGTTTAAAGAAGGTATTAAAATAGAAGAAATTAAAAATCTTAAGACTGAATTAAATATTTTTCTGACAAAAAATGATACATCGCAAGTACGTAAATTAGAAGCACAAATCAAATCCAAAGAAAATGATCTTAAAGAATCTGGTGAAGGTGTTACATTTTATTTCATAGTAATTCTTATGATATTGGCAGGTGGTTTGGGAGGTGTTTTATGTAATCTACGCGGATTTTTTATGCAATTTCGTAAGGATGATGGTGGGTTTCCAGCTACCTTGGAAATTCCCTATTATGTCAGGCCATTTTTGGGAGCTGGTGCTGGGTTGTTTGTATATTTTGTAGCAAATTTTTTAATTACTTCCATTACTGTTACTTATGTCGCAACCAATATACCTTTCCAAGGTATGGTATCCTTTATGGCCCTAGCAATCTTGGCAGGTTTCGGCTCGTTAGAGTTTTTTGAAAGATTGAAGGAAACTGCGCTTTCACTCTTTGGACAAAAAGCTGAAAAAGATAAATGGCAAAAATTAGAAGAGTTATATGCATTATGGAAAAAGGAAGTAATAAGTTTAGAAGAATTTAACACAGAAAAGGCAAAAATTTTGGCATCCAATATTGATATCAACTCATTTTCATTTGATCAAGAGACAGGCCAAACAGAAAATCTATCAAAATAAAGTTTTATAAGATGGACAATTTTATTAATCTTTAGAAATAAATATAAGATGGACAAGTTAAAAATCACAATTTCAGGTATCGAAGAAATAACTGTTAAAGGTATATCTATTGGTGATGTTAAAAAGCGAAAAGTAAATTCCAAGTTTAATTATGATGCAAACAACAACTATGTTGGGGAAATAGAACATGAAATTATTGATGGAACAAATTATGATTTGTTTATTGATGTAACAGGAAGAGAAAAACCAATAAGAGAAGATTGCACTTGCAATATAATTAATGAGACAAAAACCCTTAACTATGGGACACAGAATGAGGCATTGTCAATTAATGGAGGTGTAAATTTTGTGTTTGATATTTATTAATACTTTAATTATGATACCTAAATATTTAATTCTAATTTTGATTGTTATTTCCACAAATGTTAGAGTATATACTCAGGGAATATTTAAATCTTCAAATAATCTTATCATTCAGAATCAGACTGATACAATGGCAAAAGATGATGAAACTCCACGACAACTTTTAAATGCCTTTAATTTAGATCTAAATGCAAAAGCAATTGATTATTCGTTTCTTCAGCCAATTGATAAAAAGAAAATGAAATTTTGGTATGGGTTTGGCATTGAAGGGAAGTCAAACAATTCTATACCTAAAATATTTGAGAATGGGAATTTAACTCCATCTTATAAGATAAATGGAACTTTGATTTATAATATACCATTATCGGGAACCCCAACAAAAATAATGCTTGATAACCGTAATAAATTCATTAAAGCTGGTGTGGATATTCAAAAAATTTATAATGATTTGCAGGATTTATTAAAGAGACCAAAAAATATCTCATTGAGTTTAGATGCCAAGATTGATTCACTAAAAAAGTATAAATATATGGAAAAAGAATTAAAGGAGCTAATAGGTTTAAGAGATACTTTTAAAGCTAATAACAGTAAACTCACTTTTGCTTATGACGGAATCCGGATAGGGATAAATAGCAGCTTTGAAGGTCGAGGCTTTTATCACTACATTCGGGATACAACTTTTGATAAAGAGTTGGTCGAAAGGAGGAAAAACATTCTAAATTTTAGTACCTTTATTAATTATTATACATTAAACTTATGGAAATGTGGCCCTTACATAGGCGGTTTTTCTTTCGGTTACTCTGAAACTGATAATTTTTCAAGGTTAGCCGAAGTATCGGTGACAAATACATGGAAATCTGAGGATACCACTGGTACATCAAGATCAACTTCACAAAAACTGACAGCATTTGAAGGTAATTATATTGATAATATCAAACAATTTAAATTTGGTGTGGATCAATATTTTGTACCAGAGTTTTTAGAAAGAAAGATTGGGCTGAGTTTCAACTACACTTACAATTACTTTCCAAAAAATAAAATTGATAATCATCAGGATATTACGGTAGGAGTTTATTTTATCAAAGATTCTCCATTTGCCCCACTCCAGGGATTTATTTTTTCATTTAGAGACATTGGAAAGCAACTTGAAATACCTGAAAATCAAACCAGATTTTCAATAGGATATACCAGACAATTAAATATGTATAGAGTTTTAAGAGCGAGCACTAGCGAGGATAAACCAAATAAATAATAAACCATGCTTCAAATCATCAACCATAAATTGCTAGGTGTAACGTATTCCGATTTGGATAAGAACGATGGTAGTCTTACTCCAAAATATATAGCTGCCCATTATACTGCGGGTATTTCTGTAAGTGGATCGATCAGTCATTTAAGGGATATAGTCAAATTAGGTTATCATATCATCATTGACAGAGATGGTGCAATCACACAATGTATTCCTTTTAACAAAATAGCAAGACATGCCGGAGTGAGTAATTGGAAAGGTATATCCGATCTTAATAAACATTCTATAGGGATTTGTTTGGCAAATCGTGGGTATGTGACTCGATTTGCCAATGGTAGTTATGGTTGGGTAAATACACATAACACTCCTATTGGCAATTTTCTTACTGAAGACCAGATTGTGAGGGAGGAACATTTTAATGGGGCAGAAACCAATTTGTATTGGGAAAAATTCTCTATTGCCCAGATGAATGCATTCAGGGAAGTTTGTCAGGTTTTAATACAAACTTACATGGGTATAAAGGATTTGATAGGTCACGATGAGATTGCAATGGGTCGTAAGTCAGACCCTGGTCCGGCTTTCCCTTTTACTAATATTTATCCATTGTTTCCAGATAGAGTCAATGACACAGGTCAAACATTCAGAGTGCAATCGCCTGATGGTAAATTGGATGTAAGAAGAGGGATGTCCGGGAATTTTAAGTTAATCAGACAACTCAATAATGGTGATAAAGTACACATAAGATCAGAAGGATATAAGTATGTTGGCAACAAGGCTGTGCTTAATGGGTGGGTATCCATAAGTCTTGAAGGTACGATGGATCATATAGGATTTGTAAATAAATTGTATTTAATTTGAATTCCATATCCAATAACATCAATGGTTATGTAATATTGCTTTTGTATTGTTTTCCAATATAAAAAAGTACCCACTGGAAAAAAAGAAGGTGGTAAATCCTGTATTACGATTGCCAATTTTGTGCAGTTAATCAACTATCCCATTGGTATTATGAGATGTTGTCAACCAGTCAAATCCCACCCCACCAAATACCCTTACCAAGCCTTCAAAGGATTCGGAGGGTAGGTAAAGGTGTTATTTTGTAAAGAGGAAGAATATAAAATTACATGGCTTTGGACAAAAAGCTGTAATATTTTCCTTTTAAATCGGTGTAGATGCATATTTGGGTATCCATCCTGTCTCTCAGTCCGGTGTGGTTTTCAAAATGGATGTGCTGGATCGCTACAGGAAGATCCTGAGCATATTCAGCAATATGTTGACCAAAGGTATTAGAAAATTCATCAAAGGTGGTGTACGTATCTTCTAGAACGTCGTGTAATAAAGCTACCTGCACAGCAAATTCGATATCAAAATCAGGTGTATGTTGTCCACCCACCAATATCTCCATAGCGACATTGCTCAGGTGAAGGAGGTAGGGTAGATTGGTCCCGGGTATGGTTTGATTATTTTGTTGATGTTTTGTCGCAGCAAACAAAATGGTGGTTTGATAGGTATCCTGAATATTCATAGATTTTAGTTCAAAATTGTATACCTATATCATACAAATATAAGAATAAGAAGGTTTTGAGACCATTCCCCTCCTTTGGATTTACCAAGGGAGGGGAATTATCATCTTATTACCCCTTCCCCTAAAACCTCCAATGCATCAATTTCCTCTGATATAATTTTTTACAGTCCAAAAAAAATGTCAGGTTCCACCTTTTGGCAAAACCTGACAAATAACAAAACTTCAAATTAATTTTTTAATCCGTGATATCCACCAATTCCCAAACTTCCTGGGAAACTACATCTCTCAGTTCATTCAACTTAGTTGAAAAATTGGTTATATCATCCTTAGGATATACTTTTTTGTATTCATCTGCCATTCCTGTTTTTCCACTTGCCCATGACAATGCCTGATCAACGGTGGTAAAGGTAAAACTAACCGTATAGTCACTCTCACTGATATTGGTCGCATAGGTGCGTTTCCATACATTAAATCCTTTTAGTTCCCCTGCTTTTATACACTCTTCAAGCACCGGCTTTAAAGTTTCCAATAGTTTTTCATAAGCATCATTGCTGCCTTTTTTGACATTCACAAGGTTAAGCTGTACATGTTCTCCCGGCAATATCCTGGATCCGACGCCCCACTTATAGGTATAAAGATCAGTGGCTATAGTGGTCCTTACATTGTTTAATGAAGTAAAAAAGTCAGCGATTTCTTTTACGCTCATGGCTTTAATACCCGTATCCCAGGTGCCTTCTGCTTTCATTTCGATACCGCTTGGAAATACAGAAAGGGTGGCATAATTAAAATCCATACTGCTACCACGTGGTAATGTTCTGCGGTATAGTTGCCAGGAAGTGATGGTTTTATTGGCAACTCTGGCATCGGCAAGTTTTTTTGATGTTTTCATGTCGATCAGAAAACTTTCATTCATATTTGGCAAGGTTTTTATATAATTTACTTCACCAAAAGGGCCTTGTGCCTGACACACATTCAAAGAAAAAAATGTAGTCAAAAAAACTACCATGGATGTTAAAAAAAATGTCTTCATGTTAAAAGATTTTTGTTGGTTAAATATTGATTTTTTTAAATTAATTTTTGAATATCGGATACTTCAAATTTGTTGACAAGATTAGTCTGACTCCAAACAGATAGTACCTGTTGCTATTTTGTTGTTGATTCAGATGGTGTCAACTTAAATCCCAATTGTGTTGCTACGTATAAATTGTCAAAGTATATTTGAGAACCCATAATTTTACCATCTGCGACTTTGGCAGTGAGTTGAAATGGAAACGTAATCGTCTTTCCGGCTTGTGTAAAAGTGTAATTGCCCCAAAGAGACACCCATTCACCTTTGAATACCCCTGACAATACCTTGTGTGTCTGAGTTACAAATCTAACCTTACGGTCTGATTGTGTTTTATAGTTCGCCTGCCAGTTTGTTAAAGTTTTTTCTACATTGGCAGAATCTATGCTGCTAGGGCCTCTGCCGATGTAATCAGGGTCCATGAGTGATTTGGCTTTGTCCAGATCTCCCGATACCAGACTATTTACAAAATCACCGACTATTTTAATATCGGCATCAGCATTTGGGTTTTCAACGATTACTTCCTTGTACGTAGTTTGTGACATACTCATGGTAGAAAAAAATACAGAAAATATCGCTACCATAGATGTTAAAAAAAATGTCTTCATGTTAAAAGATTTTTGTTGGTTAAATGATGATTTTTTTTGTGTTTAATAACACCGCAAAGTTAGGAACGTAACCCCTCACGGTGCCGGGACATTTCGTGCAAAAAACCAAACATTTTTGTCTTTCGTACCAAAAAAACTGAGCATTTACCGTAAAATCTGAGCATTTTGGATCTTATCAGTCATTTAGTTATGTTTTTTTGCCCATGATTAAGGTCAACTTGATGTATCTTTAGTCCATGATATCTCGCCTCGTTTATATTATATCTTTTGCCCGCTGTTTCACCATAATCTGTATGTTGATAAGTAGCTCCGCATTCGGGCAGTTCAAATACGAAACCCTCTCCACCGCTCAGGGGCTATCCCAGGGGTATATCTGGGACATCATACAATGCAGGGATGGTTTTCTTTGGATGACGACCAAAGCAGGACTGAATCGTTATGACGGATACTTTTTTAAGGTGTATAGCCACGACGCCTTTGACCCTTATTCTATCTCGGACAATGCTACCTTATATCTTTATGAAGACAAAAAAGGCCGCATTTGGGTCGGAAGCGATCATGGGCTCAATATTTTTGATAAAAAAACAGAAAGATTTTACCGGATTTTTCACGATGCTAAAAATCCGAACAGCCTGAGTGGCAACAAAGTCGAAGAACAGATTACAGAATTGGCCGATGGTCGTTTTTTGGTCAATACGTCTCATGTTGTTTTTGATATCGTCACCCTTCCGGATGATTTTTTCGAAAATGAAGGTGGAATAAAAATTGAACACATCAACAAACCAAAAAACTCATTCAACCCCGGTAATTACCGCAATGAAATAATTTATACGGACGCTAAAAACATTACCTGGTATAAATGTGATGAAAACTTATATCGTTTTAATGAAAAAACGTACCAATTTACATTACAAAAAACGGAAAACCTTACAGGCAATCAGATTATAAAAAATGAAGATGGCAGTGTTTGGTTTGGAAATGAATACGTCAGTCTGTTTGACGGGATCAATGTTTATCCCACGTTTTCCAAACCTGTTTTTAATGGTCACACAGGATATGTTCTGAAAGAAGACAACGGGCGATTGTGGAGGTCCAATAATTCTTTGGGTTTTCTTGATATTTTTGATGTGTCTACATGGCAAAAAGGACAACCACTCATTCCTGAAAAGGTTATTATTGCCAGTGATAAAAACGGGCCCGCTAATAAAATATTTAAAGACAGAACCGGTTTGGTATGGTTGGGTCTCAATGGCCATGGTTTGCGGAAATATTCTTTTGAATCCGAAAAATTTAATCATCTGGCCAAAGGTAAAAGTCTTAGAAAAATCCAGGCAGATCCTCAAAACAACCTATACGTACAAATTTGGGGCGGAGATTTTAAAATTGATGCTCAGGGTAATCTGATCAACAATGTCTGGCTTCAGCATAACCCTTTGGTCAAAGACAATTTTATTTCTGAAAAAGGAGATCTTTGGTTGACAAAAAGAATCGACGGAACATCATCTACCATTGTTTTTTTAGAACAAATCAACCTGACAACAAAACAAAATAAAATCTATCCGGTAGATTTTAAAGGCACTTACAGCCATGAACAACATATCATTCAGGATCAGAATGGTCGCCTTTGGATTGGGGGATTTAATGGTTTTTTTGCTGTTTTTGATCCGAAAAATGGTCAATTCAAAGAATTTAATTTAAACAACCGTGTTGAAAAAAAACTTAGTTTGGATAATTATACGACGGCGCTCTATAATGACAACAGCGGAACGGTTTGGATAGGCACTCAGGAAGGATTTGCAAAAATTGAGAGTAAAAATATTTTAACAACGGCTCCTGAAATCACCTGGTATAACAATGACCCAAAAAATAAAACATCGCTCAATAATAATAACGTAAGTACCTTCCTGGAGGACCCGATAGATCAGAATTTGTTATGGATAGGTACTAAAGGGGGTGGACTCAATCTGATGGAAAAATCATCAGGCAAGGTCAGACATATCACCGTGAATCAAGGTCTGTGTGACAATACCGTTTATGGCATTCTCGATGATAAAAAAGGAAACATTTGGGGCAGTACCAACAATGGTCTTTTCTGTATATTGGGCAGTACGGATCGCAAAGGTAATTTTGAAATCCGCCACTTTACCGAAGCAGCAGGACTGCAGGCTGCCGAGTTTAATACAGATGCTTATGCCAAGCTGGCAAATGGACACCTGGCTTTCGGTGGTATCAACGGACTCAACGTTTTTGATCCTGCGGAAATATTGATTGATACGATAGTGCCCGATATTTTTATCACCAAACTTATAGTCGGTAATCAGGTGGTAAAACCAAATGATGAAAGTAAAATCTTACAACAAGCGATTGAATTTACGCAATCCATCACATTACATCACGATCAGGATGTATTTACCCTGGAGTTTTCGTCGTTGGATTTCAGAGCGCCTGAACAGATAAAATACAGGTATCAATTGGTCGGAATTGATGATGATTGGTTGGAAATAGGCAACAGGAGAAGCGTCACGTATTCACACTTACCGGCCGGTAGGTACACATTCAGGGTACAAGGCAGCAACAGTTTAGGGATTTGGAATGAAAAGGTCAAAGAACTCACCATCAACATCCTACCGCCGTGGTATGCCTCGTGGTATGCCTATCTGTTGTATGCGGTAATCCTTGTTTTGGGTATCCGTGCTTTTTATAAATACAAACTCTAACAAACCAGGATGGCTTCGCAACTGCAATTTGAGCAAAACGAAACCCTTCGGATCAAAGAACTCGACAAGGTCAAAACGGACCTGTATACCAATATGACCCATGAATTTCGAACACCTCTCACTGTCATCCTGGGCATGGTGCAACATATAAGGCGGTCAGCAGCCGATCACCTCGACAATGGTCTGGATATGATCGAACGCAACGGAAATAACCTTCTGCGTCTGGTCAATGAAATGTTGGATTTGTCAAAACTGGAAGCCGGCAAAATGGAGTTACATCTTGTCCAAGGTGACGTTATTAATTTTATTCGTTACATCATAGAATCATTTCATTCGGTAGCAGAAAGTCAGGATAAAAAAATGCATTATCTTTCCTCTATCGACACGATGTATGTAAAATATGATGAAGAAAAAATCCGCCAGATAGTCTCCAATTTATTGTCCAATGCCTTAAAATTCACGTCTAAAAAAGGAGACATTTACCTCTCTATATCTCTGGACAATGATCATCATCTGTGTATCAAAGTCAAGGACACCGGCAAAGGTATACCGGAAAGTCAGCAACACCATATCTTTGACAGATTTTACCAGATTGACAGTACACATACCCGTCATGCTGAAGGTACAGGCATCGGATTGGCACTGACAAAAGAATTGGTTCAACTCATGAACGGCCGGATTTCTGTCAAAAGCCCGCCTACGGGATCCAAAATAGGTACAGAATTTACAGTCACCCTGCCGCTGGAAATGATCACAGATTATGTGGAAGAAACAGCAACCCCAAAACCTCCGGTAAACATGATAACTCCGGTAGACGATACATATCAAAAAACAAGTGTTGATTATCAAAACCAAACCAACTTGGATAAAGAGCTGATCCTTCTGGTAGAAGATAACGCTGATGTGGTGGCATATACGGCAAGTTGTCTCCATGATTATCGTCTGGCTGTTGGCAAAGACGGACAGGAAGGTTTGGATATTGCCAGAGAACTCATTCCTGATCTCATCATCACAGATGTTATGATGCCGTTTATGGACGGTTTTGAAATGACCCGAAATCTGCGTTTGGACGAGCGCACGAGCCATATACCTATCATCATGCTTACCGCCAAAGCTGATATGGACTCTAAACTCGAAGGGATAGAGTATGGTGCTGAAGTTTATCTGGAAAAACCATTTAATGTAGATGAACTTACTTTGCGTGTACGCAAATTGTTAGACCAAAGAATCATCCTGCAAAAAGCCTACGCCACCAGAATTGGGCTGCCGTCTGTTTCAGAAAAAATGGTTGGTGAAGAACAAGGGACACTTTATCATGATATTGTTATTCCGCAGCTGGAAAATAAATTTGTCAGAAAAGTGGCGTCAGAAATTGAAACGCATCTATCCGATGAAAACTTTGGTGTAGAGCAGCTTGCCAAAAATTTGTTTATGTCGTATTCACAAGTACAACGTAAACTCAATGCACTCATTGGTTTGTCGCCCAATCTTTTTATACGTCACCTGCGCCTTCAGAAGGCCAAAGAACTGTTGAGAACAACTGACGAAACCATCCAGAATATATCGATGAGCTGCGGGTTTACAGATCCCAGCTACTTTGGCAAGGTCTTCAAACAAGAGTTTGGTGTAACTCCGCATGAATGGAGAAATTCTTTATAGTTTGTTTTTTTATCTTCTTCTTATATTGTCAAAACGAGGAATAAAATATATTTTTTAAACCATAAAATTCTTTGGGGGAATATAAGTGCAGTCGTGAAGCGGACCCTTTGTATGCGTACGACAGAAAGGGCTCTTTCAGAAGCAACCATCCTTAAAAAGTTTGATAGCAAGGAACAATTTATTTCTTTTGAAGGCAAAAGACCTGAGATATCCGGTAATGGGCGTGAGTTTTTGTAGAGACTGCCGATACAAACCTTATAGGTGTCAAAAACCTGTAAGGTTTGCCGACATGACGCAGAAGTTGTTACGTTGAACTCCTTAGATCCCCCTTCCCTAAAACCTCCAATGTATCAACTTCTTCTGGTATAATTTTTTATTGCGGATATACAGAACTATTGGTGCCCCCTGGAATTTTTATCAGAATGATTGGGGTCTTTACTATTTTAACACAAATATTTCGGTCAGTAAGTAGGGTCTGCTGAAAAAGTCAGCAATGAATCAGATTCAAGGCGAAGGCAATGAAGATGTATAAAAATACCTCGATTTGCCTTTAACGCAGAAGATGGTTTATTGCTGGCTAACAAAAAACAATCTTAATAATGAACTTAAGTGCACTAAATTTGAATATAATGTTGTAAAAGCAATGCACTTACTAACTTAAAAATTGAACATAAGATGTTGAAGATAAATAATTTTTGTGTTTTTCAGCAGACCCTAAGTAATCATAATTGACTGATGCGATTATATTTGTGCTTGATATAGTGCTTTTTGACGTCAAACACTATGAAGGGACAAAATCGCCAAAACTTTTATTTTTATAACATTTATTTTGGATAGGTGTGTACTGTTATATTACGCCCCTTCAGGGCTAGGGAAGGAAGTAGGGTTCATAACATATCGCGATGCGATATGTTATTATATTACGCCCTTTCAGGGCAATTTATATATTACTATTTGTTGTTTTGTTATATAAGAGCCCTTAAGGGGCGATCTATATTAACGATGGTCATAGGCCTTCGTTATAAACCAACGATGGTCGCAGGCCATCGTATTATGAAGAAAGATCATCATCATAGCCCTGAAAGGGCGTAATACATTAGCCATGGGACAGTCATTAGCACAAAATTACATCCACATCGTCTTCAGTACCAAGTACAGACAGCATCTGATTCACCCTCCGGTCGAAGAAGAACTTCACGCTTATCTCGGCGGCATCTGTAATAAACTCGAATGTCATGTTCTTAAGGTCGGAGGCTATACCGACCATATCCATATATTATGTATGCTCTCTAAAAAGATAGCCCTCATGAAACTGGTAGAAGAATTAAAATCCCATTCATCTAAATGGATGAAGACCAAAGATCCTTCACTCTCCAATTTCTACTGGCAGGATGGGTATGGAGCCTTCTCCGTCAATCCGGCTGAAGTAGATGTGGTCATAAACTATATCACTAATCAAAAGGAGCACCACAGGAAGAAGACATATCAAAAAGAATATAAAGCCTTCCTCGATAAGTATAAGGTAAAGTATGATGAACGTTATGTGTGGGATTGATATATTACGCCCTTTCAGCATCCCGCTGCACAGGATGCTGGAGTATGACGCCCTTTCGGGGCCATCATGCTCTAAGATATTACACCCTTCCAGGGCTAATATGTATTAAGGTATTACGCCCCTTCAGGGCTAGGGAAGTGGGACGGGGTCATAACATACCGCGATGCGGTATGTTATTAAATTACGCCCTTTCAGGGCTATTTGGATATTACTATTTGCAGTTTTGTTATATAAGAGCCCTGAAGGGGCGATATACATTATCGATGGGTTAATATCCCCTTCCTCTAAAACCTCCAATGCATCAACTTCCTTTGATATAATTTTTCATCGCGGATGTACAGGATGTGGTACAATCCGGAAGGTATTCCCGGAAGGGCAACGGAAAATTCTTTTTGGATGTCCTGGGTACCAAATATCATCCGGCCGGTATTGTCAAACAACATCAGGTTTTGGATGGCTTGGCCCTGATTGACTACAGAAAAGGTGCCGTCGGTCCAGCCAAACCAAACGGGAGGTTCTGTTTCGGTTTGGACTCCTGTGGTAAACGGATTGTTCAGGATCATAGAGACACAGGTATCCGGAGATTCGGCAAAACAGACTTTTACCGGGATGGTAGGGGTGTTTAACTTTTGGGTTGTGTGCCTGATGTATTGTTCAAAAACCAACATCTGCACCGGAACATTTTCGCCGACATACAGGGTCACATTTTGTGGTCCTTCACAACTTCCGGTAAGGGTGTAATTAAACTCGAGCAACATCGTGTCCAGTGCCAAAATACCCGCTCTCGAGTCCATATTGTCGAGACTACATCTGCCCTGTGGCGCACAAGGATTTAAAAAAGACCTTCCCCGGCAACATGCGGAATTGCCATGATCACAAAGGGTCATGATAAATTCTTCTGTCCCCGGGTCAGGAACTGTCAATTGGTAGATGCTGTCAGGATCATTAGGTAAAAACATTACCAGTGAATCGTTGACAAAAACATCGTACCCGGTCATCGAAGTGTTCTGACCTATGATGATTAGCGAAGTAACAATTTGGCCGTTTTCACAAATGAGGTCACTTGTTTCTTCAAAAACGATATGGCATATATCCGATGGGTCAAAACACGGATTTTCAAAACTTCTTTCTCTGCAACATTCCGGATGGTCGTTGTCACATATGGTGATCACAAATTCAGGACCTTCGGGATTCGGAAATCCAAGTTCATAGAGACTGTCTGTCTGATAATGAAAAAAGGTCAGAAAGGTCCCGTTGAGGTAGACGTCAAATCCCGTTTCAGAAATATTTTGTCCGAACAATATCAGATCCATAAACACGGAATCGTGGTTGCAAACGACATCCCCCAGTTCTTCAAAGATCACCTGACAGTCGATATTGGGTTCGTAACACGGATTGACCATTTCGCGGGTGCGGCAACAATCAGGACGGTCGTTGTCACAAATGGTCAGATTGTAATAAGGGGTACCCGGATCAGGCAAAACCACCTGATAGATGCTGTCTCCTTCGTACGGCAGAAAGGTCACGATGGAACCGTTGAGGAATACGTCAAATCCCGTCATGGACAGGTCGTGACCGGAAATAAACAGGTTCATCAACACATAATTGCTGTCACACACGGCCGGACCGACCCTTTCGAAAACGACAGAACAATCATCTTCAGAAAGGTAACACGGATTTTCAAAGGTTCGGGTATGGCAACAATCCGGATGGTCGTTGTCACATATGGTGAGGGTAAACGTTTCTGTGCCCGGATCGGTCAGGGTAAGCGCGTAGACACTATCCTGTTCGTACTGCAAAAATACCTGAACAGAGTCGTTGATATAAACATCATATCCTGTCTGGGAAATATTTTGTCCAAAAAGGATGAGAGAGAGGTTGACGTGGTCGCCGTCACAAACCGGAGGGTGAAGCCCTTCAAATACCACCAAACAATCGTTGTTTGGGGTATAACATGGGTTTTCGAATGTCCTTTCCCGACAACAGTTTTCATTAAAATCATTACAAACAGTCAGTACAAAAGTCTCACTACCAGGGTCCGGCAATCCAAGTTCGTACAAACTATCCTGCTCATATTGCAAAAAGGTAATCAATGAATCATTAAGGTATACATCAAAACCCTGCAAATTAATGTTTTGACCGATGATGATCAGGTTCATAAAAATACTATCGCCGTCACAAACCGGATTTCCGATCTCTTCAAATACCAGCGAACAGTCATTCTGTGAAAGGTAGCAGGGATTGGGTGCTTCAAAAGAAAAACAGGCTTCCACCGGTGATGTCGCACAAAATTCATAGGTGAGTACAGAATCCGGAAAGGAAATATCATCTATTCTGAAATATTCATCGCTGAGCCAGGTAAAGGGATAAATACTGTCATTGATTATCAGGGTCCATTCACTTCCAAAACAGGATCCGTTGACGTAGTCAAATTCGTGGACGGCATCAAAACTACCGTTTACACAAAGGGATTCTTCATGTATATTATAAAAGGCTTCACATGGACAACATGCCGGTCCATATTCAAAAGTTGCGCTACAATCCGGGTTGAGATTGTCCTGAAGGGTAAATACATATTCATCCGCACAGTCAGAAAAAACGTCAAAATACATTTGATCTCCTTCTTCAAATTCAAAGGTAAGTCCGGCTATATTTGAGGTGATGGTATAACCCTCGTTCCCGAAGTTTTGGGCGTCAAAATTAAAATACAACCGTTGATATTCGCCGCTACAACTTTCATCGTTGGTAAATATTTCAAAGTTGTTTATTTGGCATTCGCCGGGACAAGGATTGATGATAACAAAAGATTCTGATTCACCCAAAGGCAAAGGAAAGGTCATCGTAACCACTAATTCTTCGTCTGTTTCAGCTATATTATGTACTTTGTATTCGCCATTTGAAAGCTCTTCATAGCTATACACCTGACCATTGATGGTTAAAACCCTGTCTTCCAAATATAAACCACAGGAACCCAGATACCAATAAAAGTAAAAGGTCATGTCAAAGTTACCCCCGTTACATTGGCTGTTTTCAACATGAGTAAATTCAAAACCGCATTCGCAACATTCAGGCTCAAAAGTATAGGTGTCGCTGCAGGTGTTGTTGTCATTGTCATAAATGGTGAATTCCAATTCCTGAAGGCAATCAGCTGGTATAAATATGATTTTAAAGTCATTTAAGTCAAAAGTTTGCGACCAACCCAGATTATTGGTTAATGTATATCCGTTTAAGCCGAAGTCTGTTCCACTAAATGAAAATTCATAACCTTTACCATCAGAATCACAAGAAATAGGCGTAAGTATCAGATTGTCCACAGAACAGGCTGAGGTCGATGGAGTAGTTTGTCCACCGGGATTATGTGTGCCGGACGTAATTCCTGTGGGTAATGTGCCGGGTTTGGATTCAGGTCCGTTGGACGACGAACTTCCGGATACCTGTACGGTACATAAAAGGGCATAAAATAGCAATGCCATTGCAGGATAAAGTCTGGTTTTCATGATGCCTGATTTTGATTTATGTTAATGTTAAAACACCAAATGGGGTGTTAAAGGTATTGGGTGGAAAACAACTTTATAGACCCAAACATTTCTACATTCGTTGCCCCGCTGTGTAAAAAAGTTTACAAATTTTAGACAAACGTGTTCGAAAAAGAATCTTTTGTATAAAAAATCATAAGATTTTTTGTTTTTTAATATAAAATAAAGGGGGTTGTTTCACGTAATTATAATTTTACATCTTCCGTTGATTTTTGTTTTTTTCCCAGGCGATCAACACACATTTTCTGTCGGGTCCCCACATGTATCCGCCAAGATCACCGTCGTTTCTGATGACTCTGTGGCACGGAATGAGATAGGCTACAGGATTGGCACCGATAGCAGATCCTACGGCCCGGGAGGCTCCCGGAGATTGGATGGACTTTGATATGTTTTGATAGGTTGTCAGCTGACCTTCCGGGATGGACAATAAAGCATTCCAGACTTTTAACCGGAAAGGGCTGCCTTTGACGTGGAGTGTGATTTTGTTTTTTGTCGGTAATCCCTGGATTACATCCAAAACATCAAGATGAGACGGTACCTGTTTATTTTGAAAAATGGCTTCCGGATATTCATCTTGCAAGGTTGTAAAAGCTGGTTTTTCATTTTCATAAAAATGTACAAAACAAATGCCTTTGTCCGTCGAGGCGATCAACACATTGCCAAAGAGGGAAGGGTAGGAGTCATAATAAATGTTCAGATGTTGCCCGTTGTTTTTAAATTCTCCCGGTGTCATGCCTTCTATGGTCACAAACAAATCGTGCAATCTGCCTGTTCCACTCAGCCCTGTTTCGTTAGCAGTTTCAAAGAGGGAAAGTTGCCGGTCGCGCAACAGATATTTTGCATAGTTGACCGACACATGGCTTAAAAAACTTTTAGGCGACACCCCGGCCCAATCGGTAAAAAGTTTTTGAAAGTGGGAAGGACTTACATGAACGTGTTGCGCAATATCCTCCAGCGAAGGTTGATCTTTAAAATGGGTTCTGATGTAGCGGATGGCCTTTTCTATGGTGGAATAATGAAAATCCTTCATGAAATCAAATTTTTACAAAGGTCGTTTTTGTCCCTTATATACACAACCCGAAAATGGCGAAAATAAAAAAGCCCCGGAATCAAAGAGGTTCCGGGGCTTTGTATCATATCAGATCAATGGACTATAAAAACGGTGCAATCACCAAAGCAACCACTGACATTAATTTTAATAAGATATTCAAAGATGGTCCGGAAGTGTCTTTGAAAGGATCACCTACAGTGTCACCTACAACGGTAGCTTTGTGAGGCTCAGAACCTTTGTAGTACATTTTACCCTGGATTTCAACGCCTTCTTCAAACATTTTTTTAGCATTGTCCCATGCTCCACCTGCATTTGATTGGAAGATCGCCATCAATACACCGGTTACGGTAACACCTGCCAATAAACCTCCCAACATCTCTGCTCCACCGGCAAAACCGACAACAACAGGAGAAACAACTGCCAAAAGACCCGGCATGATCATTTCTCTGATAGAAGCTTTGGTAGATATTTCGACACATTTTCCGTATTCTGCTTTTCCATCAGCTGCATCAAAAACTTGTTTATCAGCATCAGACCAGTTTTTCATCTCTGTTCCTTCATTTTTTTTCATGACGGCCAAAGCATTTTTTAATTCCGGAATATCGCTGAATTGTCTTCTTACTTCCTGAATCATGTCCATAGCGGCTCTACCGACCGCATTCATAGATAGGGCAGAAAATAAAAACGGCAACATACCACCAACCAATAATCCAGCCATAACCACAGGTTGTGCAATATCTATCGTCGCAATACCTGCAGTTGCCATAAAGGCAGCAAATAAAGCCAAAGCAGTCAATGCAGCAGAACCAATGGCAAAACCTTTTCCGATCGCTGCTGTCGTGTTACCTACTGCATCCAGTTTGTCTGTTTTTTGTCTGACTTCTTTAGGAAGGTCTGCCATTTCAGCAATACCACCTGCGTTATCAGATATAGGTCCGTAAGCATCTACCGCCAATTGGATACCTGTATTCGAAAGCATACCTACCGCTGCAATCGCAATACCATACAAACCACCAAAATGATGTGCTCCGATGATACCTGCTGCTAAAACCAACACTGGAAGTGCTGTGGATTGCATACCTACGCCCAAACCTGCAATGATATTGGTCGCTGCTCCGGTCAATGACTGATTAACGATAGATTTTACCGGTTTTGTACCTGTTCCGGTGTAAAACTCAGTGATGATACCGATCAACAAACCGGCAACCAATCCGATGATAACCGCAAAAAAGATACCGTTTGAAGTATATTCAAAATTATTCATCGTCCATGATGTAGGTAACATCCACTGAACGATGCCATAGGTTGCTGCAAGCATCAGAGCGGCAGAAATAAATTCTCCTCTGTTTAATGCTTTCTGAGGATCTCCTCCTTCAGCAACTTTGACAAAAAATGTTCCGAGGATAGAAGTGACAATCCCTACACCTGCAAGAACCATAGGAAGTAAAATAGCATTCAGACCACTAAAATCATTGGAAGTTTCAAATCCTCCCAAACCGATAAAAGTAGCACCCAATACCATAGTTCCGACGATGGCGCCAACATAAGATTCAAATAAGTCAGCTCCCATACCGGCTACGTCACCTACGTTGTCTCCAACGTTGTCCGCAATAGTGGCCGGGTTTAACGGGTGATCTTCAGGAATACCTGCTTCTACTTTACCAACAAGGTCAGCTCCAACGTCTGCTGCTTTGGTGTAAATACCACCACCTACTCTGGCAAAAAGGGCAATAGAAGATGCTCCGAATGAAAATCCTGTCAGAACCGTGATCACTTTATTTGGATCCCAGCCCATTCCACTGTACAAAGCAAATAATGCTCCAAGTCCCAAAACTCCGAGACCTACAACACCCATACCCATGACACTTCCTCCTGCAAAAGCAACTTCTAATGCTTTTCCAAGGCTTGTTCGGGCAGCATTGGTGGTACGAACATTGGCTTTGGTAGCTACCTGCATACCGATATAACCTGCCAATGCAGAACAAACAGCTCCTACCACAAAAGAAAGAGCCACCAATGGAGAAGAATTTTCTGTATTACCGCTGATAGCCAACAAAATCGCTACAGCAACAACAAAAATTGATAAAATTTTGTATTCTGCTTTTAAGAATGCCATCGCACCATCAGATATACTTTTGGCAATCCGTGCCATTTTTTCTGTACCTACCTCCTGATTTTTAACCCAGGCAGATTTCCAGAAAGTGAAAAGCAACGCAAGAATTCCAAATATTGGAATTAAATAAATGATACTTTGTCCCATTTCAGTTAATAAATTTTGTTTTGAATAAATGTAAAATGCGTATTGAACGGGCGCAAAGGTAATTGTAATTTCTTTATATGACAAATGAGAAAAGGATTTTTAATGAAATATGACTCAAAATTGTCATAGGTTTCATACTGTTTCAGCTATCGGAACCTTCTCCAACCCGATTTTTAGTAGAAACATTTTGATACCTTTGCAAAAAAAAGTAAATCTATGTTTCCGTATTTGTCTTACAAAATGAATGTTTTGAAATATTTTTTTCCGGTTTTCCTCCTGATAACCACAGGATGTCACAGATCTATGGTGTCAGCAGATATGTTGTCTGCTGCTCAGGAAGAAGTGCTTTTGATTCATAAAAATAAATTTTCGTGGATGGTCCAAAAAGATACGACCGCACTTTCGGATTTGCTGGACGAAAAAGTATCATACGTTCACTCCAATGGCTGGCAGGAAAGCAAAAAAGAAGTGTTACATAATATTATATCGGGAAAACTTACTTACCAAAAGATAGATATTGAGTCTGCTTCCTGTACAGTGAGAGGATCAACAGCTATCGTAACCGGCAAAGGAGTTTTTTATGTGGCCCTGGATAATAAACCTATCGAAATCAATCTTTTTTACACCGAAGTCTACCACAAACAAAAAAATACGTGGAAACTTTTGGCGAGGCATGCTTGTAAAATATAATATAATAATGAAATCTACGAATATCATTACCTTTGCCTTACCATTAATATTTATCTATGTCGTATAATATTTTATTGCTCGGAAGTGGTGGCAGAGAGCACGCTTTGGCGGCCAAAATGTCTGAAAGCCCCTTGTGTCGCACCTTATATATTGCTCCCGGAAATGGAGGAACCGGTTTGTACGGAACCAATCTGGACGTTTCCTTGTCTGATTTTGCGACATTAGAAAGGTACATGTTGGATTTGAATATCCACATGGTCATGGTCGGACCGGAAGCACCTTTGGTGGATGGTTTTGTCGATTATTGCAAAAAACCAACCCTCAGTCATATCCGGGTAATTGGCCCGGATCAGTATGCAGCCGGTTTGGAAGGTAGTAAGGCTTTCGCCAAAAAGTTTATGAAAACGTACCAAATACCTACAGCCGGATATCTGGAGGTGACCCAAAACAATATCGACGCCGGATTGGAATTTTTGCAAAACAATCCGCCACCTTATGTGCTTAAAGCCGATGGTCTGGCTGCCGGAAAAGGTGTACTCATCATCGATGATCTGGAGGAAGCTTCTTTGGAACTCAAAAACATGCTCAACGGCAAATTCGGAAAAGCATCGGATACCGTTGTCATTGAGCAGTTTCTGGATGGCATTGAATTTTCTGTTTTTGCGCTTACCGACGGACAAAATTATGTAATTTTACCTCAGGCCAAAGATTATAAAAGGGTAGGTGAGGGCGACACCGGACTGAATACCGGAGGTATGGGTGCTGTTTCGCCGGTATCATTTTTTGACGAAAGTCTGAAACAGAAAGTAGAAGAAAAAATCATCAAACCCACCATTGCGGGTTTGGCGGCTGAAAATATGTGGTACAAAGGTTTTGTTTTTTTTGGCCTGATCAAAGTGGGGGACGAACCTTTTGTTATTGAATACAATTGCCGTTTGGGCGATCCCGAAACCGAAGTGGTTCTTCCCCGGTTGGATGAAGATTTGGTACATTTATTTGAAAAAGTTTTTGACGGAAGTCTTGAAAACCGGTACTGCCATGAAAAACAGGATACCGCCGTGGCCATTATGTTGGTTTCCGGAGGATATCCCGGCGATTTCGAAAAAGGCAAAACCATTACCTTTCCGGATATAATCCCCGATGATGTCAGGGTTTTTCATGCAGGCACCACCAAATCCGGTGATCAGGTAAAAACCTCGGGAGGAAGGGTGATTGCCGTAACTGCGTTGGCTCCTTCTATGGATGATGCAGTCGCTTCAGCATTACAAGTTGCCGGTCAGATAGATTTTGATGGAAAATATTTTCGCAGAGATATAGGATTTGATTTAAAAGATTAGATAGCACAGTGTACGATATTTCTGAAATAGCAGCCTGGACGGGCGGACAACTCCGGCAACATCAACCCGGTTTCAAACGGATTCAACACCTTTCTCTTGATTCGAGAATCGTACACTTTCCGGAAGTAACCATTTTTTTCGCTTTGGTGGGTGATCTGCACGACGGACATGATTTTGTGGAAGAAATATTGTCAAAAGGAGTCAGAAATATTGTCGTTCACAACGGTTTTTTGCCCGGAGCATTAGAAAAAGAGGCAAACTGGATTTTTGTTGATGATACCCTGGATGCATTACAAACGGTTGCGGCACATCACCGGAAACGATTTGACCGGTTATTTTGTGTTGGTATCACCGGAAGCAACGGCAAAACCACCATCAAGGAATGGTTGAGCAGTTTGTTGTTCAAACACCGGACCGTTCGAAGTCCAAAATCGTACAATTCTCAGACCGGTGTCCCGTTATCCTTGTGGTTGATTGAAAAACATCATGATCTGGGTTTGTTTGAAGCAGGTATTTCCACCACCGGAGAAATGGAAAAACTGGAGCGTATGATCCGTCCTGACCTCGGTATTTTTGTCAATATCGGTGATGCGCACGCTGCCGGGTTTTCTGATATGCAACAAAAAATTGATGAAAAATTAAAACTTTTTGTGTCCTGTGAATCGATTATCTACGAAGAAGACGATTTATTGATTTCCGAAAGAATCAGACATTTTTACCCGGACAAAACTCTGCTTTCCTGGGGAAAAACAGGAACGTATCTTCAGGTACAACGGATCGCAAAAGGAGAATTTTCTTCAACCCTGGATTTGAAAAAGGATCATGAATTGTATTCATTTATTGTCCCGTTTACCGATGATGCCTCCATTCAAAATATCATTCATTGTTTGGTTTTGTTGTTACACCTCAGGTATTCGGAAACTGAAATTCAGGAAAAAGTCCGCCAATTGCATAATCTGGCGATGCGACTGGAACTGAAATCCGGAGAAAACGGAATCATGCTCATCAACGATACCTACAATGCAGATTTACATTCCTTTCGGATCGCCCTCGAGTTTTTAGACCAACATGTTGGTGACCGGGAGAAGGTCGTATTTTTGTCAACCTTTGAGCAGACTGGAAAAAATGAAGCCCAGTTTGCTGAAGCAGCCGGCAATCTTCTCCTGCAGCACGGCGTCCGTTATGTTTACGGCATAGGAGATTCATTGCAAACATTGGCAGACAGACTTCAGGGCAAGATTCAAATGAAACTGTTTGCTAACACTGCAGAAGTGATCACTGCGCTTCCGTCTTTGTCATTGGATCGCAAAGCCGTTCTGATCAAAGGAAGTCGCCGTTTTGGACTGGATAAACTGGCCAATGCACTTTCCCAAAAATGGCATGAAGCCGTCCTGGAAACTGATTTGATGGCCGTAGGACACAACCTTCGTTATTTTTCATCACTTTTGTCAGAAAGTACGGGTATTATTGCCGTGATCAAAGCTTCGGCCTACGGCAGCGGAAGCCACGAACTGGCAGCCTTCCTCGAATATTCAAAAGTGAATTATCTGGCCGTAGCTTATGTGGATGAAGGCATAGAACTGCGCAAAAACGGAATTAAAACACCCATTATGGTCCTGAATTCTTCCGCAGAACAATGGGAAGAGTGTATCAATTGGCATCTCGAACCCGAAGTCTATTCTTTGGATTATATCCACAAACTATGGGCTGTCGAAAGTGACCGGCTGCTGAAAGTCCACATCAAAATAGATACGGGAATGAACCGTTTGGGCATTTCAGTGAATGAGCTTACCGAAGCGGTGCACGCCATAAAAAACTGGCCTTCCAATATTCTGGTGGAAAGTATTTTTACGCATCTCACCTCTTCCGAAGATGATGCGGATGATGATTTTACCCACGAACAGGTCATTAGTTTTGAAAAAGCTTATAAATACATCGTTGAATCGTTGGGATACCGACCCAAAAAACACGTTTTAAATACTGCCGGCATCCGACGATTTCCCGAATATCATTATGATTATGTCCGCCTGGGATTGGGACTTTACGGCATTGACGTAACCGATCATTTTTCAGACGTTCTTGAAAAAGTACATACCTTAAAAGCCCGGATCATTCAGATCAAACCGGTCAGAAAAGGAGAAACAGTGGGTTACAACCGCAGAGGAATACTTCATGAAGACGGTAAAGTAGCCATTGTCAACATCGGGTATGCGGATGGATTTCTGAGACTCGCCGGAAACGGAAAATATCTGGTCAAAATCAGAGAAAAACTCTATCCTGTCATCGGAAATATCAATATGGATCTGACCATCGTGGCCATTGGTCAGACCGATGAAATCAAAGTCGGTGATGAAGTCGAAATATTTGGCAAAAACGTAGCGGTGGAAACCCTGGCGGAAGCCTGTCAAACCATTCCATACGAAATATTGTGTCGTATAGCCCCACGGATAAAAAGGGTGTATATCAAAGGGTAGCTTAGAAAAATATTATATTTTTTTCTTCAGTGCCATCAATTCATCTCTCAACTGAGCTGCGGTAATGAAGTCAAGGTCTTTTGCCGCCTGTTTCATTTTGTATTCGGTATCAGAAATGAGTTTTTGAATCTGATCTCTGTTCATATATTCCACCACAGGATCTGCGGCTACAATCTGAATGGCTTCTTCCACGTAGGCAACCGGTTTTTTGCCCCGAATATCGAGAATCGATTTTTGGTTGAGAATTTCTTCCCTGGTTTTGGAAATGGTAGTTGGTGTAATACCGTGTTCTTCGTTGTAAGCTATCTGTTTTGCACGTCTTCTGTTGGTTTCGTCGATGGTATTTTGCATGCTGTCTGTGGTTTTGTCAGCATAAAAAATAACCATTCCATTTGAATTTCTTGCCGCACGTCCCGCTGTTTGGGTGAGTGATCTCGCATTTCTTAAAAAACCTTCTTTGTCTGCATCAAGCACCGCCACCAAAGAAACTTCCGGCAAGTCAAGACCTTCTCTCAACAGGTTGACACCTACCAAAACGTCAAATCCTCCCAACCTCAGATCGCGGATGATTTCCACTCTTTCCATCGTATCGACTTCAGAATGGATGTATTTGACCCGGATTTCGAGTTTTTGTAAATATTTGGTCAGTTCCTCTGCCATTCTTTTTGTCAGTGTGGTTACCAGAACCCGTTCGTCTTTTTCGACTCTTAACCGGATTTCTTCCAGCAAGTCATCTATTTGGTTCAGGCTTGGACGTACATCGATCGGTGGATCAAGTAAGCCGGTAGGACGCACAATTTGTTCAACCACCAAACCTTCTGTTTCTGCCAGTTCGTAATCTCCCGGTGTAGCACTCACATAGACAACCTGATTGATGACACCCAAAAACTCCTCAAAACTCAAAGGCCGGTTGTCAATAGCGGAAGGCAACCTGAAACCGAAGTTGACGAGATTGAGTTTCCTTGCCCGGTCGCCACCCCACATACCTCTCACCTGAGGAAGGGTGACATGGCTTTCATCAACAATCATCAGATAGTCATCCGGAAAATAGTCCAACAAACAAAATGGTCGGGTTCCCTGCACTCTACCGTCAAAAAACCGGCTGTAGTTTTCGATTCCGGAACAATAGCCCAATTCGCGGATCATCTCAAGGTCGAAAGTGACTCTTTCTTTGATTCGTTGGGCTTCCAGATATCTTCCTTCAGCGATAAAAAAGTTTTCATGAGCGTGCAATTCATCTTCGATGGCCCTGATCACCTGATTAAGACGGTCTTTGGGTGCAACATATAGATTAGCGGGAAATATTGCAGCATGATCAACGGCGATAATCCTTTTTCCGGATTGGATTTCTATATGTTCGAGGGCTTCTATTTCATCCCCGAAAAAAATAATTCTGTATCCGTAATCGAGATAGGGAAGATGTACATCCACAGTATCTCCTTTTACCCGGAAGGTACCCCTTTTAAAATCCGTTTCCGTTCTGGAATACAAACTCTGCACCAATTGATACAACAATGCATTTCTGCTGATGACCTGACCTTTTTGCAGACGGATGATGCCCGTTTTATAGTCTTCAGGATTTCCCATACCATAGATACAGGACACGGACGAAACGATGATGACATCGCGACGGCCAGACAACAAAGATGTTGTGGCCCTCAGACGCAGCTTATCGATTTCTTCATTGATTTGAAGGTCTTTTTCAATATAAGTATCAGAATGGGTAATATAAGCTTCCGGTTGGTAGTAGTCATAGTAGGAGACAAAATATTCGACGGCATTATCCGGAAAAAATTCTGTCATTTCAGCATATATCTGCGCGGTAAGGGTTTTGTTGTGGGTCAGGATCAGTGTCGGTCTGCCAAGATTCTGAATGACATTGGCCATGGTAAAGGTTTTTCCTGAACCGGTCACCCCCAGGAGGACCTGTGCTTTTTCTCCGGCCAATATCCCTTTAGTAAGTTGTTCGATTGCCTGAGGTTGATCACCTGTAGGAACATATTTGGAAGTGAGTTTGTATGCCATGACAACAAAGGTATGGATTTAAAAACAAAAAAGGAGGTAAGTCGTCTACCCTTAATCAGGATTTTTTGTTTTGTTGATGTTGAGGAATGGTGAGACGTTCTTTTGAACTCCTGAACAGGTATTCCCCGACTTTAGCGGCTACTTCCGAAGCCTGAGCCAAAGTTTTTGTTTTTTCTTCAGCATTCCAATATTTATCGACAAAATGGGTGTCAAAATTTCCGGTTATAAAAGCCGGGTGATTCATGACATACGCACCAAAATTAAGGGTGCTTGCGATACCTTCGATTTCAAATCCCTGTATGGCAAGTTTCATTTTTTCGATGGCTGCGGCTCTGTTTGGCGCGTGTACGACCAATTTGGCAAGCATCGGGTCGTAATATATAGGAACCATCATGCCTTCCGAAATTCCGTTATCCACACGGATTCCATCTCCTTCGTGAAAACGGTATTTAGATAATACATTGATACTCGGCATAAAACGATCTTCCGGATCTTCTGCGTAGATGCGCAACTCTATCGCGTGTCCGGTAAGGGTGAGGTCTTCCTGTGAAAAAGGAAGTTTTTCGCCACGGGCTACCCGAACCTGCCATTCTACCAGGTCCAGACCTGTGATACATTCCGTGACCGGATGTTCTACCTGCAATCGGGTGTTCATCTCCAGAAAGTAGAAGTTTTTATGTTCGTCGACAAGAAATTCAACAGTTCCTGCTCCTTCATAAGAACAGGATTGAGCTACTTTAACAGCAGCTTCACCCATGGCTTTACGCATAGTCGGTGTTAGTGCAGAACTTGGTGCTTCTTCCACTACTTTTTGATGACGGCGCTGGATACTACATTCTCTTTCGAAGAGGTAAAGCGTATTTCCATGCTGGTCCGCCATGATTTGGACCTCAATATGTTTAGGTGAAGTGATATATTTTTCAATAAAAACAGATCCGTCTCCGAACGCTGCTTTTGCTTCATTCATAGCCAGTTGGATTTGTTCGACCATTTCAGAAGATTCCCGTACAATCCGCATCCCTTTACCTCCTCCTCCGGCGGAAGCTTTGATCAAAATCGGATAGCCTATGGATTCCGCTATGGTCACTGCTTCATCAAAATCAGAGATAGCAGTGTCCGTTCCGGGTACCATAGGAATGTCAAAATGTTTTACTGCATCTTTGGCTCCCAGTTTGCTACCCATAATCTCCATTGCTTCTGCTGAAGGCCCGATCAGTTTGATACCTTCTTCTGCACATCGTCTGGCAAAAGTTGCGTTTTCACTGAGAAAACCATATCCGGGATGGATAGCATCCACACCATGTGTTTTACATGTGTCAATAATGACATCCTGATTGAGATAAGACAAAGCGGAAGGGGCAGGACCTATCAAAACCGCCTGGTCAGCATATTTGACGTGTAGTGCTTCTTTGTCGGCCTCAGAATACACAGCGACCGTTTGAATACCCATTTTTTTCAGGGTTTTTATTACTCTTATGGCTATCTCTCCTCTGTTTGCAATCAGAACTTTCTGCATGATCATATTTTGGTGTAAATGTAGTGAATTTCTGAAAATTCAAGATTGTGAAACAGATAAAAAGTGAGTTTTTATGGTTGATTTTGCAAAGATTTTGCTTAGGTGTTGTTTTAGAAACAATCTAAAAGTACTGTAAAACAATAAGTAAATGACGTTATATGGAGTAAAAACCTGTTCGAACCTGTCAGAGGTTTTTTGACTGGTGCCCGTTAACAGATAGGTTCAAAGTCAATGTTTAGCTTGGCCATTCTTATTCACTGATCATTAATTTTTGTTCGTCGATTTCAACACTAAATGTCACCTTGGCATCTAAAGCATCGAATACCCTTAGAATGGTTGCAAATCTTGCATCTGTGGCAGAATTCTCCACTTTTGAGATTTGTGCTTTTTGGACGCCTACAAGTTCACCAAGTTGTTCTTGTGTTAAATTTTTGGCTTTTCTCGCTTTTTTGATGGCATCACCTAAAAGTTCGATTCGTAATTCTTGCTCAAATTTTTCACGTTTTTTAGTACCACGTTTGCCTAGGTGCATGTCTAAAACTTCATTGAAACTTGTGGTTTGCATTTTACTGTTTTTTTGATTCAAAATATTTATCTTTTATTGCTTTAGCCTTTAAAATTTCTGATTTTTCTGGTTTATCACTTTTTTTGATGATCCCATGTGTTGCAATTACCAGAGTATCAATTTTGTTAGTTTTGTCCCAAAATGCAAAAATTCTGTAATGAATACCAAAGTGCTGAGCCCTGAAATACCATATTCCATCTTGCAATGGCTTGAATAACTTAGGATCTTTCTTGTACTTTGCCATAGCCATATTGAAAAGGATTTTGTCCTTGGCTTTAATGGGAATTTCATTTAGATATTCCAAGGCTTCCGGTAAAAACTCTATCTCAAAAAGTTCCAAATCTTAAACGTTTGAGCAAAGATATTAGTTTCTTATTTGCGATACAAATAAATTTTTAAAGAACTTTAACTTTTGGTCGATCAAAAATCGTTCAGATCAAGATGGTGTCGAAATGGCCAAACTTCCCTTATAGCCGTTATTTTACGCTGCTCTTTCATTTTATACTAATTGTACAAATTCATTTTCAATTTTTACCCGGAAGTTAATTTCAGCCTTCAGTGCTTTAAAAACTTTGATTATAGTATCTATGGTTGCACTGTTTACACTGCTTTCAAGTTTTGAAATTTGTGACTTTTGAACACCGATTAGGTCACCTGATTGTTCTTGCGTTAAGTTTTAATATTTGGCAACTATTTGTTGTAAGTGAGGAGCGGAACAATTCTTGAGACAATATTATAGACGTTATAATACCATATAAGGATCGGAACGGTTTTTTTTTAAAAATCAAACGCAACCGTTTTTCTACAACATTTTTTCAAGAAAATGATAGGTTTCTTTTTCAAGTGTTGAAAAATCATCATCAGCCAGAAACAGTTTTTTCATGTTTTCCAAAATTTCTTCTTTTTGTTCTGTCGTAGGAAAATAAGCACCCTTGTAGCTCAATATGGTTTGAAATGCCTGAAAGTCTGACATACCTTCAAAGTCTTTCAGTACTTTTTCCATAGCCTGATTGCCGATTTTTTGTTTGATCAGGTTTTTTTCTTCCGGAGAAAACTCCATATCCACATGCGCCACGTAAATAAGTAATAAACCTAAAAATTCATTGTAACTATAGGTAAGTTCTGACATAAATAAACTTTTGTACCTCAAAGGTAAAAAGATATCATGAAGGTAAAGTAACAAAGTTTCTTTTTTGTTCAATTATATTTTCAATCACTTATCTGATGATGTTTGAGTACCCGGAATAGTACCCAATTGTCAAATCAAAGATAATTTTATCAATTTTTTCAATAAAACGGAAGAAAAATTTACCTTTGCAGCCTCAATTTTAAAAATGCGTCAATTAGTATTTCTTTTTATATTTTTGATTCCTTTTGCAGGGATTTTTGCTCAAAGCGGAACCATCCGGGGATTTGTTTACGAAAAAGAATCAGGTAATCCTGTCATGTTTTGTAATGTGTTTGTAGACAACTCCCAATTAGGAGGAACGACCGACATCAATGGTTTTTACACCATCAGTAATGTTCCGGAGGGAAATGTCACCATATCAGCAACCTATATCGGTTTTGATACTGCCAAAGTTAATGTTGTGGTAAAAAAAGGTGGTATCGTGCTTCAGAATCTATACCTGAATGAAACTTCCATCACCTTGGGAGAAGTAAAAATTTCCGCAGCAAGAGAACAGCAGAAAACAACGGTTAGTATTTCTCAGATTACGGTTACCCAAAAACAAATAAAAGTATTGCCATCCGCAGGCGGGGAAGCTGACATTGCACAATATCTTCAGGTACTTCCCGGGGTAGTCACTACCGGTGACCAGGGAGGTCAGATTTTTATCAGAGGAGGATCGCCGGTTCAGAATAAAATTTTGCTAGACGGGTTGAATATTTATAATCCCTTCCACTCCATTGGTTTTTATTCGATTTTTGAAACGGAATTGATCCGAAGTGCAGATGTATTGACCGGAGGTTTCAGTGCAGAACACGGAGGAAGGGTTTCTGCGATTGTTGATATTAAGACGCGGGACGGAAACAAACAGAGATTTGGCGGTTTTGTGAGCGGTGGTCCTTTTATGGCCAAAGCCATGCTAGAAGGTCCTCTCGGAAGATACAAAGAAAAAGGAACCAATGTGTCCTATGTATTGACAGGTAAAAAATCATTAATTGAAAATACTTCCAAAAATCTCTATTCTTTTGTCGCCGAAGACCCTGAAAAAGGACTTCCTTTTTCTTTTGGTGACTACTACGGTAAAGTATCTGTCAATACAGCATCGGGAAGTAAATTTAATTTTTTCGGATTTAATTTTAACGACCGTTATCTGGATGAAAATATTACAGATATCGGTTGGACAAATTCAGGGGGCGGAGTTAATTTCAGCATTGTACCCGAAGGTTCGAATGTAATAGTCAGTGGTCTTTTGGGACTATCGACATATGAAATTCAAATCGATGAGTCCTCAGCTACCCCGAGACGATCTGCTATTGATGAACTGACAGGAAATGTGGATTTTTCATTTTTCGGAAATAAAAATGAAATTAAATATGGACTGGAACTAAAAAGTGTAAGAACCGACTTTGAATTTCTGAATCCTTTTAAAGTGAGATTACGGGAAGAACAAAATACCACGGAAGTAGGATTTTACGGAAAATATAAACAAATCATAGGCAAATTGATCATTGAACCTTCCCTCAGACTTCAGTATTATTCATCAATCGGAGGTATTTCTATCGAACCAAGATTCGGATTCAAATACAATATGCTGGATAATTTCAGAATCAAAGGAGCCGGAGGAAGATATTCACAAAATATATTAAGTACATCCAGTGACCTCGATGTTGTCAATCTTTTTTCAGGCTTCCTCACGACACCTGAAGATCAGATTCTCGGACTGGACAATACGTTTATTACCAATAAACTACAGGAATCCTATCATGCTATTTTTGGTTTTGAATACGACCTGGGAGACGACTTGCAGTTTAATCTGGAAGGATATTATAAATCATTTCCGGGCGTGATTGTCATCAACCGAAATAAAACATCTGCCAGCCAACCCAATTATGCTGTCGAAGACGGTGAAGCTTATGGTGTGGATTTGTCAGTCAAATATGACCTGAAAAGAATTTATGTTTGGGCTACCTATTCCCATGGTTATGTTAAAAGATGGGACGGCAGACAGGAATACCCGACCAATTTTGACCGGAGACACAATGCCAACCTTTTGGTTTCTTATGAACTCGACAAAAAAGGTACATTTACTGTAAGCGGTCGTTGGAATCTGGGTTCAGGATTTCCTTTTACACAGACCAGAGGATTTTATAATTATCTGAATTTTGAAGATGGCGTTTCAACGCCGATTCTTACGGAAAATCCGGATAATGTTGGGGTTCTTTATTCTACCGACAGAAATGGAGGTCGATTACCTTACTATCACCGGTTAGATCTTTCTTTACAGAAAAATTTTAGCTTTACAAAATATTCAGGTTTGGAACTCGTAGCCAGTGTTACCAATGCTTATGACAGACCCAATATATTTTATTTTAACCGGATTACTTACAAAAGAGTCAATCAATTGCCCATTATACCAAGTATGAGTGCAAAATTTTATTTCTGATAATTGGAAAATATTAATAATTAATTGTACCTTTGCGGCCGTTAAAAACCAGATAGGTGATTTTTCCCATATTTTGGTTTGATATTCAAATACTTATAAAATTTTAACACATGCCAGTAAAAATGAGATTGTCCAGGAAAGGACGTTCAAAAGCACCTTTTTATCATATTGTTGTAGCTGATGCCAGATCACCAAGAGATGGAAAATTTATCGAAAAAATCGGAACCTACAACCCGATGACCAAACCTGCGACCATCGAATTAGACAGAGATGCCGCTTATGATTGGTTGACAAAAGGAGCACAACCTACCGACACCGTAAGAGCTATTTTAAGATTCAAAGGCGTTTACTACAAAAAACACCTTATGAGAGGTTTGAAAAAAGGAGCTCTTTCTCAGGAACAGGTTGATACCTTATTGAACGAGTGGATCACAAGCAAAGATTCTAAAGTCCAATCAAGAATCGAGAAAAATAAAGCAGACCTTGAAGCTTTCAGAAAAGCAGTTTCAGGTGAAGCTAAAAAAGCGAAAGCTCCTGTGGCTGACGAAAGTACCAAAGAAGCAGCAGATGCCTTTTTCCATGCCGGTGAAGAAGCTGCAGAAACAACCACAGCATCTGTAGTTGAAGAAACAGCACCTGAAACAGCCGTTGAAGAAGTTGTAGAAGCACCTGTTGTAGAAGAAGCACCGCAAGCTACCGAAGCACCTGCAGAAGTTGAAGCACCTGCTGAAGTAGCTCCGGCTGAGGTTGAAACACCTGCAGAAGTTGAAGCTCCGGTTGAAGAGGTTGCTGAAGCAGCAGCAGAAGAAACCCCTGCAGCAGAAGAAACCACTTCTGAAGAAGGTACGGAGGAAGCGTAAGCTCTATTTTTTTTAAAGATTGTATCGGTTTACACCGAAAAATATAAGAAAACCTGGTAAAATACGTTATTTTACCGGGTTTTCATTTTAAAATGCAGATTTATACAACATCAAAACCTAACCATTTTTAATGCTGTTATAATCAATATCCCTGAACCTATCTCTTTTATTAGGTAACCTTAAATTTTGAAAAATCATGGAAGTATTAGCACCGGAGTATAAAAGCCATCTCGAACAATTAAAAATGGCTTTGGTACATTCTGAAATTTTGACCACTTATCTCGAGTCTGAAGAAGCCGGAGATTACAAAACATTATATGAAACGTTTGAACCTCATATTCTGGAATTGTACGAATTGGTAGCTAATAAACATCCGATGCAAATCATTTCTTTGGAAAAAGAATTACTCGATGAAGCTTTTGAAGGGGTTTTTCTTCCGAAAGTTTTGGGTTTTTCTGTCTTAAGACCTGAAATAGACGAGCAATACAAATATAAGAAGCCACAGGAACATTTTAAAGAGGTTTTACTCAATATTTCCAATTCAGCCAACTTTGAGTCTATCAAACAAAGAATAGGACAAACCATTCAAATTGGTTTTGCCCTGAGCAGTGATATATGGTTGACCAACCTGATGAACCAGGTGACCAACAAAAAAGTGAAAACTTTTTTACAAAGTATGATGAATGATAAGTTCCGCGACCTCGAACACCGCAAAACAGCTTATCATAATTATGCCGTACAATTCAAATCATACAATTTTAAGACAGCTGATTTTCCGACAACTTTACCTGAATTAAAAGTTGATGCTTCTGCATTGCTGGATTTTTTGATTTACCGTTCCAACAGAAAATTTGATAATACCAGCCTTACACCTCATTTGGTCAAATTGATCGAAAATGAATTATTTTCCAAAGAAGATGTATACATTGACCTGATGATGATTATCGGTTTGTTTTATCCTTTGGAAGCAGAACATCAAAAAAAATACACCAAAGCATTGGATAGCCTCAGGGCCAATGTACCGGGATTTTCAGAAAAATATTTTGATAAACTGATTTTGTTATATCAGAATAATGTACAGATTTCTCCGGAAACAGAAAAAAAGATTTCCAGTCTGGTCAACAAAACAGTCAAAGACGAGTTGGCAAAGTACTACAACCTGATGGATGTCATTCATACTAAAGGATTTGTTCATGAAGAATCTATCGAAGCAGCACGTCAATATTACGACCAACATAAAGGATTAAGCCCTGAAAATGAATGTCTCAGAGACAGTATTTTCGGATACTTCAATACTTTCCTGTCAAATCTTGACGAGGCTTCTTATACCGAATATTTTGAAATCAATAAGGTAATGGTTTCTTATATCAATGTGTTTTCAAACCAACGATTTAATCAGAATATTAAAGAATTGAGTCTGACATACATCCAAAAGCTGATCAATCATTACAGCGACAAAAGAAGCAAAGATTATCAGGATATTAAAAAGTTTGTCACCGCTACTTTTCTGGATTTGGGTTTCAAAACAGATAAGGAGTTGGCTGAGATGTTTAAAACCAAAAAGTAGTCAAATCATCTTAAGCATCAGATAGTAAAAACACATGGTTTACTATTTGATTCAGAAAATATAGTCGTAATCCCGGATTTTATAAAAAATTCGGGGTTTTTTTTTGGTCTTTTCCTCAGGATTTATTGTTGTTTCCTGCCTTTCCAGGAATAAGCGGAAGGGAATAGGGCAGTAAGACCCATCAATATAATATATAACAAATAGGTCAGGAAGGAAAGCGGATAATATTGTAATGCCGGACGAAGATTCCATTTTTTGCTAAGGCCGGACAAAAACAAGTAGTCAACGACGGCTTTGATCAGTAGAATCAGCATGGAGATGTACAGCATGCCGGCAGAAAAGATCAAACCATACAACATAAATCCGATAATACCTGCAGAAAGCAAAAAAGTCAATGCCTGAAAAGACCATAACGTTCCGGAAGCGTATGTTTTTGATTTTGTAGCCCATCTTTTCCTTTGTTCCCACAATGTTTCCCAACTTTTTTGAGGTGTTGTGACAACCGCTGCATCGGGATCATGTAAAAACATAAGGGTTTTGTTTTTTTGTTCAGCCATTTTTTTAATCAAAAATACATCATCTCCCGAAGCGATATGTTCGTTTCCCTCGTAACCGCCAACATCTTCAAATGACGTTTTTCGGAAACTCATATTCGCACCATTTGCAAGATAAAAATATTGATTTTTTATGCCCCAGGCTGTCAATGCCATATTGGCCATAAAATCCAGAGACTGAAATCTTGACAGAACATTTTGGTGATCCTGGATACTTACCAGACCTGTGGTAAATATCAGAGATTTTTGGTCAACATACTGTTTACCAACCGACCTTATCCAATTTTTTTCCGGAATACAATCGGCATCTGTCAGGGCAATGACCGGAGCTTTGGCAAGTTTTACACCCAATGTGATGGCCGCTTTTTTTCCGGTCAGCGATGCAGGCAGTGATATACATCGAATCAGCGGATTGTTTAGATTTTCTACCATTTCCCGGGTGCTGTCGGTAGAGTGATCGTCCAAAACCAAAATTTCTTCGATATTATGGCTGTCATTTTGGGACAAAATGGCATCAAGGCACGCTTTCAGATGTTTTTCTTCATTTCGGGCAGGGATTAAAACACTGACTTTTAATGAAGAATGGGTAGGCAACAAATCATTTTGTGAAATCCTGTCAACGGACTTTTGAGCCCGAAAAAGAATCACAACGTAAGCGATAAAACATACCAACCACAATAAAACAAAAAATAATTCCACAGGGTGGAAGGAGAGGGAGAGAATTTTTTCCCAAAATTCCATAGGGTCAAATTACATGATGTAAAAAAGGAAAGTTCACACAGGATCTATTTAAAAACATCATCATAAGGATTGGGATTTGTTTTGGGTCTTGGTTCCGTCTTTTGAAGTTGAGGCAATTCCAGAAATTGATCATCTTCTTTTACTTCTTCAAATTCATCAAATCTGTTTTTTTCTTTTTCTATAGCTTCAATTTTTTTGCGGATGGTTCTGCCGGCAAGTGCTTTAAAAAACAGATAACCCGCAACAAACGGATAGGCAAAAAATGCAAAAACAATAGCCAATATACCCAACAATGGATTGTCTTTTAATAAGCTAAACAGGAAAACAAAATAGTTTTTCACCACTTTGTAATCAATAATTAAAGTGAGAATCAAAAGAACCGGTGCGGCATAACTGAGTACGGTAAACAATCCTTTAAAAAAGAAATACAGGAGCACAAAAAAACCTGCCAATATCATGATAGGGACGATAAAACCAAAAGGGTTATTGGGATTTCCACCCACCCTGAATTCTCTGTAAACGGTCATGTAAATAAAATTTTTACAAAGATACGTTGAAAACAAGGTAAATCACATAGTTTTTCTACAAATCAAGTAGAAAGAACGTCTGAAATTGTCAATATTACGACAGATTACGGATAAAATCTAAAGGATCATGAATCATTTGGATGATATTAATATGTAGTACGAATGACCAAAAAAATAATTCGTTTTTTTGCTTAAAATTTATTTCATTTGATTCATAATCAATTCAATATAAAAATGATTTTTTATGATAATTATTGCCTGTATTTCTTGTTCTTTAGCTTAAAATTGCGTATTTTTGCACCCTTATAATTAGATTTTAACAAGAATATGAGCGAAAATAATCAGAATCAAAAAGAAAGCAGTTACGGTGCCGATAATATCCAGGCTCTTGAGGGTCTGGAAGCGGTCAGAAAAAGACCGGGGATGTATATCGGTAGTACCGATATAAAAGGATTACACCATTTGGTATGGGAAGTTATTGATAACTCAATCGACGAACATTTAGCCGGTCATTGTACACATATTGAAACGACCATTCATCCGGACAACTCCATAACCGTGGTGGATAATGGTCGGGGTATCCCGACAGGCATGCACGAAAAACTGCAAAAATCAGCTCTTGAGGTGGTTATGACGGTATTGCACGCAGGGGGTAAATTTGATAAAAATACCTATAAGGTTTCCGGTGGTCTTCACGGGGTAGGGGTTTCATGTGTTAACGCTTTGTCGGATTATGTGCGGGTAGAAGTTCAGCGGGAAGGAAAAATGTTCGAACAGGAATACAGCAAAGGTATACCTTTAGGTCCTGTAAAAGAGATTGGAACCTCATCATCGACCGGAACAAAGGTGACCTTCAGACCTGACGGAGAAATTTTCGAAACCCTGGAATATACGTTCTCGACACTGGCGACCAGAATCAGAGAGTTGGCTTATTTGAACAAAGGGCTGAAACTTTCTTTGACAGACGAAAGAGAAACCAATGAGGATGGTTCTTTCAAAAGGCAGGATTTTTATTCTGAAGGCGGTCTTAAGGAGTTTGTTTTGTATATGGATGAAACCAGAACGCCATTAATCGAGGACCCTATTCATGTAATCGGTAAAGAAGATAATGTCGAAGTGGAAGTAGCTATGACCTACAATACCGGTTATCAGGAAAATATCTATTCTTTTGTCAACAATATCAATACAAGAGACGGAGGAACACACGTAGCCGGTTTCAGAAGAGCCATCGCAAGATTGTTCAAACAGTACGGCGACGATAATAATATGTTCAGCAAATTAAAAATTGCCATTCAGGGAGAAGACTTTAAAGAGGGTCTGACGGCGATCATAAGTGTTAAGGTTCCGGAACCACAGTTTAAAGGTCAGACCAAAGGAGAATTGGGAAATTCGGAAGTAAACGGAATCGTTTCCCGATGTGTGGGTGATGTTTTGAAGGATTATCTCGAAGAAAATCCGATGCAGGCACGCAAAATCATTGATAAAGTTATTTTGGCTGCAACTGCCCGACATGCTGCAAGAAAGGCCAGAGAGATGGTTCAGCGAAAAAATGTACTCACAGGTAGTGGGCTTCCGGGAAAATTGTCGGATTGCAGTTCTAAAGATCCGGTCGAATCAGAAATATTTTTGGTAGAGGGAGACTCGGCAGGTGGAACTGCCAAACAAGGAAGGGACAGGAACTTTCAGGCTATTCTGCCGTTGAGAGGAAAAATCCTCAACGTCGAAAAAGCCATGGAATACCGGATTTATGAAAACGAGGAGATTAAAAATATGTTTACTGCCCTTGGTGTCTCCATAGAAGAAAAGGACGGAGAAAAAATTCTTAATATTGAAAAACTCCGTTATCATAAGATAGTCATCATGTGTGATGCCGACGTCGATGGTAGCCACATTTCTACGCTTATAATGACATTTTTCTTCAGGTATATGAAGCCATTGGTCGAACAAGGTCATGTGTACATTGCAGCACCTCCGTTGTACCAGGTTCGGAAAGGTAAAAATTTTATATATTGCTGGAATGATGAGGAAAGAAAATCCGCAATCGAACATTATTCCAACGGCAAGGAAGATAATTCAATAAAAACACAACGTTATAAAGGTTTGGGTGAAATGAACGCGGAACAGTTGTGGGAAACAACCATGGATCCTATCAACAGAATTTTGCGACAAATCACCATCAACGACGCTATCGAGGCAGACCGTATTTTTTCTATGTTAATGGGAGATGAAGTACCTCCAAGACGTAAGTTTATCGAAGAAAACGCCAAATATGCAAAAATTGATGCATAAGCGTAACCCAAAAAAAGCCTTGAATTTACTTCAGGGCTTTTTTTGTTTTTTTATAGGTTGGATACTTATTAACCTGTAAAAATATAAAAGGACATAGTTTTATATAAAAAGTTCTTTTTATTAACCTGCTACATGTCACCATTGGCCATTTTTAAACAGAAACTGTTCAAACCATTTTTAAATATTTAATACCATAAAATGTCAGTTATACCTCCCTGTCCAAAATGCAAAAGTCCTTACGTCTATGAAAGCGATGAGTTGTTGATTTGTCCGGAATGTTTTTATGAATGGAATCCGGTTGATGATGAAAAACCGGCTGATGATACCCTGAGGGTTTTTGATTCAAACAATAATGAATTGTTTACCGGAGACTCAGTTATTGTCATCAAAGATTTGCCGGTCAAAGGTATGCCAAAACCTGTCAAAGCCGGAACTAAAGTAAAAAATATCAGGCTTACAGACGGAGATCACAATATTGATTGCAAAATTGACGGATTTGGTTCCATGGGGCTGAAGTCTGAGTTTGTCAGAAAAGCCTAAAAAAAATTGGATTAATTATCCTCTTAGATATTGTTCGATATTGTTTTTGACCCTTTCTTTGATTTGAGAGGTATCTGCTTTGTCAAAGGGTTTTCCCGTTACTTTTTCATACAGGTCGATATATCTGTTGGATACAGACCAAACAAAATCATCCGGCATTTCCGGCATTTTTTGACCATCTTTTCCCTGAAAACCGTTGGTTATGAGCCATTCGCGGACAAACTCCTTGGAAAGTTGGTTCATCGGTACGTCTTTACCGAAATCTCTGTGGTAATCTTCCGCTAAAAAATATCTCGAACTATCAGGCGTATGGATTTCGTCTATCAGAATGATTTCTCCATTGATCTTGCCAAATTCATATTTTGTATCTACCAGAATCAAACCTCTTTCAGCGGCCATTTCACTGCCTCTTTGAAACAATGCGTGCGTATACTTCTCCAGAATTTCATAATCCTCTGCGGATACAATTCCGGAGTTAATGATGTTTTTTTTGCTGATGTCTTCGTCGTGACCTTCAGATGCTTTGGTCGTAGGTGTTATGATGGGATGATCAAACTTTTGGTTTGGCAGGAGTCCATCCGGCAGATCGACACCACACAAAACTCTTTTACCTTCATTATATTCACGTAATGCATGACCGGTCAGAAAACCGCGGATCACCATTTCAACTTTAAAAGGTTCAGCTGCTTTCCCGACAGAAACATTCGCATCAGGACTTGCCATCAACCAGTTCGGAACAATGTCTTTTGTTGCCTGCAAAAAATGAACGGCCAACTGGTTCAAAACCTGCCCTTTGTAAGGAATAGCCCTTGGAAGTATATGGTCAAATGCTGATATTCTGTCTGTTGCCACCATGACCAGTTTTTCGCCAATGGTGTAGACATCTCTTACTTTGCCGTGATAAACAGCCGTTTGTCCTGAAAATTCAAAATCGGTACCTGGTAAGGAATAGGTTTCGGGATTCATGTGTGTCAGATATTCGTAACCGAATTTCGGTCAAATAAAATGTCTTTTAGTTCCTTGAGTGCTTTATATTCCTGTGGAAGGACTTTTTTAAATGCTTCTTTGATAGCAAAAAAACCGCCTTTTTCGATTCCCGGAAGATTTTCTTTTACGATGGATTTTACCAGTTTAACATCGTGTTTCAGCATACCTCTGATGGACGGAATATCATGCCAATCTCCTTCAATAGCCAGGGTTTTGACCGTCCTGCCATCTTCTGTAACCACAGCATCAAGATTGATGGTTTTGAGTTTTTCTTCCAAAGCAAGGAGCGCTCCTTCAGGAATTTTCCATACTTCAGGGTCATTTTCCATTTCATTTTGAATAAGAAAAATTTCCAAACCTTTTTCGTGAAAACGGTAAATGACTACTCTGGCTAAATCTAATACACTCATGTCAATAATTATCGGTGCAAAAATAGAAAAAAAAAAGAAGTTTTAAAACATTTTATCGTAACGGTTGAGGAAAAAAATTGTTTTGATTCTACGACAAATATTCATGCTTTCGTCAAACATAAAGCCAAATGGGAATATTCTTCTAAACTTAATCTTTTCTAAGGTTAAAATATTTAATTTTGCACCACAGGAATATTGTTATGACAAACCAAAATAAGTATATCCATCGCGACGTGAGTTGGCTTTCGTTCAACTACAGGGTTTTGCAGGAGGCAAAGGACCTTTCCGTGCCATTGTTGGAAAGATTAAAATTTCTCGCTATCTATTCTTCCAATCTGGATGAATTTTTTAGGGTTCGTGTGGCTAACCACCGTGGACTGGCCAGAGCAGATAAAGCAACCCGTAAAACGCTGGATTTTAATCCGGAAGATATTTTAAAAGAAATCCTCACCCTGGCGAATCAGCATCAGATAGAATTCAGCCATATTTTTGAAAAAACCATCGTTTCGGAGCTGAAAAAACACAATATTCAACTTGTATCCAGAAAAAATCTGACAAAAGAACAAATCGAGTTTATTGATACCTATTTTAATGAAAACATGTTGCCTTTTGTCCAACCGGTGGTACTATTGGGCAAAAAAATCAAACCTTTTCTAAACGACGGCGCTTTGTATCTGGCGTTGCACTTGTTAAGTAAAGAAGACACCAATCCGACTCCGGAATATGCTCTGGTCAAAATACCATCGGATCATATGTCCCGCTTTTTGGAATTACCATCCAGAAGCACGACGGTCAAACAAATTATCATGTTGGACGACGCCGTCAGACATAGTGTACGATTGATTTTTCCGGGTTATGATATTCAGGATTCTTTTTCTATAAAACTGACCCGCGACGCAGAGTTGTATATTGATGACGAATATAAGGGAGACCTGATCGCCAAAATTAAAAAAAGTGTTTCCAAAAGAAGCACAGGTATTGCCTCCAGAATGGTGTATGACAGGACGATGCCGAAACACTTTTTGGAATATCTGATGTATGTATTCGATCTGGAAAAGCTGGACCTTTTGCCGGAGGGCAGGTATCATAATAATTCTGACTTTTTTAAATTTCCTGACTTTGGCATGCATGGTATCAAGGATCAGAAACTTTTGCCGGTAGGCATTGAAGAATTGGAAGAAAGTGAGTCGGTTTTTGAAAAAATTGCCGAAAAAGACTACATGATTCATGTTCCTTACCACAATTATGAAGCTGTGATCAAGTTTTTTGAAGATGCAGCTTTTGATCCCGAAGTGACCCATATCAAGGTCATTCAATACCGGGTAGCGAAGGTTTCCAGAATTATGTTGGCATTGAAAAATGCCGTCAAAAACGGAAAACAGGTCAGTACCTTTATCGAAGTAAAAGCCAGATTTGATGAAGAAGCCAACTTAAAATGGGGCGAAGAACTTGAAAAGGCCGGTGTAACGGTACATTACAGTATGCCCGGCTACAAAGTGCATTCAAAGCTGGCATTGGTTCGTAGGTTGGAAAACGGAAAACCAAACTTATTTACCTATCTGAGTACAGGAAATTTTCACGAAGATACAGCCAAAATATATTCAGATTTTGGTTTGTTTACGTCCGACAAACGAATCACTTCTGAAGTAGCCAGAGTTTTTACTTTTTTGGAAACAAAACAAAGGCCTCAGCAGGAATTTATCCATCTGGGTATCGGATTGTTCAACCTGAAAGAAAAATTTATTGCCCTCATCAGACGGGAAATTGATAACGCCAAAAGTGGTAAAAATGCCTCTATGATCCTGAAAATGAATAGCATTCAGGATAAAGAAATGATTGACTTGTTGTACGAAGCCAGTCAGGCCGGTGTAAAAATCAAATTGATCATCCGGGGTATATGTTGTATCATTCCCGGTATCAAAGGTCTGAGTGAAAATATAGAAGGTATTTCTATAGTGGACAGATATCTGGAACATGCCAGGGTTTTTGTTTTTCATAATAACGGTCAGGAGGAAGTGTATCTTTCTTCAGCTGATTGGATGGTCAGAAATCTGCATTTCAGGGTTGAAACGTTATTTCCGGTCTATGATCCGGATATTTCGAAAAACATCATAACCTGCATGAATATTCAGCTGAATGACAATGTGAAAGCAAGAATGTTGGATGAAAAGCAGGAAAATAAATATAAAAAAAATACCAGCGACATTGCTGTCCGTTCGCAGGTTGAAACCTATTACTACATCAAACGTAAAGAAGAATCCAAACATTTGATGGACAAAATTAACAAGCCTTAAGTTAAACATATGTTACACGCAATTTCACCGGTAGACGGAAGGTACGCCGAGAAAACCCGCTCACTCAGTCCGTATTTTTCAGAATTCGGTCTCATACATTTCAGAGTAAAAATTGAAATCGATTATTTTATAAGTTTATTGACTTATCTGCAGAATAAAAACATACTGTCCTTTGATGAGAACGGGCTGGAAGATTTAAAAGAAATCTACCAATACTTTTCTGAAGAAGATGCGGTCAGAATCAAAACCATTGAAAAAACAACCAACCACGATGTTAAAGCGGTAGAGTATTTTATTAAGGAAAAATTGGAAAATACTCCTTTTGCGGGCTTCAGAGAATATGTTCATTTTGGACTGACTTCGCAGGATGTCAATAATACAGCTATTCCGCTTTCTCACAAAAGTTGTCAGGAAAATATTTTGATTCCGGCCATTACAAACGTGATCCGGTTGATCAAAGAACACGCTGAAAAATATCACGGATTTCCCATGCTGGCCAGAACACATGGTCAGCCGGCTTCACCGACGACCCTGGGAAAAGAGTTTATGGTATTTGTTGAAAGACTCGAAAATCAGCTTACCGTCCTGCGAAATACAACCATACTTTGTAAGTTTGGGGGCGCTACCGGCAATTTTAACGCGCACAAAGTTGCCTACCAGACATGTGACTGGCCAACATTTGCAGACGAACTCTGTGCCTCATGGGGACTAAAGAGGTCACATTATACAACACAGATTGCTCATTATGATGACCTGGCGGCATTGGCGCACGTATATTCCAGAATCAACACTATTCTGATAGATCTTTGCAGAGATATATGGTCATACATTTCTTTGGAATATTTTACGCAAAAAGTTGTAGCCGGTGAAATTGGATCTTCTGCCATGCCTCACAAAGTCAATCCTATAGATTTTGAAAATGCAGAAGGCAATCTGGGGATGGCCAATGCGATTTTAGGTCATCTGGCTGAAAAACTACCTATCTCCCGGTTGCAAAGAGACCTTACCGACAGTACGGTCTTGAGAAATTGGGGCGTTCCTTTCGGACACATCATGACTGCCATGGCATCCCTCGAAAAAGGACTGTCTAAAATTGTAGTCAACACAAAAAAAATGGAGTATGACCTTGACCAAAACTGGGCAGTGGTAGCTGAAGCCATACAAAGTGTTTTGCGGAAGGAAGGTATACCCAATCCTTACGAACTGCTCAAAGATCTTACCCGGGGCAAAACCAGTATCACAAAAGAAGATATTCATCATTTTGTCGATGGACTACCGGTTTCGGATACTTTGAAAAACGACTTAAAAAACATAAGTCCTTTTAATTACACCGGATATTATTAGGATGAGAATACTGACTTATTCTGTCATGTTTTATATGTCGCTGGCATTAATCTGGTGGACGATATTGTTGAGTAAAAATAATGCGGAACTTTTTTCTGCCAAAGCAGCTCAGCTTGACAAAAATTTGGCGGGATATAACGAAGCATACCACTCACTCAAAGTGTTTCACGACAGGAAAGCCAAAATGATCCTTGGTGAAGGGTTTGTTTTCGGCTGTATGTTGATCATCGGTTTGTATGTTTTGCAAAGAATGTTCAACAAAGAACTCGATGCAGCGCAACGCCAAAAAAACTTTTTATTATCCATAACCCATGAGTTGAAATCGCCCATTGCTTCAGTCAATCTCATCACGGAAACCTTGCAAAAAAGGGAACTCGATAAAGAAAAAAGACACGTTTTATTGGATAATATACTTTCAGAAAGCAAACGACTTGAAAAACTGATCAATAACCTTTTGCTTTCAGCCAAACTCCAGACCGCTTATCAATACAATTTTGAGCCCACAGAAATGAATGATTTTGTCGACCATCAGATCAATCGGTTCCGTACATTAAATCCCGGACTGACCATTCGTTTTGAGCGTCAGAAGGAGATATTTTATCCCGTTGACAGAGAGGCATTTGACTCAGTTTTGGTCAACATTCTGGAAAATGCAGTCAAATACGGTGGAGACCAACCTGTCATTGATGTTGCCCTTACAGAAAATGAAGAAGCCGTGATTTTTCAATGTATGGATTACGGAATTGGTATTTCTAAAGAAGATAAAACCAAAATTTTTGAACCTTTTTTTAGGGTTGGCAGTGAAGATACACGCAAAACAAAAGGAACCGGTTTGGGTTTATATATCGCTGGTCGTATCGTAAGAGCCCACAAAGGAAGGATCGAAATATCTGAAAATCAACCGACAGGCAGTATATTTAATGTAATTTTACCAAAATAAAATACGGATATTATGAGAATACTTTTGGTTGAAGACGAAGAAAGCCTCAACAGAATCATCAGGATGAACCTGGAAATGGAGGGCTATGAAGTCGTCTCCTGTGATCATGGAAAAGTAGCTCTCGACATAGCTGAAAGTCAGTATTTTGACCTGCTGATACTCGATGTTATGTTGCCTGAAGTCAGTGGGTTTCAGATTTGTGAAAAAGTCCGTCTCCAAAATAAAAAAGTAGGAATCATTATTATTTCTGCAAAAGACACGTCAAATGACAGGATTTTGGGTTTGAAACTCGGAGCTGATGACTATCTCACCAAACCCTTTCAATTGGAGGAATTGTTGCTCAGGGTCCACAATATCCTGCGAAGAAGTTCTGACGAAAAGGCCCATGAGGCGGTGACTTATGCGTTTGGGGGTTTTGAAGTAAACTTTGCCACGTACGTCGTTCAGGGACCCGACGGTACCTTTGAACTGACCAAAAAAGAAGCACTTTTATTACAACTTTTGGTTGACAAACAAAATGAAGTTGTCTCCAGAAATCAAATATTGCAGGCAGTTTGGGGTTATGATGTTTTTCCATCAACAAGAACCATTGATAATTTTATTTTAGCTCTGCGAAAATATTTTGAACCGGATATTAAAAATCCCAGGTATTTTCATTCCATCAGATCTGTAGGGTATAAATTTACTCCTTAAAAAAATATCATTTCATCCAACTGAAGGCGAAATCATCCAGCCAACAAAATATCAGAGCCCAAACCAAAGGGATAAAACCCATCCAAAACATAAAAGAAAAAAAACTACCGTGAACATTTGATTTTTCAATCCATTCAGAAATTTTGGCAATAATAAAAACAGCCATAAATATCGGCGCGAGTACTACGGTAAGCAGCCATGCGAGATATGGATTAATCAACCAGAAAAATAAAAAAAATACCGATTCTCCGGCAAGTAGGTAAGGCCACCAATTTTTTTCCATCTATACAGAAACTGAAGCTTTGATGTGAGCTTGCGGATGGTATTCTTCTATCTCAAAATCTTCATATTCAAAATCAAAAATAGACGAAACCTGACGTTTGATCTTTAACACCGGCAGTTTTCCCGGTGTTCGGGACATCTGTTCTTTGGCTTGTTCGATGTGATTATTATACAAATGTACATCACCAAAAGTATGTACAAACTCTCCGACACCCAGACCACAAACGTGTGCTATCATGTGCGTCAGTAAAGCGTAAGAAGCTATGTTAAAAGGTACGCCCAAAAATACATCTGCCGATCTTTGGTACAACTGACAGGATAATTTCCCGTCAGCCAAATAAAACTGAAACAAACAGTGGCAAGGAGTGAGCGCCATTTTGTCAATATCACCAACATTCCAGGCATTTACAATCATCCGGCGTGAATCAGGATTATTGCGGATTGTATCCATCAGGTTTGAAATCTGATCTACTGTGGTGCCGTCGGTTTTTTCCCACGAACGCCATTGTTTGCCATAAACCGGCCCGAGATTTCCTTCGGCATCAGCCCATTCATTCCAGATTCTGACACCATGGTCAGTCAGGTATTTGATATTGGTATCGCCTTTGAGAAACCATAACAATTCATAAACAACGGATTTAAAATGTATCTTTTTTGTGGTCAAAAGAGGAAAACCTTCAGCAAGATCAGTTCTCAACTGATATCCAAAACAACTGATCGTTCCTGTGCCTGTTCTGTCGGATTTTTGGGTTCCGGTATCGACTATGTGTCGCAAAAGATCCAGATATTGTTTCATGCTGTATTGTCAATTTTTGAATGAAGAATACAAAGATATAAATAAAACATAATTCAAAATTGTTTTCAGGAGTTCCTCACAAATCAATACAAATAAGGACAAAAAAAAACATCTTTTCCGCTGCAATAGTGAAAAAGATGTTTTTTATGTGTCAAAACCGGGTTTTAGACGTCAAATTCTATTGTGTCTCCGGTACTGAGTTTGTCTTTTTTATCTTTATCTGTCTCCTCCGGAGGTTCCATATCAAATAAAGACGCTTGTTTGACCTGTGTGTCAGGTTTTACCACAGCATCTGTTTTTTGTACAAAATCTTCCTCCTTGGATTCAGCTTCTTCAGAAGTGATTTCAGCATCTGCAGAGACAAAGGTAACCTTCATCAATTTGCCTTCAAATAATTTATTGCCGAGGGCTTTCCAACCTTTTACCTCAATAAATTGTGCTATTTCTAATGTTTTTTCGACATTTTGACCACCGATTTTATAGGTATATTGTACCACCGGATTTTTTAAAATGGTCACATAATACAATTTTGTTCCCGGTGATTCAGGCAAATAACTGAATTTCTGGTCCTGGGTACTGGTTTCGACTTTAAAACGTTTGACCATAGACCATCCTTTTTCCCCTTCATGATAGACGACATTAACAACGGTGTCTTCTTCGTACTTTCCAATTTCGACGATGTTGTTGACATCAAATTTTTTGGTCAGGTCGAGGTCATTGATTTCGTAAGCGCCATCTTTATAAAGAGTAACCAACTTACATCCGGTATCAAAAGCACCCAGGTATTTACCTCTTTCATCCTGATTCAATTTGCCGGAGACTTCATCCAGCCAGATTTTCATAGCACCCAAAGAAGATTTCCCTACGGAAACCTGAGTCACTTTTTTGACCGGATATTTGGTAACCAGATTTCCTTGAGAACCGCGACCTTTTATCGCCAATTCAGCAAAATCAAAATCGAAAATTTTCTTTTTTGCTGACGATCCTGGTGAAAGCTGGATGTTGACAATTTCTGATTCACCATTTGGATTTACGGTAAAATACAAAACCTTACTGCCTTTGGTTCCCATGGTCAGGTCGTACTCTTTGTCCCGTGTTATTGCCGTGACGTTAAATCTTTTTGCCATGGCTTTACCGGACGTTCCGTCAAGATAAATCATATTGTACGTCGTTCGGTCATCTGATTTTAACCAAACGTCGACATGGATTATATCTTTTCCGACAAAAACCTTATCGGCTACCTTGACAACTTTAAACTTACCGTCTTTGGTGAAAGCGATGATGTCTGCTATATCTGAACAATCACAGACAAATTCATCCTTTTTCATTCCCATACCGATAAAACCTTCTTTACGATCAACATAAAGTTTGGCATTATTGGCGACAACTTCTTTGATTTCGATAGATACAAAATTGGTGATTTCTGTTCTTCTTTCTTTGCCTTTACCATATTTGGTCAGCAAATTTTCAAAATAGGCGATGGCATACTCGGTCAGATGAGCCAGATGATGTTTTACCTGTTCGAGTTCGCTCAGCAATCCTGCCATCAACTCATCTGCTTTGAATGAATTGAATTTAGAGATCCGTTTAATTTTGATTTCAGTCAACTTGATGATATCGTCTTCGGTAATATCCCGCATCAACATGAGTCTTGTATCCCCTTTTGATAAAGGATCTGAAGGAGTTGCGACATATTTTTTGAGCCCGATATCGATGGTTTTGATGACATCATCCCAGGTTTCGCATTCTTCAATATCGCGATAAATTCTGTTTTCGATAAATATTTTTTCCAATGACGCCAAATGCCATTTTTCTTCCAGCTCAGCTTTGCGTATTTCGAGTTCTCTGCGTAGAAGTTCCTTGGTTTGCATCGTTGACACTTCAAGGATTTCAAGCACATCGAGAAACAAAGGTTTGTTGTCCACGATTACACAAGCATTCGGTGAGTAAGAAACCTCACAATCTGTAAAAGCATACAAGGCATCCATGGTGACGTCAGGAGAAACGCCGGGCATGAGTTCCAACAGGATTTCGACATTTTTTGCCGTGTTATCGATGACTTTTTTGATTTTTATCTGTCCTTTATCATTTGCTTTGAGGATAGACTCAATCATGGTATTTGTCGTCACACCAAAAGGCAGATCCACGATTGAAATATTGGATTTATCGACAATTTTGATTTTGGCTCTGACCTTAACTCTTCCTCCGCGTTTTCCGTCGTTGTATTCGCTGACATCAATCATTCCTCCCGTTTGGAAATCCGGGTAAATTTTGACCTTTTTCCCCTCGAGAATTTTTATGGAAGCTTTGATCAGTTCGATAAAATTGTGAGGCAGGATTTTGGTAGATAGACCTACGGCAATACCTTCGACACCTTGGGATAAAACCAACGGGAATTTTACCGGTAAGGAGACAGGTTCTTTTTTACGACCGTCATAAGACAATTGCCATTCAGTAGTTTGCGGATTAAAAAGTACTTCAAGGGCAAACTTTGTCAAACGGGCTTCTATATATCGGGGTGCAGCCGCGGAATCACCGGTACGAACATCTCCCCAGTTTCCCTGACAATCTATCAATAAATCTTTTTGACCCAAATTGACCAATGCATCTCCGATAGCTGCGTCACCATGTGGGTGGTATTGCATGGTTTGACCTATGATATTAGCTACTTTGTGGTATCTGCCGTCATCCATTTCTTTCATAGCATGGAGAATCCTTCGTTGGACGGGTTTTAGTCCGTCATCAATGTCAGGAACTGCTCTTTCCAGGATGACATAAGACGCATAATCCAGAAAATATTCTTTGTACATATGGTTCAGCGTCACCAGATCGCTTCCTTCGCCATCGGTATCTGTTACCTTATTTTTAATTTCGTCACTCATATAATCAGGTTTATCCTTCAAAGCGCAAATATAGTAAATATATATGAAATTGTAATATGTTTTTGAAAAGCCATGCGGGAAAGATGTTCCGTGTCCGGTTGGTAAATAAATTTTTTTTATTCGATATTTGATGGTACCTTTGTTTTATAAATACTTTCCGGCTTTTGTTTTTTAAAAAGGACAGTGCGCTTTTAAAACAAAGTGGAAAAGGGGAATCACGTGCGAATCGTGAGCTGTTGCGCAACTGTAATTGATGTCAAAATCATAAGCCAGATCGCCTTCCGGACAAGTGTGGATATTGCCTTCGCACAAAAGGCAATGCTACGGACGAAAATTTGTGGTTTTACCTAATTAGGTAGAATCCCTTAATGTTCAGGCTGCATTGTTTTCTGTGTGTTATTTTTCAGCAGTCTTGATCATGTCAAAATACATCAGATATACTTTATTATTTTTATGGTTTTTTGCCGGAGGATTTTTGATTTCCGGCAGTGCTCAGGTGTGGGCTGATACCACCATTTTGACCGAAGAAGTGGTCATCACCGATCAGAATATCCGCACAAAACATACCGGAACTATTGTCGGGACATGGTCGGTTGATACCTTGACAAGTCGCAATATCAACAACATTGCAGAATTATTAGGTGTTGAAACCGGAGTGTATGTTAAAAACTATGGTCCCGGATCATTGGCTACTTCTGCCGTCAGAGGCGGTAGTGCAGGTCATACCTTGGTCCTTTGGAATGGATTGCCGGTTCAAAGCCCGATGCTTGGTTTACTTGATTTGTCTCTATTGCCGACTTCTTCTGTAGAAACAGTTGAATTTGTGGCCGGAAGCAATGCTGCCATGTGGGGTTCAGGTGCCATCGGAGGTTTGGTGAGTCTCAAAAACGAACCTGATTTCAGGCTAAGAACCAAAGTTTCCGCAAGAGTTCAGTCTGGAAGTTTTGGACATTTTTTGTATGAAAATAAGATCAGTCTGGGGAATAAAAAATGGCAAAGTGTCAGCAGGTATGCTGATCAAAAAGCGGAAAATGATTTTTTATACCCTTTGGCCCCTGGATTGCCTCTGAGGCGTCAAACCAATGCCGCTTACCGGCAACAGTCATTTTTACAGGATTTTTATTGGAATATAACAAAAAAACAAAGGTTGACGCTGCATTATTGGTTTCAAAAAGCCAACCGACAGATTCCGCCTACCAATGTTCAGTCAAAAAGTGGAGCAGAACAGGCAGACCTGTCGCACCGGATCATGTTTGATTATAAAATTTTTACAAAGCGCGGTTTTTGGTTGTTCAAAAGTGGTTTTTTTTCAGAAAAACTAAACTATGAAGACCCTATAAATTTGGAAAAAGCGGAAAATGAATTTTTTATCCTTTTGAATGAATTTTCCGGCCAATGGTCATGGCAAAACAAACATTTTTTACAATTAGGTACTACCCACAGCCATACTAAAGCCCGGGCAAACGGTTACAGATCCGTGGTTCCGGAAGAAAACCGCTTATCATTTTTTGCCTCATGGAAGATGTTGGTAAAAGAATGGACATTTCAGACAGGATTGAGACAGGAATGGATCGGTCAACAAAAGGCGCCTTTTTTACCATCGTGGGCCGCAGAATATCAGGTACAAAAAAATGGACATTTTTTTGCAAAAATCAACCGTAATTATCGTTTCCCGACACTCAATGACCGGTTTTGGCGACCGGGAGGCAACCCGGATCTCTTGCCGGAGTCCGGATGGAGTGGGGAAGTCGGGTCTGTTTATGAATTTCGGTTTGACCGTTTAAAAATCAGAACAACCATGGCGTGGTATTACAGAAATATTAACCAATGGATACTGTGGAGCATTCAGGAAGGGGCATTTTTCTTTTCTGCCAATAACATCACCAGAGTGGTCAGCAGAGGTTGGGAACCAAGGATGATAATGGAATATAAAAAAAAATCAATGGTTTGGTCTGCATCAATGGGATATGATTACATCCGGTCTACCAATCAGGTTGCGGTTAAAAATCCCAAAATTGAAGCCGGTAGCCAATTGATATATACACCTGTTCATCAGGGTTTTATAAACTTACAGACCAGCCATAAATATTTCAGTTTTATGTATCAACATCGTTTTACCGGAGCGTCACAAGGGATAAATGAACGAATACCTTCTTTTTTTGTCGGCAATGTACATTTGGCTTATTATCTCAATCAAAAACGATGGACAGGGTCATTGTTTTTACACATCAATAATGTGTGGAATAAAAATTACGTCATTGTTGAGAGGAGGCCGATGCCGGGTATTCATTTCCAGGGAGGGTTTTCGTTTCAGTTTTTACAAAAACAACCATAAAAAATAAAACACATTATAAATATTTTTAATATGAAGTGCTTTTTTACTTTCTTTTTAGTTTTGAATGTAGGAATTATTCATGCCCAGGTCACGTGGAACTTTGAAGAGTTTAATCTTCCGGAAAACACTTATCTGAATGATGCAGGAAATGAAGGAGGGTTTACGAATGGGTTGGTTTTTTTGCCAAATTATTATGACAGTGAATTTTTTTACTGGACAGGGTGGGCTGTTTCTAATGTCACCGATAAGACCACGCCCGGGTTTGGTAATCAGTACAGTGCTATAACGGGCAGCGGTTACAACGGTTCGAAACACTATGTGGTCAATTCTGCATTTGGTAATAATAATATGGTTTTGCGTAATGAGGCAGCCGGCAAACCAATCAGTGGTATGTACATTACCAATTCTACCTATGCATATCTGAGTATGAAAGATGGAGATGGTTTTGCTAAAAAATTCGGGGGTGTGTCCGGAAATGATCCTGATTATTTCCTGGTGACAATTAAGGCCTATTCAGAAGGGAATATCAAAAGTGACAGTGTCAATTTTTATCTGGCAGATTATCGCTTTTCGGACAATAATCAGGACTACATTGTAAACACATGGGAATGGGTGGATCTGAGTTCTTTAGGCAATGTGGATAGTTTGTCTTTTGCACTTTCTTCTTCGGATACAGGACAGTTTGGCATGAATACGCCGGCCTACTTTTGTGCCGATTATATGGTCACTTCAGGCACAGTAAATAATAATGATATTGATGTACCGAAAGTGTTGGTTTTTCCTAATCCGGCACGTGATTATATAAACATAAACCTTCAAAATGGTGAGGGACCGGGTTTTTATCAAGTATTAGATGGTGCAGGAAATATTTTGATGACTAAAGAAATTCGCTATGTAACTGACAAAATATATTTGGATAATCTGCAAAACGGTCAATATTTTATTCAAATGGAAAAAACATTAATTCCTTTTGTTAAATTTTAAAAGCATCAATATTTTGGTGGTTTTCCACAGTATGGTACAAAAAAAAAGCACCGGAATTTCCGGTGCTTTATGGGAGACTAATGGGACTCGAACCCACGGCCCTCGGTACCACAAACCGATGCTCTAACCAACTGAGCTATAATCTCCGTCAATGATTTTTTAAAATCGAATGCAAAAATAATATTTTCCCCTGAATTCAAATTACTTTTTTGGAAAAAGTTTTTTAATTTTGTTTTCAGGGGAAAATGAAATGGTTTGTTTACAATGCCTGATATATTATGGAAATACACCCATTGTCATCTAGTCATTGGCTACTTTTTCCAAGGCATTGACGAAAGCAGCCGATCTGAGGCTTCTCATCTTTGGTTGGTTTTTCCAATAAACTTCCATGATATTTTCGTAGGCGTTGACCATGGTTTCTTCCAAACCTGATCTTACCAGATCTACTTCATCTGCTCCTTTGGTCAGAATGGCTTTTTCACGTTCATCGATGGTTTTTCCGGTGAGTTTTTCGACCAGACTGACAAGGTTGCTGTATGTGTTTTGGTTGAATCTTTTGTCAATTCTTCCGAAACGCATGTGAGAAAGATTTTTTAACCATTCAAAATAAGAAACGGTTACACCACCGGCGTTGATAAACATATCCGGGATGATCACAATATTGTTGTCCAACAATACTTCTTCTGCGTTGGCAGTTATAGGACCATTGGCAGCTTCACCGATAACTTTTGCTTTTACTCTGTGCGCATTGTCGATGGTGATGACAGATTCCAAAGCAGACGGAAGCAGGATATCACACTCGATAGCCACCCAATCTCCTCTGTCAGGCAGGGTTGTTGATCCCGGGAATCCCAAAATGGTGCCATTTTGTTTTCTGAATTCAAGAGCCTCTTTCATACTGATACCATCTGCTTTGTAGATCGTACCTTCAATTTCTGAAAGACCTATGATTTTGACACCACCTTCTTCTTCTGAAATCAAACCGGCATAAGAACCCACGTTACCCATACCCTGGATGACCATAGTTTTTCCGGCGATACCCATGGTTGAACCGATTTTTTCAACCATTCTTTTATCTTTGAAAAACTCTCTCAATGCATAATATACACCACGACCTGTTGCTTCTGTTCTTCCATGGATACCGTTTTGTTTGACCGGTTTACCCGTTACGCAACCGGCAGCATCAATTTCACCGCCTTTGAAGGTCTGATAGGTATCAAGAATCCACGCCATTTCTCTTTCTCCTGTTCCGTAATCCGGAGCAGGTACATCTATAGATGGTCCGATAAAGTTTTTGCGGATCAACTCAACGGTATATCTTCGGGTGATTCTTTCAAGTTCTTCTTCCGTATATGAACGGGGACTAACTTTGACACCACCTTTTGCACCACCGAAAGGAACGTCTACGATAGCACATTTATAGGTCATCAAAGCTGCAAGTGCCATTACTTCTTCCTGATCTACCAGGTGAGAAAAACGGATCCCTCCTTTGGTCGGCAGTCTGTGGTGACTATGTTGCACTCTGTACGCCTCAATTACTTCATAGTTTTCTCCAATTTTGACGGGAAAACGCATTTGATAAACGGCATTACATACTTTGATTTGTTCCAATAATCCGGGATGGATATCGGTGTAGCTCGCCGCAATGTCAAAATTGCGTTGAACACTTTCATAAAATTTTGCTTGTTTACTACTGCTCATTTTTAATATGATTTTCTAATTTAGTAAGTTTGTTGTCTAAACGAATTAAATATATGGCGAGGCCAATAAATATAATGGCGATTACAACCACGACTGTATAAATTTTTCCCGTGCTTCTCAGGAAATCCATAGCCTGCGCCTGAACGGTCACAGGTATCAACAACATAATCCATGTGAGATTCAACAATAAATTGTACAAAAATGATTTGAATTTCATGATATCAGGATTTTTTTAAATAAAAATGATCTTTGACCCGTTCAAAGCGGATAGTCAATTCTGCGATCCACTTTCCGATAAGGAACAAAGCCAGGATAGACGGATAAAAAAACATCCGTAATGTATGATCGAGATCTTCTCCTCCGAGGGCAGGGTTGCCTCCATTTCCCGGATGAAGACTATCTGTCATTCTTGGGATTACAAAAACCAGGGGAATCAATGCGATAAAAGCAAAAATATTGTAAATCGCTGCCAGTCTCGCTCTTTTGTCCTGGTCGTAATTCATACCTCTCAATATTATATAAGCCAGATATATCAATAGTGCAATGGCTGTCATATTGAGTTTGACATCATTGGTCCAAAAGGTATTCCATGTGAATTTTGCCCAAACCGAACCGGTTAATATTCCGAATATTCCATACAAAACAGCGATGTTTGTATAAGCTGAGGCCTTTCTGTCAAATTCGTAGTCTGATGTTGACAAATACCGTATGGAATAAACCACACCAAAAATCAACAATAAAAACATGGCAAACCACAAAGCCACATGAAAAAAGGTATTCCTTATGGTTTCATTTAAGATGCTTCTGTATGGAAACTGAATGCCCTGATGATCGTTAAATTGGCCTAATTCGTGTTTTGTCCATGGTATTGCATCAAAAGAAAGTGTATCGGTTGATGAAGACAAAAACAAAGCATTGGGATGTACAAAAGCTCCGTCGGTTTCATTGTCTATAATCAGATGCAAAGGAAAAACCTCTGTGGCATTGGGCAGAGTCTGAGGCAAAATAAATCTGAATGTCACCTCATTATTATTTTCTGACTGCCAGTTCAATGCTTTAATCGCGTGAACAGAATCCAGTTTTAACCAGGCCCGGCCATTACGTACAGATGCAAAATGAGTATTGTATCCGGTAGCTTTCAGTTCGATGGTATCTCCGGTTTTGGCCGATGAAGGGTTAATAGATGTAATCCCCGGACGCAGGGGAATCGTCATTCCTCCCCACAATACATAGAGAAAGAGGATTATCCCGGAAAGTTTCCACCACATTCCTTTTTGTATCATATATGTTTTGATTTTATGATCGCCATAAGAAAGGAAATAAAACAATAACGGTACCGAGCATTATGGCGTCAATTCCGGCCAACATCCAAACGTCCTGATCTACAGAAGTATCTGATATCAAACGCAGACTCACGGCTGTTATTTTTAATAACAACATCATTATGGGTAATATCAGGGGAATCGATAAGACAGACATCAGGGTGCTTCCCGATTGTTCAGAATTGGCAATCAAAGAAACAAATGTCAGTATAATAGCAATTCCTGTAAGACCAAGGGAAGAACCCATAAAAAACAAAGCCGGATCTTTGACCGGAAAGCCAAGAAACAAGGACATAAATATCAAAATGGATATAAAAAGTAACCCCAGGAATAAAATATTGTAAATCAGTTTGGCAGTTATCAGTTCTAATGGATCGAAAAGGCAATAATAATATAAATAGGTTTCTTTTTTTTCCTGAACAAAACTTTTAACAATAGCGTTCAACCCGGCAAATAAAGTTATAATCCACAACATGATCGACCACTCAAGTCCGGAGACCTGATTAAATACTTTATAAACCAGAAAGACGATGGTTGCTGAGAATAAAAATATTCCTCCTAATGCATATTTTTGTCTGAATTCAACGACAAGTTCTTTGAGAAATATTTCAGATATTCGATTCACCGGAGGGCTTTAATTACCGGCTCAAAGGTACAATATTTTTTATGGTGAAAAAACATTATGTATAAATAAATTTAACATGTACTTCCTGTCAAAATGACGTTAAGTTTTCGGTTTTTTATCAATCTTTATCATTAAATACAGCATTTCTGAACAAATCCGGAGCTTACATCAAACAAAATACCTGTCTGCTTTCGTGATTCAGGAATGTAAAGTGAAGGTCTTCTGTTCGTTTAGAACATTCCCAAGCTACATTTGGTGTTTATAACGCAGATACCAGTCATCCATCTTCCTGCTGATGAGCCAGGTATGTAATAATACGAAGATTGCGGTAATTACGATACTAACAACAAATATTCTGCTTTCAAATATGGAAAAATAATCGTGTAACATTTCTGTTTCAAAAGAAATAACAAAAGGTAGCTTGTATTCTGAATCAGTAAGCAGGACCGTTACCAATAGTAAAGACACAATACCCCCGATTAACAACCATCCGTTGCGAGATATCAGGGCCTCATTTTTGATACGTACAGGGGCAACTTCTGTTTGTGTCTCAATTTTTGACATAACCGAGTGAAGAAAATCCTTTCCCGGTTTTTCAAGGCCAGCTTTTTTAATAGACATTCGTACAATTTTATCTGCTTCCCGGTCCATGTTAGTTGGTTTGTATAATTGATGTAAACAACGAATATTGATCTTTTAAAACTTCATAAAGTTTTTGTCGGCTTCGGAATAATTTTGTTTTGACATTGGTTTCGGTCATATCTGTGATGGTTGCAATATCTTTGATGGACATTTCATCATAATAATACAACGTAACCATGACTCTTTCGGTTTCAGATAATGTCAATAAAGCTTGCTGAACGATTTTTTTTTCTTCATCAGATTCAAGATTTTGGTTCTGGTCGTAAAATCCTGCGGTCAGACCTTCTTCCAGATTGACCATGGAGATTTTATTTTTTTTCGACCGGAGCCGGTTGATGGATTCATTGCAGGTAATCCTGTAGATCCACGTTTTAAAGTTTGATTTTTGTTGAAAACCTGACAGCGAATGAAAAACTTTTACAAAAACATCCTGAGCTACTTCTTCGGCTTCTTCATGATGGTTTAATACTCTGACAGCCAGTGTAAAAACCATATCCTGGTATTTACGTACAAGATGTTCAAAAGCAGCGGTGTTCCCTGCTAATACTTGTGTTATAAAAAGTTGATCTTCTGAAGTAACCATATTTTTTTAGACAAACAATATGTGGAAACGGTTACAAAAAAGAAAAATTTATTTTTTGTGTAACCAAAACGAAGAAGTACTTGTCAAAGATACAAATAGTTTTTAAACATCATAATTATATTAAAATGGAAGCAGTTTTGGTTTTTATCAGTTTGTTTTTAGTGATATTCGGTATATCCTATTTATATTTTTCAACAAGGCACAAGGAAAGACTCGCTCTTATTGAAAAAGGAGTGGACGCAGGAATATTTATCAGTCCTAAAGCACCACGTGCAGCACCTGTCTGGAAAATCCTGACCCTCAATCTGGCCCTGGTTATGATGGGAGTAGGTTTGGGAATTATCATTGGAGGCTTTTTGGCAGAACTTACCGTAATCGGAGATGCAGCCTATCCGGCATCAATCTTCATGGTCAGTGGTTTAGGCTTGTTGATCGGTCATTTTCAAACAAAAAAACTGGACAATTAATTTGTCCGGTTTTTTTGTTTTATACAAACAACTTTCTGTAATATTCGTCTGCCATACGGTCGCTGTCAAAAGCAGGAGCCACCGTTTTTATACCTTCCCGAACGATGGCAGCCCATTTCTTTTTATTGTCGTAATAGGTAGGTAAAATTTCATTTTCCAACATATCCAACATTCGGGTTGCTTCATCTTCATTCTGTTTGTCAGAGGACAATGAGGCATCGGCCGGGTCAATCAGAAAACAATTTTTACCGTGTTTTGCAAATTCAGGAATCCATCCATCCGGAATGGAAAAATTGACACTTCCGTTCATCGCAGCCGTCATGCCGCTCGTTCCGGATGCTTCACGGGTAATCTTGGGATTGTTGAGCCATACGTCAGATCCTCTTTTGAGTTTTGCTGACAAATTGAGTTCATATCCGGTCAATACCGTGGCGTTGGGATAGGGTAGGGTCAACCAAAACAGCTCGTTAAAAATTTCAATAGCACCGTAATCTTCGGGGTAAGGTTTTCCTGCCCAAATGATTTGAATCGGATATTTTGTGTTTTTCAGTAAAGCATCAAATCTTTCTTTGTGTAGGGTCAACAGATTGGCTCTTTTGTAACCTGCAAAACGTCTGGCCCAAACCAGCGTCAATACGTTGGGGTCAAACCATTTTCCGGTTTGATCAGCTACCGTTTCGAAAAGTTCCTTTTTCATGTCAATCTTTCTGGACAACATGGTTTTTGTATCGTTTTTTTCTGAAGCTTCTTCCAAAATATCATCTTTCCAGAATCGTTTGTTTTGCGCATTGGTGATGTGGGTGATTTCGCATATATTTTCAAAACCGGACCACATTTCTCTGGAAACGTCACCGTGCATTTTAGACACGGCATTGGATATTTTTGCGGCTCTCAGTGCACACAAGGTATAATTGACCATATTGCCTTCCACGCCCCAGATTTTGCAGAATTCTTCTTTCGTAAGATGATAGAAAAAGGACATTTTATTCAATAAATTGATATCTCTTTCTTCATTTCCTGCTTTTTCAGGTGTATGGGTTGTGAATACCAGTTTTTCGCGTACGGCTTCCAATGATCCGAGTTTATCATGCAGGTAAAAGGCTAAAGGTAAAGCGTGTCCTTCATTCATGTGGTAATAGTCCATGGGCATATCCAGAATTTCGAGCAATCTGGCGCCACCTATTCCCAATACGATGGACTGAGCCACTCTCGTACTTTCGTTTGAGTCGTACAAACGATTGGTAATGGTTCGTGAAATGGCATCGTTTTGTTCGATGTCTGTGCTTAATAAAAATAATGGTGCACTGCCGAATACATCAGGTTTTAGCAGGAAGGCTTTAACATAAACGATGGCACTATGCACTTCTACCGGAAATATGATGCCGGTATCAGTTAGGAAGGAATAATATTTTCGGGTATAATCAGATTTCATGGTTCCATTCATATCTCTGATCTGATCATAATAGCCGTATTTCCATAACATTCCGATGCCTACCAGATTTTGTTTAAGGTCATAGGCACTTCTCATGTGCGAGCCTGCCAGAAAGCCAAGTCCGCCACTATATGTTTTCAAACTTTGGTCAATAGCAAATTCCATAGAGAAATATGCAACTGCCTTAGCGTATTTTTTATCGTGTTTGTAAGAAAAAACCTCTTCCTTCTTCAACATGTCCTTACCGTTTTGGTTAAAAAAAGGGCGAAGATAACAAATCGTGTCATTTTGACACGAATCAAAGACAGATTTTTGTTGGAATACCTACATTTCCAAAATTTTGATTTCCACTCTTTGGTTTCGGATTCGGGAAGAAGCGGATTCACTTTGTGTAATTGGCTGGCGTTTCCCATAACCTTTATAACGGACTCTTTTGGTTTCGATACCGAGATTTGTCAGGTAGTCCGCCACATTTTTAGCTCTTTCAGCGGACAGTTTATCGCAATATTCATGCGGTGGTATGGTATTGGTATGACCGCCGATTTCAACTTCAACATTTTTGTGACTTGCCAAAAATGTATAGACTTCCTGCAAAACTTCAAAATTGGAAGGCGTTATTCTGCTGGAGTCAGCTTCAAAATTGAGTTCATTGATTCTCAAGGTTTGACCGACACTGATTTTGGTAATTTCAAGTTCAGGAATAAATTTTTCTTTATAAATTTCAACTTCCAGGCTTGCAATACATCCTTTGGTATCCTGAACTGTCACTACGTAGACACCTGAATTCACCCGGGTCAGATTTGGACCTTTTGCTCCTGTAGACCATAGATACTTTAACGTTCCGGTGCCTCCGGTTGCTTTGACCACGCTTGCCCCGTCAGCTGACACAGGCGAAGCTACTCTTTTATTTTCGACCACATCAATGACGATGGGTTTCGGGTCTTCGACTACTATTGATGCAGTGGCGGAAGTTTGATATTTATCAGTAACCGTCACGGTATATTCACCCGGAGCCAAACCGAAAAGTTGTGTCGACGTTTGATTATTGGTAGACCAAAGGAAAGTGTAAGGTTTATGTCCGCCGAAAGCCGAAACTTTAAGTTGCGCATCTTTGGTGTCTACACAACTGATGGGTTTTTCAAGAATGATGGTCGCATTTAACTGTTCAGCAGCGATATCACCGAACAACAATTTATAAAATCCGGCACCTCCGGTTCCAATCCAGATGTTGTCATTTTTGTCACACGCAAGACTCAAAGCAGATTTGGACAACATGGCTGCATCGTCAGCAAATTGTTCGATTTTTTCACTATAAGGATCATACCTGACAAGAATGTCTGAGGCTATATAAACACGGCCTTTCGAGTCGATGACAAATTCGTTGATTTCACCTTTATATTGGTTGGGTTCAAGTTTTACAGGAAATAAACGGTTGAATGGATTGATCAAAAACATATCCTTTTCGGTAATAAACCACTGACCTTCATTATTTTCGCATGTGGCCAGAATTTTAGAATTTTTTTCTTCCAGTTTCCATTTGCCTTTTTCTACCCTGACATAACCGTTTTGTGTTCCGATCCACATCACTTTGTTTTTGTCGCCATGTACAAAATTGATCTGATCACTCTCCAGTTTTGAATTGGTTACATTGTAATGGGCAAATTTTCCGGTGTTGGGACTTAGGACAAAAACACCGGCATTGGTGGCTACCCATATTTCACCGAGATAATGGTCGATGTCTGAAATGACCACATTTTCTTTTTGAATTTCGTAACTTTTTCCGGTGTTGATATTATAAACCGTACTAATTCCTGCGGCCCATTTTTGTTCTGCTCTGTCTTTTATAAAATCGGTTATCTGAATTCCCTGGAGATACCTTACGACCCGGGCACCGTCCCCTGTCGTTTCCACAAGTCCGTCATTGGTGCTTAGCCATATCACATTTTTGTTGTCAATAAATGTTTTATTTACTTTTACATTGCTGGAAACATTATCAAATCTGGAAATAGCAAGTGATGTTGAATCTTCCTGTGAAAAAGTATTCGTAAAAAACCCAAAAAGCAAACAAAAAACAACAAAATGTCTCATAAAAAATGATTTTAAAAATATAGATACCATATTAGAAAACAGTAAATCTTTAGTTTTTGTTATCACGAAAGTTAAAAATATCTCTTTCAATTATCCGGACATCGGTTATTTGCGCAACCATCCCAAAACATGGTAATCAGCAACTGTCCAATAGGGTTCAAAATATACCAGATTAATTTTTTTTCTGCTTTCTTTACCCATATTTTGTTGCACTAATTCAATGTAATCATCTCCAACTTTTGAAATAATGGCAACGTGACCAAATTTATTACCCGGATAACCATCGTAAATCAAAAGATCGTCTACTTTGGGTTTGTATTCCCGCACATTTCTGAATTGTGTCAGACCCCGTTTGGTATTAAAAGCACTATCAGGCAATGATTTGTCAAATAAATCTTTGGCGTGACCGTAAGTATTGGGCATCTTATGGTTTTTCGCCTGATAGTAAAATCGTTTTACAAATTCAACACATTGGTATTTTAACCCGAAATTGTATCCGTCAGGCCCAATGTTCCTGCCTTCGACTCTCGAAAAATTATTACCATTGTAATAAATGGAAACGCCTTTGTAAGAATCGATAACTTTTCCGATCTCTGGGTCAACAAAAGGGGTTGCGGAAATAATGATAAAAACAATAAATACAAAAAAAATCCATCTCATCGGTAAAGAAAGTCAAATATACAAGGATTCCTTAAGATTCAAATAAATCTTCTAATTTTCCTGTTTTTTTCAGTTTTATAAAACATCTGGCTGCGGCAATAACATCGGCTCTGGCATTGTTGCCCGGCGAATATCCTTTTTGAAAACAAAAGGCATGAAGTTCGTTGAGCGTAGGCCATTTATATCCACCGGCTTTATTTGGTATTTTACAGTAATAGGTACCTTCCTCCATAAGACAAAATCGCTTTTTTTTGAAAAAGTTGATAGATCTTTTATGTCTCACAAATTCTGCTGCGACTATGTTTTCATTGGCATTCAGGTTGTGCGCAAAAATGAAATCTGCCTTTTCAACCGTTTCAGCAAACTGATCTAAAACAGGACCCAGATCGATGCCTCTTCGTTCAACCTCACCTTCTTCAAGTTGTGCGTACTTATTGATCGCCGGCGTTATTTTAAAACCTTCCGGTTTGATGATACAATCAAAATCTTCTATTGGTTTTAATTCTTCATTCAACAAAATCCAGGACAGATGGATTAATCTTGGCCATATCTGAGTATCGCTGAATAATGCCTGATAATTTGTCGGTTTGGAAATGGGTGTTGCGTCAAAAATCAAATACATAGTTTGGTTTTTTAGGACAGGTTACATAAACTTTCGAGCACATCTGTCATTTTTTCAGCCAGTTTAAAATGGGTGGACTGGCTCATCGTATGCTGAAAATATTTTTTTTGTCGAAGATCGATCATACCTGCTTTGAGGTGAAAATAATTCCTTTCATCCTTGCGGCAATAGGTTTTTATGATCAGATGATCCCGGCCTGTAAAATGTAAGGCTATTTTTCTTTCTGTATTACTGACGGCCGGTAATCCGGGTGTATGAAATGTATCAAAAATAAAGCGGCTTACAGCTATGGATTCCCGGTGAACGCCAAAAACGATTTTACCGGCTCCCGGAGTGCATAAAAACTCGCCGGGATGTAAAGGAACCGTCATTAAGGGTAAATGGTCTTTTGCTTGGTTGTTTGCCTGTGGCAAATACAGAGCTGCCTGAATAACATTTTCTGACCACAAATCAGAATCGTGAAGAGTGGTGGTGTCTGTAACTTTGAAGTTAATATCCGCCTTCAGATACATAAGCTGAAATTCTGAAATCTCATCCGGTACTCCTACTACCGTTCCCGGCAACATTTTTAAGTCTTCAGAGGCAGCATATTGTTGTACTGTTACCAACAAAAATGGGTTGTTTTGTTTGTTTTCCAACAAGGCGATATAACGACAATTTTGAGGAACGAGATAGGGTGCATGTTCCAGATTCGTAGCCACCACATCAACTTCGTCATTTTCCAAAGCAGAAAAAAGTTGACTTTTTTCCAAAGGAATATAGGTTGATTCCGGAAACTGTATATTTGATATAATATGTTTTGTGGCAAGATTAAAATAGGATTCGTATTCCGAAGAAGAAACTTCCGGGAAAATCAGGCCAATTCTCAGGTTGGTAATCACAAAGATAATATTTGTTGAAGGTCAACTTTTTCGCCAAAAGTTACTTTCCCGTGTTCTGTAACGATCACATTTCCGCAGGCAGTCGTCGGATCGTGTTCAAAAAATAAAAAATGATTACCATCGGTCACTCTTTCAAAAACTATGTTTTTTTCCTTCATCGTTTCCAAAGGGCGTAAATCATAGGCCATGATATACGGCATCGGTATATGGTGGTGAGAAGGAAACAAATCGGCACAATACACCAATGTTTTTCCGTTTGGTAATTTGATAAAAGGAAGCATCATAGCTTCCGTGTGGCCGTAAACAAAATGAACATCCATAAATTCATTGAAGGATATATCTTGTTCTTCATCCAAAAAATGAAGTACACCATGTTCAGCCAGGGGAACAAAATTTTCTTTTAAAAAAGAAGCGGCTTCTCTTGGATTGGGATGCAAAGCCCAATCATAATGTTTTTGATTGGTCCAATATTTAGCATTTGGAAAAGTCGGAACAAGTTCTCCTTTTTGATCATATGAAACGGCACCTCCTACATGGTCAAAATGAAAATGGGTTAGAAAAACATCCGTGATATCTGAAGTTGTGAGGCCGATATTGCCCAGTAAAACATCAAATTCGTGAGTGTCATGAGGATAAAAATGTTTTCTGAAACGTTCATCCTGTTTATTACCAACTCCGGTGTCGATCAGGATTTTATGAGGACCTTCTTCGATCAACAGACACCTTAAACTCCATGTACACAAATTTTCTTCATCCGGAGGATTCAGTTTTGACCACATTCTTTTAGGAACGACGCCAAACATAGCGCCACCGTCAAGTTTGAATTTTCCTGTTTCTAAAATGTGTAACTTCATATTCTGAATGGTTAACTGAATCCGATTTTGGTCTCCGTTTTTGTCAAATCCTGTTGTAAAATCAACATATTCATAGCTGCAACGGCACATTCTTCGCCTTTGTTGCCCAATTTACCGGTGGATCTGTCTACGGCCTGTTCATGTGTCAATGTAGTCAAAACGCCAAAAATAACCGGTTTTCCACTTGCTATAGAAAGCCCGGTCAATCCGTGAGCGACTGCATGATTAATATATTCATCATGATTTGTTTCACCTTTAATGACACAGCCAAGACAAATGACTGCCTGCACATTTTTGTGGGAGAGAACCATTTTACAAGCCTGAGGCAGTTCGAATGCTCCGGGGACCTCAACTTGCAGGATGTTATCTGACAAAATGCCGTGTTCCAATAACTTTTGGAATGCACCGTCTGTTAGTGCATTGGTGATTTCCTGGTGCCAGTTGGCTGTGATGATGGCTACTTTTATTTTTTCTACGTCTTTTAGTGTACGGTTTTGATCTTTAGAAAAATTGCGGAGATGGGTAGCCATACGATTTTATTTGGATAATTTTATTATGCGGTTTTGTACATTACTTCTTTGACGGCTTTGATGACTTTGGATGGGGTAGGTAAGTATTCATCCAAAAATGTAGGCGCGTAAGGTAATGATGTATCGGCACTATTGACTCTGATCACAGGAGCGTCAAGATAGTCAAATGCGTATTTCTGAATTTCATACGCAACTTCCGAAGAAACTCCTGCAAAAGGCCAACATTCGTCAACGACAACCACACGATTGGTTTTTTTGACTGAATTGACAATCGTTTGGTGATCCATCGGTCTGATGGTTCTGAGATCAATGACTTCTGCAGAAATACCTTCTTTTTCGAGTTGAATGGCAGCTTCTTTGACCACTTCCATCATTTTGTTGTAGGAAACGATGGTCACGTCAGTTCCTTCTTTTCGTATGGCTGCTTTTCCTATGGGAACAAGGTATTCTCCTTCAGGAACTTCACCTTTAAGGCCGTATAATATTTCTGATTCCATAAAACAAACCGGATCATTGTCTCTGATAGCTGATTTGAGCAAACCTTTGGAATCGTAAGGATCTACACATGATATCACTTTAATGCCGGGAATATTTGCCATCCAGCTTTCAAAAGTTTGTGAATGTTGTTGTGCCAATTGACCTGCTGATCCTGAAGGCCCTCTGAAGACGATCGGACATTGAAATTGTCCGGCTGACTGACTCAGGGTTTTAGCTGCATTGTTGACAATCTGATCGAAAGCCAAAACCGCAAAATTCCAGGTCATAAATTCTACGATAGGTCGGAGTCCGTTCATCGCGGCACCAACTCCGATTCCGGCAAAACCCAATTCAGCGATAGGTGTGTCGATAACTCTTTTTGGACCGAACTCATCGAGAAGGCCTTTACTTACTTTATATGCTCCGTTGTATTCAGCAACTTCTTCTCCCATTAAAAAGACGTTTTCGTCTCTTCTCATTTCTTCAGCCATGGCTTCTCCCAAGGCATCTCTAAGGGTTATGATTCTTGACATATGATGATTTCAATTTTGAGGTGCAAAGGTAATCAATACCTTAAAATTCTATGATAAAAGTAGCATTAAAACTTCAGGATACCGGATTTTGTTTAGGATTTTTTTAGTTACCGGCTTCTTTTGATAAAAAAAGTTGATAAGCTTTCTGATGTTTATCTGTCGGAAAGAGCTGTGGCAGATAATTCTGTTCTGACAAATAAACTTAATTATCTTTGCGACCGAAAAACAAAAAAGATATGATTCTTTTGATTGTATGTCTTCTGATCAATTCCCTGATCGGCGTTATTTTTAAGTACTTCAATAAGTATGAAATCAATAATGCGCAGGCTATTACAACCAATTATTTTGTGTGCCTGCTCACCGGTTCATTGGTTTTGGGACGATTTGCTCTTCCATCTGACATCATGGAAAAAGATTGGTTTTGGGTGGCGGTTTTGCTTGGATTGTTGTTTGTAGTCACCTTTAATCTCATGGCAATGACGGTTCAATATTTTGGGGTGGGCGTGGCAACGATTTTTCAAAAAATGTCCCTGATTGCTCCCGCCCTTTTAGCCGTTTTTTACTATGGCGAGTCTGCTCCAACGACCAAAATTTCCGGAATTATGTTGGCAGTTCTTTCTATTGTTTTATTGTCATACAAAAAAAGTAAATCAGGTACGTCTTCACATCAGGGGTGGGTGGTGTTTTTACCAATGACCATTTTTTTGGGTTCCTGCGTTGTGGATTCCTGTCTTTTTTTGGTAGAAAAAGAAAAATGGGCACCTAACGGAGATATCGAATTTGTTTCTGCTCTGTTTTTTTTCGGTGGTGTTTTCGGGTTGATCAATCTGTTCCTTTCTTACCTTACGGGAAAATTTACATTTCAGTTAAAAAATGTGTATGGAGGTATTTTTTTAGGTATCCCTAATTTTTTTTCCATCTATTTATTGCTTTTATTATTGGCTCAAGGTTGGGATGGTTCAGTCGTTTTTCCGGTTAACAATGTAGGAGTTTTGGTCATGGCGGCCATTTTCGGTTATTTTTTGTTTGGAGAAAGGTGGACAAAAATGACAGTTGCCGGCTTTTTATTGGCATGTACTTCTATTGTTCTGATTGCTTTATAGATGGAGGACAGTTATTTTTCCATAAAAGAACCTGCGTTTGGCGAATATAAAGAAAAAGGCAGTAAATTTTTGGCTTATGTTTTTCCTGTGAGCAATGAGGAGGAAATCAACCATCAGTTAGCAGGTCTGAAATCAGAACATCCCAAAGCCAGACATTTCTGTTTTGCATACCGGTTGGGTATCAAAGGGGCTCAATACAGGATCAATGATGATGGAGAGCCTTCAGGCACTGCGGGAAAACCCATTTTCGGTCAAATATTAAGTCATGAACTTTCTGATATTCTGGTCGTTGTCGTCAGATATTTTGGAGGTACAAAACTGGGAGCCTCAGGTCTGATTCAGGCTTATAAAAGTGCAGCAGTTGATGCATTGGATAAGGCGGTCAGATTTGAAAAAATTCTTACAGATTCATTTACTATTACAACCCCTTTGTCAGAACTGGGTCACGTCTTTTTTGTATTAAAATCCCTGAATATTATTGTTGGTGAAACTATATACAGTGATTGTGCGGACATTCCTTTTTTTACCCGGAAAAGTAAAACCCATGACATATTGCTTCAACTGAAAGCACTACTGTTGAAAGTACCTATGGAGCAGGCAGCAGCCATGAAACCGGATGATTGGGATTGTTATACCATTCAGGAAAATTTGTAAAAAAGCAAGAGGGACCGGTAAAAACCAATCCCTCCTGTATTAATATAGGTATTTGAAAGAAAAATTCAAAAAACCCCTTGTCTGATGTTATCTGAATAAAGTTACGTTGCCTGCTTTTTCATAAAAATTTCCATTGACACAACGGGCTTTGATATAAAATGCATAGGAATCAGGTGCCAAAGGTTGACCATTAAAGGTTCCGTCCCAGCCGGTGTTGATATCATTGGTTTTAAAAACCTGTTGTCCCCATCTGTTGTAAATGATGAAGTCCAGTTCTTCGAGGAAGTTACTTCGAACATACAAGATTTGGTTGTTCTGGTCACCATTTGGAGAAAATGCGTTAGGAATAAATATATCCGATTCGTCACATTTTGCTTTTCTGACTTCAATTTGTATTTCATCCGTGCCGGTACATCCGTTTTCATCTGTGACAGTCACGATATAAGTTGTGTTGTCCGTGGGTGAAACGGTAATGGTGGTTCCGCTTGCACCGGTACTCCAGATATACGTTTCATTTTGATTCGGATTAACAACAAAAATATCGATATCTTTTCCTTCATAAATGGTGACATCGGCTGCTGCTTCCACATCAATTTCTAATGGTGGATTGACCAATTGAGTATAGTTGAAAGTATCCTGACAACCATTGCCCTGATCTGTTATGATCACCTGCACGGTTGTGTTATCACTAAAAAGAAATATCGGATTGGACGTGTTTTGACCGGATACGATATTTTGTTGAGGGCTCCAGTTGTATTGATAATTTCCCTGACCGTTGACAAATACTTCTAATTGCCCGTTTTGTTCGAAACAAAATGATTCAGGACCTTCAATGGCCGCACTTAAAGGATCAGGTACCGGTATGGTAAAATCCTTCTGTTCAAAACATCCTGTTTCTATATGTGTAATCCGGATACTGTATACCTTATTTTGTATGGCGATAATAGATGGATTTGCGCTTTGGTTTCCTGCGGCTATACAATCATTTGGTAACCATTCAAAATCATAAAGTTGAGGATTATCGATATTCAACTGGACGGAAGATACCTGATTCCGACAATTGTTTTCAGGTATGTCGAGAGTGTAATTGAATTCAAACATGGTTACTTCAACCGTATCTGATTTTTCGCAACCATACGCATCTTTAACTTTAATAATAAAAGATGTATCTTTATCTACGGTGACCTTCAGGGTTTTGCCTTCAAAAATCTGTACACCATCCAAAGTACACCATGAATAGGTGACTTCGTCAATATTTGCAGAAGCAGTAAAGGAAACTTCTGACTCTTCGCAAATCATGGCAGATGGTATCGGGTTAATGATAATATCAGGATACAGCACTACTTCTTTGGTGACAGGTTTGAATGGACATACATTAGAAAGATTGGTCAACGTAACCTGATAGGTTCCCGGTGCAGGATAGGTATAACATGGTGTTGGTACATTGGATACGTCCGTGGTTGTACCCGGGTCTCCAAAGTTCCATAAAATAAAACTTCCGGGATTGCCTTCAAACTCAAAACAGATGGTTTGATCACCACATTCTTTGAGTTCATAAGTAAAATCAGCAACAGGATTCTGATCAATATCAAAATAGATGGAGTCCAATTTAGAGCACCCAAATTGATTGCTGATAGTAACATACAAAACAAAGTCCTGGGTTTCATTTTCGTCCACCTTAACATTGATCTTATTTAGATCCAAAGGTCCGGATATATAAGGGTGGTTTTCCCATTGGTAAATCAGGGTGTGGCCGGGTATTTCATTAAAAACAGTAATGCTGATGCTGTCACCCGGACATATTCTGTATGGTGAAGGTGTTATGACGGAAGGTGTCTGATTGGTTACTGTAAATAAAGCGGGCTCCGTAGAACAGGATTCTCCGGTAAAAATGGCATAAAATGTTTTGGTTCTTCCGGTGAAAGTGGTCCTCAACGTATCCCCCGTACCGATAATATTTGATATGTTTGGTTGGTCTGACCAGGAATAAACGCCTTCGCCCACACCGCCTGTGACAACGAGTTCGACACTACCATCGCAGGTATTTTCATTTCCCGAAATGGATAGGGAAACACCTGTTCCCAGGACTTTAACATCGATCTTACCGGTTGCAGAACATAAACCATCAGTCACTGTGACGTTGTACACGATATTATCTGTAGCTATGACCATTGGATTATTTGGGTCACTGAGGTCAAGTCCTGTTTCCGGACTCCAGATATAATCCCATGCCGGATTGGCGTTCAGTAAAATTGATTTGGTTTGACCCGGACATAAAATAAACATGGTATCCGCAAAAACAAGGGTAGGGTATGGTCCCGGGATAAATGCATCCGCTATGGTGTCTGTACAACCATTGCTGAATATAGCTGCAAATTTAATGTCGAGTAATTTGTCTTTAGGAATGGTTAGTGATACCACAGGTCCGTTTAGCATTTGTGTATTGCCATCTATATTTATGGTCCAATTACCTGAGGCAAGATCATATCCAAGTGCATTTTGATTATCATAACTCAATTGGATATTCACTGAAGTGTCATCATCACAACCTAAAGCCGTAAAATTATATCCCGCTTTAGGCAATATGGATTGGAGGTTAAAATTTTTGATTTTTTCAATAGTACAGGAAGACACAAAAGCGACCGTTTGGGTAATGGTAATATCGGTAGTTGAAGCATCGACAGGAACAACAATATTACTTCCTGAATAACCTACGCCATTAACAATCCAATTGACAGCACCGATGACACCAAAAGGATTCAAAGGAGCAGAAAGGTCTGTGAGTCTCAACCTGGCTATGTTGCCCTGTACACAATCTTCGAGTTTGTAAGAAAATTCAGTTCTGGGAACAAGCACATTCGGATCAACGATTTGTTCTATGGTTTTGACACATTCTGAGTCTGTTATGATTTCCAGAGATATTTTTATTTCACCCGTGTATTCCACCTGTGCCAGCACATTGAGTCCTGAATAGGTGGTGGTATCATTGTTCTGAATGACTGTCCAGTTTCTGCCTGTTATCGAATAACCAGGCTGATTATAGGTCGACAGGTCAGTCAATAACAGGGTGAGTTTTTCATTGGTGACATCACATTCATCCAATCTGTAGGTGAAATTCGGGACAATAGTATTTTCAAAAACACTTATTGGCTGAATGATAGAATCAAAACAACCGTCTGTTCCTCTGGTAGCTCTGAGTTTTACATTATAAACTCCTGAGGTTGGATAAGTGAACGTCGGATTTTTTTCCGTAGAAAAAAAAGCAGGATCCTGATTGGGCCAATCAAAATACCATCTGTAATTACTTGCAGATAAACTTTTGTTGTCAAAAGTGACATCAAGTCCAGAACAATTGGCAGAAGCCACATCAAAAACTGCTTTTGGAGGTTGGCTGCAAATTCTTACATTATATTGAAAGTCTCTTGTTACTGTAGAGATTAGTTGACCATCCCTGTATTCATCGACACAAATCCCTATGAGAAATTGGCCTACAAGGTTGGGGCCGGCTGTTAAAACCCCGGTTTGAGGATCAATGCGTAAAGGGTCACCACCCATTAGGTTTAACAAGTTGTAAGGAGCATTCCAGGTAACAAAAGGAAAAGGCGGTGGTGACAGATTTGAAAAATCCACCGGCGGATTTGGCCGCTCTCTTGTAGCCCCTTTATTCGGCAGACAAAGTCGGTAAACCAAAGAGTCTCCCTCCGGGTCGACAGCTGAATGGTCAAATACCAGTGGTTTGTTGGAGCAAATATAAACATCCGGCCATTGTATAAATTTAGGACTGCTGTTTTTAGCTCTTAAAGCCGACTCAGTTACGTGAATCCAATAAGTAGCCCCGGTCAACAACGGATATACAATGTTGGCCAATGTTTCATTCCGGCAACATCTTTGATAAGCCAGGATATATCCTCCCGGTCGGAAAGGAAGAGTCAGAATACTTTTATAAACAGCTTCCTGAACACAAACCTGGGTACCTTCAAAACCGCAATCAGACCTGATAAACGGATTGAGCGTGTCGTTGCCTGTATAATTGATTCTCAGATATCCGTTGTTGGCAAGATGGGTAAGTAAGTTGCCATTACTACTGAAAATAGCAATGTTCACCACAGGATCAAATTCTGCGTCCGGACTTCCGAGAAAACAATCCCGTCTTAAGGTCAGGGTGACCTCATACAAGTCACCGTTTACATGCCGGTAGGACATATCACCACCTACAATGTGCGTGGCATAAGTCTTTTGGTTGAAGCCAAATACTAAAATGACCAGAATGGTGAATGCGTTGAAGAATTTTTTTATATATTTCATCCTTTTGGATTTAGATCTTTAATGGATTAATTTCTTTTTGCCCGAAGGATTTCCACCCTTCTTTCTTTTGCTGCTTTCGGATTATAAATCGAATTTCTTTCATCTGATATTTTACTTTCAACATCAGCAGGTGCAAGTTCTTTACCGAAAGAAATATCCGTAATGCTCAGTTGACCTGAAAGAAAATATTTTTTCAGCTCTTCATTGCCAAAAAAGATCATTTCATTTTTTACACTATTGACCCTTCTTTGTCCGAGAGCGAGGTTGTATTTTGATTCTGCACGAGGAGAAGCAAAACCTTTAAAGATGAGCTCGACTTTATTGCCTGCTTCCAGTTCCTGAAGTAATCGCGGCATAAATAATTTCAATTTTTCATATCCACCCATGACGTCACCTTCAAAAAACACATCCAGTTCCTGAGTACCATTGTTTTTGTCTTCTCCCTTCAGAGGTTTGGTAAACCTGTCGATGTATTCAGGTTTTCTTTTGATATAACTGTTTACCAAATCTCCAAAAACGGTGTTGGTGGTGATACTTTTCGATTTTCTGTCAGGAAGGTCATTGTCAAAATACAAAGCTATTGGAAGCAAATCCTGAAGAATAAATTTATCGAGCAACATTTCCTGAGTAATCAAACCGGGTTTTTCATATCCTCTGGTGTCGATAAGAACCTCTTCCTGTGAATAGCCTTCTTTTGTGGCAATGATTTTGTATTGTTTTCCGCGATCAATCATAAAATTAAATTCATTGTTGAGCGGATTAAATTCTATGATTTCTTTTTTACTTGGGTCGCTTACATCTATCAAAGTAACCGTAGCTCCTTCCAATGGTGTTTTTCCTACTTTGGCAAAGGTAAATACATCGAGCAACATCATATCTGTTTCCAGATACAATTTTTTAGTTATTAACTCGGACTTATCTTTTTTGAATGTTGAAAGTTCGATGGTGTCAGGAAAATAATTTTCTCTTTCAGCAACGATCAGATAAGATCTGTCAGGCAACAGAGAAAAAGTATGTTCGTTGGAGTCATCTATAGTTGTTTTGGCAATCTCAAGCCCGGTTTTTTTGTCAATCAACCTGACTGTCGCTTTTTTTAAGGGACGGCCGGTGATTTTGTCAAAAGTCAAAGCAATCAGGTCAAGTTGGATTTTTTCCATCTTTACTTCATAAATATCAAAACAACAGGATTCATAAAAGGAATCAAGAAAAGCAGCACCTTCCCGGTTTGAAGACATAAACGCCTGATCACCTTCCACAGATAAATGGTAATAAATGTCGTGATAAGAACTGTTGACAGGTGCTCCGATTTGGATAACATCCGCAAAACTCTCCTTTGTTTTCTGCGTTTTGTAAATGTCAAATCCACCCAATCCAAATCTGCCGTCCGTACTAAAGTATAAATAAGCGGTAGGGTCATGATAAAATGGTGTCACTTCATCATTTGGTGTGTTGATTTCTTTGATGTTTACAGGTTGAGAAAATCCGTATTTTTCATCTTTGACAGCATACCAAATATCAAGCCCTCCGGCACCTCCCGGCCTGTTTGAAACAAAATACAGGATTTCTTTTTTTAAATCATTATCAAAAACAATATAGGGTTGGGTGTTCGTAAACCCGCCTACATTTACCGGTTCCGGAAGCCTTTGTTCATTGACCAACTGACCTTTATTGTCCACAGAAGCGTAATGTATTTCGCAGGATAATTCCGAACCATTAATATATTTACAAACGGAATAATATAACCTCGTACTATCCGGACTGAAACAAGGATTGCTTATAGAAAGATCCTTTTCATTTATTTTTGATTTGATAAGGGTTGTATTGCCATCTTTTGTTTTTTCATGCAATTTGGCAATTTTTTTGGCAGGTTTGGTTTTTGCATTTTTTTCAAGGTATTGTTGGGAGCTATACAGCAACCCTTCTTTAAAAATGATTGCTCCGACCTCTGAATCCGGCGTATTGACGGCTCCTTCCAGCCTTTGCATGGTTAGTGTTGGATTTACTTCTTTGATAAATTCTTTGGCGTATGCAATGGAAACCAGCTCTTTTTCTGTTTTTTGCAATAAAAAGCTGTCCTGATTTTCATACCCTGATTTATATTGTTGGTAAGCCCGTTCTGCAAGATCGTATTTTCCCATCTTTTGGTACATACTTGCCAGGTGATATACCATTTCCGGTTCTTTGTTGTATTGCATAGAATCCAATAGCAGACTATACATTTGGGCTGCTTTGGAATAAGCGTTAAACTGACGGGCGGATTCTGCTATTTTTACAATGATGGAAGTATCCTGTTCGTCAAATTCAAGTACTTTTGAATAATAAACCAGTGAAGCATAAAAGTTTTTAGTGGCATAACTTTTTTCTGCTTCTTCGAGAAATTGTTTTTTTGTCTGGCCGAACAAGGGGGTTAAAGCCAGCCATAAAAACAAAATAAGATAAATATGATGATGTTGTTGCTTCATGGGAATAGTTTGGATTAATAAATCGGGCAAGCTTTATGTTCGTTGAGCGGTTTTACATTGGTTATGATATACCTTACATGAAATTCCGGTCCTCCGCGATTTGAATTCAGAATTCGGTTGAATTCGTTGTTATCGATGTCAAAGCTGAAAGAAGCATATATTTCGTTGTACTGAATGGCTAATGTCGGGATGAAGGATTTAGCGGTACGATATCCAAACCCTGCATGTATGTGGAATACTTTCCCTGGTTTATTATTGTGATAATATTTGATTAAACCTCCGAACAGGGTTTCTTCATATTCGCCTTGAATTTGTTGCAGTCCGTGAAGCTGAATGTCCGCCTTTTCCATGATTTTGAAATTACCTGTTGCGGTAAAAGCGAAATGTCTCGGCAATTTGGTGTCATCACCACTGTAAAAATTGGCAGAAGGGTTGATGATATGAAAAACCGTTCCACTCAAATCAAAATGGGTTCGGGAGGATTGTTGAAACCGATAGTTTAACCCTGCTCCGTTTTGTAAAAAGGTAACCGTCTGAGCATCAAAATTTTCTCCTGAAGGAAGACTTTGATTAAAAATATCGCCAGTCCACTGTTTGTCCCAGGTGAGGTCTCCTGTATTAAATCCGCGTGATGCAAAACCTAACAAAATTCCTCCGCCGACAATATGTTTCGGATGCAGGATGTAGTGGTATGATCCGCTGAGACTTAATGAAAGCAATTGTAATCGTGAATCACCCTGTCTGTCGTAATTAAAATTAGCACCACCACCAACAAAATGTTTATGACTTTTGCCGATATCAAACCTCCTGTCATAAGCACCGCTCATGGTAAACCACGGAACCGGTACAAATCGCCATTGATCCCTCAACGAAAAAATAAATCGGTGATCCCCGTTAAACAAACCTGTTTGTGCAGGGCTGTAATTCTGGGGAGTGTTGTAAAACTGGCTGTAATGCAAGTCTTGTGAAAATAATTGCTCAAAAGATAAAAAAAGTACTATCAGTACAATAATCTTTTTGCTGTTTTGGAAAAAATAAACCATATTTTAAAAATATATATGATATTTTATAATATTTATATACATGAATAATAATAAATTATTAATCAGTTTATGACTTTATACACATTGTTATGGTGTATACTGCAAAAACTGTACTAATTTTAAAAATTAACCCTGGAAACGAAAAGCTATATTACTTACTGAATATGCATTTGTTCCTTCTTCTGTTGTTTGTGTTAATATCATGGATTGACATAACGGCGACTCAAAAACTTCTTTCAGGTTTTTGATTACGGCAAACGGAATGTCACAATTTTGAAAAACAGAACTAAGAATTTCAATTGTTTTTAGGGAAAAAACTGATTGTAAAATTTCATGAAGAGCCTTTCTGTTAAAAAGTCTATCCTGATTTCTGACAAAGGTAACGTCATTTTGATCAAAAAAGTTCAGGGTTTCCCATAGTTTTTTGAATTGATAGTCAGAACCAATACCCAAAAAAAAGTTTGCACCATCTGAAGAAACAAACAAGTCTCCGTAAGGTGCGATATTAGGATGAAGGGTGCCCATAGGTCCGGGAATAACGCCGGCCATCAAATAATTGGATGCCTGATTGGCCAGTGAAGCTATGCCGGATTGAAAAAGGGAAATGTGCACCAAACTTCCCAAACCGGTTTTTTCTTTTTTTAAAAGGGCAATAAGAATGGCTTCTCTGATTTGGTGTGAAGCCATGATGTCGATCATAGCCACCGGCATTTTACATAATTCTCCGGATTCTGTACCATTCATAGAGATAAATCCGGTTTCAGCCTGCATGATCAGATCAAATCCCGGCCGTGGGTCGTCATAGTCGTAAGCATTAAGTTGTATGATAATTTTGTCCGGATATTTGTCAAAAAGCTTGTGAGGCTCTAATCCGTATTTTTGAGCTACTCTTTTTTGAAAATTGGAAAGGATTATGTCATGATCTGCAACCAAACCGAGTAGTTGTGCATACTCATCGGCATCTGCAAAATTAAGCAAAAGAACCTCTTTATTGTAATTGGCAGAATAGTAATAAGCTCCGGCAGTGGTTTCTGGGCTTTCTACTTTTAGTTTCCATTGTCTGGTGATGTCACCTCCGGCTGTTTTATTTTCTACTTTAGTGACTTTGGCACCACACTCAGAAAAAAAACTACCTGCCAACGGACCTGCAAGTACAGAAGAAAGTTCGAGGACGGACAGATCCTGAAAAATATCCCTTATATTCAAAATATCAGCTTTTTGTAAAATTAGAAGATACGATCATGTCTTTGGAGCCTTCAACATATACATAAAATCCTTCTCCACTTTTCCGACCTAATTTTCCGGCAGTCACCATATTGACCAAAAGAGGGCTTGGAGCGTATTTGGGGTTGCCAAATCCCTGAAACATCACACGCAATATAGATAAACACACATCCAGTCCAATGAAGTCAGCCAAGGCAAGTGGTCCCATCGGGTGAGCCATTCCAAGTTTCATAATGCCGTCAATTTCTGCCACACCGGCCACCCCTTCATGCAATGTGTGAATAGCTTCGTTGATCATAGGCATCAGAATCCGGTTGGCCACAAATCCCGGATAGTCGTTTACCTCAAGCGGAATTTTTTGAATTTTTTTGCTCAGTTCGGTGATGGTAGTACAAACTTCATCAGACGTATTGTAGCCTCTGATGATTTCTATCAATGCCATCACGGGAACAGGATTCATAAAATGCATACCGATTACTTTATCGGGTCGGGATGTGGCTCCTGCGATTTTTGTAATGGAGATTGAGGATGTATTGGTGGCCAAAATGCAGTTTTCAGGCGCATATTGATCCATATCTTTAAATATACGAAGTTTGAGTTCTTCGTTTTCTGTGGCCGCTTCGACGATAAGGTCTGCATTTGCGACGGCAACTTTCAGTTCTGTATTTGTCGATATATGAGATAAAATGACAGATTTTTCATTTTCTGTGATACTTTCTTTTTTAATTAACCTGTCCAGGCTTCCACTGATCGTTTTGAGTGCTTTTTCGAGAGCCGGAGCGGATACATCACACAGGGTCACCTGATAATGATGGGTAGCAAAAACCTGTGCAATTCCGTTTCCCATGGTTCCGGCACCAATAACTGTTATATGTTGCATAAAAATATTTTTTTGAGACGCAAAGATACAAAACAACTTCGTTTTTTTACCCGGATTCAGTTTTGGGTTTTGGTATAATTTTTTGTTTTGATCAGTTATGTTTTCCGTTTGGAACAATAAATACAGCCATTGATATTTGTCGTTTTTTGATGGGTTGTCAAAAAAAAACGTGTTTTATACTCCGGATATTTTTTGGGTTAAAAAAAAACAGGTGTAAAATGAAATATTTTACACCTGTTTTAATGTTCGGAAAACACATTATTGTTCTTTTCCTCCGTTTAAAGCATCCTGGTAATTCATTAATTCTTCCCATCTTCCTTCTGACGCCAACATCGCTTGTTTTGGCCAGGTGGAAGGTTCCGCCAATTGAAATCTTGGTCCTGCTTTTTCAAGAATATTTCTGAGGTTTTCTGCAGAAGTGTGCGAAAGGTTTTCCCACGTCGAGATACCATTTTCTTTGAGGAGGCCTTCGATCTTCGGTCCGATACCTTCAATGGCTTTCAGATCATCCTGTTTCCATTGTTTGATAATTCCTGCTTTAACAAGAAATTTTTCAAGTTTTGAATCGGTTTCATTTGTTGCTGTATCCGCACGTCCACCATCCAATGATTTTTGCATGCTGATCAGTCCGGCATATTCTTCCTTTTCTGCCAATGCTGCCTGTGCCGGCCAACTGGTAGGATCAATAATCCGGTATTTGTCACCGTATTTATTTAACATGTCTCTTAATACAGTTATATTTGTTGATGCCAAGGTTGAAAAATCAGGGATTCCGTTTTCTTTTAATATAGCTTCCATTTTTGGACCGATACCTTCAATAATTTGTAATTGGTCTGAACCTATGGCAGCTACCCATTTTTGTTGGGAAACGGCAGGAGCTGTAAAACCCGGACTCTGCACAAGTGTTGCAGCGGATGAGGTCATACCTGAAGTTTCCTGTTCCCGCAGTCTGCCCCGACAAAGAGCCAAATCTCCATCGAGAAGGCTGATTTGTTTTTTGTGGCCATTTATTTCAAACTGAAGGTCTGAAATTTTTTGTTGGCTTTGAGTCAGTTCGGTCTGACTTTCGTCAAATAAATTTTTAAATCGACTCCAAAGTAACCACCCGAGAGCCAATCCCAGCAAAAATGGCAGGATCCAAGTCAGCCACCAGGGAATATCACAAAATGTAAAAAATGTTACCATACCGGATTTTCTTAAATGTTATTGAATAATCTGTAAAACGGTTCTTCTGTTTTTTGCCCTGCCTTCAGCAGTATTATTGTCAGCTACCGGCATCAACTCTCCTTTGGAATCTACAAAGATATCAGATTCATTTACGCCTTTAGAAATAAGGTGTTTTTTAATAATTTCCGCTCTGTTTAATCCGAGTTTCTTATTCGGTTCTTCCGGTCCTACATTGTCCGTATGCCCGGTTAATTTTATTTTTTTTCCACCCGTTGTTACTATTAAGGCGACCTTGTCCAGATAGGTTTCCACATCAGTGGCATTCAGTTTATCTGTAGAATTTGAGGGAAAGTAAATGAGGGTTTCATTTTCTGTTTCAATGATGTTTTGGGTTATGGTTCTGATACCGAACTCCAGCCCTTCAAACTCGTTTTGTTTATCGAGCAAAGAACAATCCACTTCTTTTGTGCTCAGTATACATTCATCGTCTGTCAGATTTTTAAAAAGCAACCTGGTTTTTTGGGCTCGTTCATAAGCAAGAGAATCCGGTGTTATGGTGCCTTTTTCTTCGGCGCAATACCATGCGATGATTTCCAGTTTTTGATTTTCGCCGACCAAACCGGATAATGAATCCACCAAAAACGAAAGTCCCTGACCGGTTACCGGTTCAGAATCAGCCCATTGGAATAGGATGGGTCCCGTTAATGTTTTAGGAATGGATGTTGGTTCGTCTGTCAGACAACATTTTTGTTGGTCTTTATATAATAACCAACCCAACAAAAGTTGTAATATTAGTATCGCTAAAATGAGGATGGCTCTCATATTTGTTTTGTTGTGATTCCAGGTTGAAATGACGGTAAAAATACTATTAATTTGAAAAAATAAAAATTTTATTGTTAAAAAATTAAAAAATAAAAGATTATTTCTATCCCGGATTTCGGAAATTAAATATTTTTTTAAAATTTTGATGTTCAATGTTAACAAAGCTTCATTTTTTGTCCTTACTTTTACGCAACACAAATCATTTTGGCATGAGTAAAATAGAAACTTTAGACGAATTTATTTTAAAAAGACAGGACGAACATACGGATTCAAGCGGCAGTTTCAGCCGGTTGTTGCGTGACATCGGGATTGCGGCAAAAATCGTAAACCGGGAAGTGAATAAAGCGGGCTTGGTCAATATATTAGGTGTCGAAGGAAGTCAGAATTCCACTGGTGACGAAGTGCAGAAGCTTGATGTTTTTGCCAATGAAAAGTTTATTGAAACACTTTCTATGAGTGGTGAAGTGTGTGGCATTGCTTCGGAAGAAAACATGGAGTTTATCATTCCGGAGATACCGGCCCATAAAAAACCTCAATACATTGTTGTCATGGACCCTTTGGATGGTTCTTCAAATATTGACGTTAATGTGTCCGTAGGCACCATCTTTGGGGTTTATAAAAGGATTTCTCCTGATTCAGGCCCTGTGCAGAAAGAAGATTTTCTTCAGAAAGGCAGTAATATGGTAGCTGCAGGTTATGTTTTATATGGTACTTCAACCCTTTTGGTATACACTACCGGAAATGGTGTCAATGGATTTACTCTGGACCCAAGTATCGGTGAGTTTTGTCTGTCCCACCGCAATATTAAAATGCCGGAATCGGGTAATTACTATTCTGTAAATCAGGGATATTACCTTAAATTTGATTTGGAAATGAGAAGATATATTGACCATTGTTCTGATCTCAACCTGAGATTGCGGTATATCGGATCTATGGTTTCGGATATTCACAGAATCATGTTTCAGGGCGGAATATTCCTTTACCCGAATACCCGAAAATATCCGCAAGGTAAATTGAGATTATTATATGAATGTTATCCTATGTCTTATATCGTGGAACAAGCGGGAGGTATGGCATTGTCATGCAAATTGGAACGGATTCTGGATCTCGAAGTCAAAAAATTGCACGAAACTTCTTCCATAGTAATGGGATCTTCCAAAATGGTTCGGGAAATGAAAGAATTTGTAGAGAAGTATAGTGCCATCAATTGATATCCTTCATGAATTCTTTTAAAATATTAGCCTTTTTGTTGGTTTTCGGAGTTTATTCCGCTTCCGGTCAATGGCATATTATATTATCCCAAATTCCGGAATCTACTCCTCCTGAATCAACAATATATATTGCCGGCAGTTTTAATAACTGGAATCCGGGAAGCGCGCAGCACGCTTTGACCAAAGACAGCATTGGCAGGTGGAATATTATATTGAATCTCAATCCGGGTACCTATCAGTTTAAATTTACCAGAGGCTCCTGGGCTACTGTCGAAGGTACTGTCGACGGAAAAGTCATCGGCAACAGAAGTTACCAATACACCGGCGGACAAAAAACTTCCCTTTTGAATATTGCCGGTTGGGAAGGAAGCTCCGGCAATTCTTCGACGGCTTCACCTCAGGTTTCTGTTTTGTCGACATCTTTTTATATACCGCAATTGCAACGAAACCGGAAAGTTTGGCTCTATCTTCCGAAAGATTACAACAGTGCGCAAAAAAGATATCCGGTCATTTATATGCACGACGGCCAGAATTTGTTTGACAGGTCGACCAGTTTTCTGAATGAATGGAAAGTGGATGAAAGCCTCGACAGTTTGTATCTACGCGGGGATTACGGCTGTATTATTGTCGGGGTTGATAACGGTGGTGGCCAACGAATCAATGAATATACACCCTGGCCAAATCCAACCTATGGCGGCGGTCAAGGCAAAGAATACGTTGCTTTTTTGGTAAATACCCTAAAACCTTATATCGATAGTTTGTACAGAACCTTGCACCAACCTGAATTTACAGGAATTGTCGGATCATCTTTGGGTGGTCTGATCTCACATTATGCGGGCATCACCTATCCCAATGTTTTTGGAAAAGTCGGTTCTTTGTCCAGCTCTTTCTGGTTTTCGCCTTTAATTTACAGGGAGATTAAAAATTTTCCGGGTTCACAAAAAAATGGGTTCTACCTTTCTTCGGGTACGTTGGAAAGTGATAGTCAGGTTTTTGATATGAACAGAATGGCGGACACTATGCGTTTGAATGATTGGCCGGAGGACAAACTTCAGGTAAACGTCATCACAGGAGGCAGACACAATGAAAATTTATGGCAACAGGAATTTCCGAAAATGTACGAATGGTTTTGGAAAAACACCGATTTTACTTCTTCTGTTTCAAACCCGGCACACCAGAATCATGATTACAGGTTTAGAAGGACAGAGGATACTTTGTGGTTAAATCCAAAACAAAACATCGAATCAGACTATATCATTTATAACATGACAGGTCAAATGATTCAAAGCGGTAAACTGGAAGAAAAAATCATTTTCCCCATGGAAAATAAACCTTGCCACCCTTGTTATTTTTCAATTTACGAAAACAAAGTGCCGGTTTTTACCACAACAGTTTTATTTGATTAAAATTTGTGGACGCAGTTCAATAAGTTTATTTTTGGGATACATGATTTCATAGTTTTAACGTTCTATATGGTCTTTAATGCAAATGAAATTTTCTTTTGACTTTTTATAAACAACAGATAATTTCCGGATATTACTAAAATAAAGACTCAATATCTGATACAAAGCTAAATAGTCATATGGAAAGCGTTAACCATGTCAAAACTTAAATATATTATTTTATTATTGATTGTTTTAGTTTTAATCTCCTTTACCCTTTTGTTTGGTAAATGGAATGAAAATGTACATCATGGGGATTCATGGGGCTATTACAGTTATCTTCCTTCAACATTTATATACCACGATTTAGGCTCTTATGATTCTTTAGTGTCGGTCACCAAAAAGTATAATCCAAATTTTTCAGACCCCTTGCTGGATCCTTACGGTTTGTATCACAAACATCCGGTTACCGGAAAACATGTTATAAAGTATACTAATGGTGTTTCTCTTATGTTGATGCCATTTTTTGTAATAGCTCATTCTATTGCAATGATTTCTGATTATCCATCTGATGGATTCAGTGATATATATAAAATAGGTGTTTCAATAGGTGTAATCATTTGGGTGCTGATAGGACTGTGGTGTCTTTATCAATTGTTAAGGAAATATTTTGATGAATCTGTAGTACTTCTTACCATTTCTTCTCTTGCATTAGCTACCAATGTTTTTCATAATGTGACGATGAATCCGGTAATGTCACACGCATTACTGTTTTCTTTATACGCAATATTGATGTATCTCAGTGAAAGGTATTATACATTTCCAACCTGGCAAAAAGCATTGGGATTAGGTTTGATAGCAGGGTTAATATCTTTAACCAGGCTGACAGAACTATATTGTTTAGCGATTCCTTTGTTATGGAATATTACCACTATAAAGGAAAGATTAGATTTTTTCAGAAACAGATATAAAGATCTGATTTTTGCAGCAACAAGTTTTTTACTCGTTTTTATTCCACAAATCTTGTATTGGAAAATTCTTACAGGCCAATTTGTTTTTAATGGATATGTTGGGGAATATTTTCATTTTGATAATCCGAAAATCTGGCAAGGATTTTTTTCTTTTGATAATGGATGGTTGATTTGGTCACCAGTCATGGTTTTCTCCATCGTGGGGCTTTTTTTTATAAAAGGCAGAATACCTCATGTATTTTATATTCTTGTTCTTATTTTTCCAATCCATGTTTATATCACGTATTCATGGTGGTGCTCTAATTATATAAATGGGTTTGGTTCAAGGCCTATGGAGCATATGTACCCATTGCTCTCCTTTCCTTTAGCTCTTGTTTTTTCTCAGGTATCTAAAATAAAGTTTGGGAAAGTGTTTGTAATAGGCGCGGCCGGTTTTTTTATCATTTTAAATGTTTTTCATAACTGGCAAACTTCGCAAGGAATTTTAATGACAAATTTCTCCAACCCGGCTTATTATTATCAGGTGCTTTGGAAAACAAAATCGGATCAAAAAATTCTGGCTGCGAGAAGTAGCGGGGTTGTACAACCAGACCATACCACAAGAATTAAAATATTGTTTTCAGATTCGATGGAAAACACAAAACATTTTACAAACCTTAGTTCGGATTTTGGATTCCAAAGTACAAAGAGTTTGGTTTGTTCCGATGAATCTATGATTTTTTTGACAATACCTAAAGATTCATTGAATGAAGGAAAATACATTAAAATATCTTTCATGTGTTATTTTGGTCAGGATGTTTCAAATGCCTCAGCAGTATGGGATTTACCCTTTGTTTATACACAATTCAGGGATGTAAATGGCAGAAATTTGTTTAGAAAAGACCAGGGAATCTATCCTTTTCAATTTGCAGGAAACCCGACAAATTCCATTTATAGTCTGGGTGTTGCGGGTATGTGGGGGAAAGCATCCTTTTTTGTAAAAATTCCTTCTAAAAAACATAAAAATTTTATTTTGGCTCTAAAGAATCCTGAAAAATCCAAATTTTATATAGATAACCTTGAAGTCGAATTACATAAATGATATTGAAAGGATGAAAGGTTTTTTTTGATTTTTTTTCACAGAAATCATATGCCTTTAACCCAAAACCTTAAAAAAGACATCCTTATTTCTTACTTTTGCCATTTGGAAAACAAAGTCATTCGTAAATCATTTAGTAAGTATGATACTTAAAAATTATATAGCAGGAGAATGGATTCAGGGTGTGGGTCAGGGTCAGAAACTTTTTGACGCCAGCACCGGAGAAGTGATCACAGAAGCGTCCAGCGACGGTATAAATCTGGCCTCAGCCTATGATTTTGCTCGTTCTACAGGAAATAAAAAATTGCGCAAAATGACTTTTCAGCAACGGGGTATCATGCTCAAACAATTGGCAATGTACCTCATGGAGCGCAAAGAAAAATATTATGAATGGAGCTATAAAACCGGTGCTACCCGTGTGGATTCATGGATTGACATCGAAGGTGGAATCGGCAATCTTTTTGCAAACGCTTCGCTTCGTCGTAAAATGCCTGACCTTCCTTATTATGTGGAAGGTGAAACTGTAGGACTCAGCAAAGGAGGAACTTTTGTCGGTCATCATATTTTGGTCCCCAAAGAAGGGGTTGCTGTTCATATCAATGCTTTTAATTTCCCGATCTGGGGCATGCTCGAAAAATGTGCGGTCAACTGGCTCGCCGGTATGCCTGCCATCGTCAAACCTGCCACCCTGACATCTTACCTGACCGCTGTTATGGTGGAAGACATCATATCATCCGGTATTTTGCCGGAAGGTGCCCTTCAGCTCATTTGCGGAAGTGCCAGAGATATTTTGGATTATACGGAAAGTCAGGATGTGGTTACTTTTACAGGAAGTGCGTCGACAGGGCTGATGTTAAAATCTCATCCGCGGCTGTTGGCTGAGGCGGTTCCTTTTAATATGGAAGCCGACTCTTTAAACAGTATGGTGTTGGGTCACGATGTAAAGGTGGAAGATCCGGAATTCGATATTTTTATCAAAGAAGTCAGGAAAGAAATCACCATAAAATGCGGACAGAAATGTACAGCCGTGCGCAGAATTTTTGTTCCAGAACATCTGATGGACGACGTACAAATCGCTCTTGGAAAAGCACTGGCACAAACCACTGTCGGAGATCCCCGTGTCGAAGGTGTCCGGATGGGCGCCCTTGCCGGAAAATCTCAATTGGCAGAAGTAAGAGAAAAAGTTTCATCCCTGATGGAGGAATGCGACCTTGTGTACGGCGACGTTTCTAAAGTAGATCTTCATGGAAATACATCGGGAAGCGGATCATTTATGAGCCCACTTCTTCTTCGAAATGATAAACCCTTCGAAAAAAGAGGTGTCCACGATATTGAAGCTTTCGGACCGGTTTCAACCCTGATGCCTTATAAAGATGTGGATGAAGCGGTTGCTTTGGTTCGTCTGGGCAAAGGTTCTTTGTGTTGTTCTTACGTTTCCCACAATGATGTACATGCCACCGAATTTGTAGTCAATGCAGCTACACATCACGGTCGGATTCTGGTACTTAATAGAGATTCTGTCAAAGAAAGTACAGGTCATGGTTCGCCGATGCCTCTGTTGGTGCATGGTGGTCCGGGCAGGGCAGGAGGCGGAGAAGAGATGGGTGGACTTCGTGGTGTAAAACACTATATGCAGCGATGCGCTATTCAAGGTAGTCCGACGACATTGACAGCGATTACAAAACAATATCAATACGGTGGCAAATATAAAATCGATCTGGTCCATCCGTTCAAAAAATATTTTGAAGAACTCGAAATCGGTGAAACCCTGATTACGCACAAACGAACCATTACAGAGGGAGATATTATCAATTTTGCCAACGTTTCCTGGGATCATTTTTATGCACATACGGACGAAACTTCTCTGGAAGGCACCCCTTTTACCCAAAGAGTTGCTCACGGATATTTTATCCTTTCAGCAGCTGCAGGATTGTTTGTCGATGCAGCCAAAGGTCCGGTTATGCTCAATTATGGTCTGGATGAATGCCGTTTTGTCAAACCGGTTTATCCCGGTATGACCATCGGAGTCCGACTCACCGTCAAAGAAAAAGTAGTTCAGGAAAAACGGGACGACGAGGACTACCGCCGGGGAATCGTCAAATGGCTGGTCGATGTATATGACGAAACGGGAGAGTCCGTAGCCATCGCTACCATTCTCACCATGGTTAAATGTAAAAATATATAAACATGTCTTTGGAAGGATTTATCAAAACCACAAAAGAAAATAAGGTATTCACGATAGAGTTTTTTCATCCGGCTCAAAATTCTTTGCCCGGACATCTTTTAAAAGAGTTGGCTGAAGCGGTTGAAGAAGCAGGTAGGGATAAAGATACATTGCTCGTTTTGTTAAAAAGTGGTGGTGACCGTACGTTTTGCGCCGGAGCCAGTTTTACAGAATTAGCCTCTATCGAAGATTTTCCGACAGGTAAAAAGTTTTTTATGGGTTTTGCCAATGTCATCAATGCCATCCGGAAATGCCCGAAAATAGTAATCGGCAGGATTCAGGGAAAAGCAGTTGGTGGTGGTGTCGGATTGGCAGCTGCCTGCGATTATACCATAGCAACTCAGTACGCTTCTGTCAGACTTTCTGAACTGGCCGTAGGCATCGGACCTTTTGTTATTGGTCCCGTCGTAGAGAGAAAGACCGGTTTGTCAGCTTTCAGCCAGATGGCGTTAAATGCCGGAGAATGGCAGACAGCAGCCTGGGCAAAACAAAAAGGTCTGTTTATGGAAGTTTTTGATTCTGTAGAACAATTGGATGCTTATATCCAACATTTTACCGCAGATTTGACAACAAAAAATCCGGAAGCTCTAAAGTCTCTGAAAAAGATTTTCTGGGAAGGTACAGACCATTGGGATGGTTTGCTGGAAGAAAGAGCTGAAGCCAGTGGACAACTGATCTTGTCAGAATTTTCTAAAAGTGCTATTTCTTCTTTTTTGCAAAAATCAAATTAAAAATATAAATATGTATAAGTTATTTACAATAAGCATGTTACTCTTGGTGATTACATCCTGCAAGCCTAAAGATTTGCCAACTGTAATCGATGTTCAACCATCAGAAGTAACGGTCAAATTTTCACATATGAGTACGATGATGGAAGTGGCTCAGGCGGCGATGTTTTGCTCCGAACAAGGGGTAGACATGCAGTACGTCGGCAGTGAGTTTTTTGATGACGGCAGAATCCGGAAATTATCCCTTCAGGTGACCTTGCCTAATGGCAGCAGAGGGAAAACGTCAGCAGATGTAACCAACCTTCAGTATAGTTATTACGGTTTTACGTTGTCAAAAGAGGGCAGATTCAAGATTGGACAACTGGATTAAATATTTTTTATGGTAACAGAACATAATACGGTTAAAATGATGGAAAAAACCAGGTTTTTTTTGAAAGAAAAAGCCGGTATCATGGACATGGAAATCCTGAGAGATATTCTCAGGTTTCATGAAAACAGGTATTATGTGTTACATGATCCTTTGATTTCTGATACAGAATATGATGTTTTGTTTAATAAATTAAAGGAACTCGAAAGAGAATATCCCGAACTGATTACCTCTGATTCGCCAACACAACGGGTGGCCACAGACTTGTCTCCTGATTTTCCGCAGGTACAACATAAAGTGCCCATGTTGTCTCTGGACAATACATATTCTGCAGAGGATTTGATGGATTTTGACACCGGGATTAAAAAATTGTTGTCATTAGGTGCTGATGAAAAGATAAGCTATGCCGTGGAGCCAAAATACGACGGAGGTAGTATATCTTTGTATTATGAAAATGATGTATTGGTTCGTGCTGCCACCAGAGGAAACGGCGTTTCCGGTGAAGACATCACACCAAATGCACGATCTATGCCAAGCATTCCGCTAAAGGTGACTTTTTCGTCGCTGGGCTGGTCTGAAGTCGAATTGAGGGGAGAAGCGCTGATCAGAAAAGATAATTTTGAGTCGATCAACAAACAACGGGAAGAAAATAATCAAACATTGTTTGCCAATCCACGCAATGCTGCTACAGGCGGACTGCGCACCAAAGATGCCAATGAAACCCGCAAAAGAGGCATTGAAGCTTTTATCTATCAGGTCGGATATGTGGCAGACAAAGATGGAAATGATATTTCCAAAAATCTGGATTCTCATTTCGGAAGCATTGTCAAATTGGGAACGTTGGGATTTAAAATTCCGGCTGAAGAAAAAAAGTTGTGTCACGGAATACAGGAAGTCATAGATTTTATCAATACATGGGAAATCAAAAGAGACGGATTTGCCTATGAAATAGACGGTATGGTCGTCAAAGTTGATAAAAAAGAGTACCAGGAAAGATGCGGTTTTACAGCCCACCATCCGAGATGGGCTACGGCGTTTAAATTTAAAGCAAAACAGGCAACAAGTATACTTCGTGACGTCGAATATCAAATCGGCAAAGTGGGAAGCGTCACTCCTGTGGCGAAAATTGATCCTGTTTATCTGGCAGGTGTGACCATTTCTTCGATTTCTTTGCACAATGATGATTTTATCAAAGCCAAAGATTTGTATCTTGGTGATACAGTTTTGGTCGAGAGGGCAGGGGATGTGATACCTTACATCGTAAAGTCATTCCCTGAACTGCGAAAAGGCGATGAAGTCAGGATAGAATTTCCCAAATATTGTCCGGTCAATAAAAAAGAAGACGTCCTGCTGATCAGAGAAGAAGGGGAGGCTGCCTGGAGATGCCCGGATTGTAGTTGCGGAGAACAAAATCTCCAGAAAATGATCTTTCATGTTTCCAAAGATGCCATGGATCTCGATGGATTCGGCAAGTCATATGTGGAGAAGTTTTATCAGATGGGATGGCTCAATGACATGAGTGATTTATACAATCTGGATTATGAAAAAATTTCAAAATTGGAAGGTTTTGGCCAAAAATCGGTTGAAAATCTGCAAAAGTCCATCGAAAAAGCAAAATCTAATCCGATTCAAAAATTACTTCACGGATTGAGTATTCATCATTTGGGTAAAAAAGCATCAAAACTGATCGCCCGGGAAATACACCATGTTCTGGATTTACAAAATTGGGACATGGAAAAATTTACATCCATCAAAGACATCGGTCCTGTGGTAGCCAAAAATGTCATGGAATATTTCCGTAATCCTGCCAATATCGCCATGCTGCAAAAAATGGAAAGTTATGGTGTAAATATGGTTCAAACGGAGGAGGACAAACCTGTTCAGGTATCAGAAGATGCTCCTTTATTTGGCAAAACCATCTTGTTTACCGGTACATTGTCAAAGATGGATCGTAAAGTCGCTCAGGAGATGGCTGAAAAAGCCGGAGCCAAAGTATTATCAGGGGTTTCATCACAACTCAATATTTTGGTCGCCGGTGAAAAAGCAGGCTCAAAACTCAAAAAAGCACAGGAATTGGGTACGGTAGAAGTTTGGGATGAAGATCAGTTTTTGAGTTTATTTTAGGCTAAGGCACAACAACCCCTTTTAACAATTTACTGCCATCAAAGTCAAAATTCATCTTGGAAAGTTCATGCAACAAAATGTTGCCTTTCAACAAAACGTATATATTCATTCCGTTATAGTTGAGTTCTGAATATAAATCGGTGATTTTTTTGTTTTTTTCAACACCGTATAAACTGACTTTTCCGGATTTATCTTTGGTATTGATCAACAATTCAAAAGGACCTTGTTGCAGTGCAGCTTTTATTTTTGTTGCATCTGAAGGAGATATGTTTTTCCCTTTTGAAAAAATATAAACGTGCATTTCATCAATCACAGAGGCCAATTTCTGATCTTTGGATTGCAACATTTTAGAAATATTTCCTGTAAGATTGATGTGTTGTACGCCCTCATCATTTCTGAATTTTCTGAAAATATTAGATAAAGGATTTTGGGCGGAAGCTGAATAACCCACAAAAAACAACAGAAAGGTTGTTAATAAAACATTGATTTTTGGCATATTATATTTTTTTATATTCCCTTTTCCAGGGAAGTTTGTCAAATTCTTTTTTATCGATATTTGTGATAAAATCAATGATTTGTATATCAAATCTTTTTTGATACATCACAAGGATTTTGATGATTTTTTGGTCTTTTTCCTGTGTCAGGACGCTCACTTTTTCAACTTTGTCTTTGTATTGCAACCGCTCCTGAAATGAGTCCTGCCTGATTAACTTTTTTTTATGTCCATCCATGATTCTGGAGATTTTTTCTTCATCCATATCATTTATTTCTGTGGTATAAAAATTTACCTTCTCAATACCGTCCAGAAGCCTGTTGAGGTTGGATTCAACATCTGTTTTGTTAAAACCGAGTTTTATCCCGGATTTGAGGTTTTTTGAAGGAACTTTCCATTTGGTAAATTCTTCCGTGGTGGATAAATCATCCAGGAAAACCTTGAGATGATTTTGTCCGATGAGCGGGGAGACAACTAAAAATAAAAACAAAATTACGGTTATACGCATAACGCTGAAGTTAAAAATCAAAAGTAAGGAAACTTTCTGTTATTCACCAAAAATAACGGACAAAACCCATAAAATAATCTGCCAAATAAGAACTAAAATATGTTTTTAGAACGAACTTTATTAACGATTTCAATATCGGGTACCAATTCCGGAGCATGATGGGGCTTTTTTCTTGCATCAATAATCAAAGAGCCTTTACATCCCCAATGTTTATGTTCGGTAAATGTTTGTATCCCGTAAATATCGTGGGATGGATTGGATCGGGTAAAGGTCGCCCAAACAAAATTGTTGACATGTGCTGCCAAAAATGTCGCATCATCGCACAAAATGATCAAAGGAAATCCTGTCAAATCTGTTTGTTGCAATAATTCCGCCCATTGGTTGATCTCCTCAGCGGCCGTACCATAATCGGCAAAAGGTGATACTTCCAAAGCGAGAATCCCGTCCGAAACAACACTTGATGATTTGATAAACGGAAGATTTGAAAGATCCGGTTTTTTTGTTGAAAGTTGTCGTTTGATCTCTCCCCGCACGGCGGTGATCAGTTTAGAACCACCATTCCATGATGAACCGCTGTAGTCCAGCGTATCGATGGTTGTTTTTGTCTGAAAGTGAAGGTCCCTTGTCCAGTCGACTCTTTCCAAAATATGCGTAAAATATGCCTTCAGATCACAGATGTCCAGGTTGGGATTATCTTCGTCAGCTGCAATAAACAGGTATTTTGCCAGCGACGTTTGACCGGAACCAAGAATTCTGTTTGCGATGGTAATGATTTCTTCCGGTATTTTTTCCCGAAAGGGCATATATCGTTCCTGTCCGATAGCAAGCAGTAGCGGGTGAACTCCGGCAGCATCGACTGCGTGTACCTTTTTTAAGCCGGGAAATTCTCCGGCAGTCAGGTCTTTGACCAGTTGGTGAATCAGATACCCGAAACTACTGTCTTCCTGAGGTGGACGACCGACTACGGTAAAATGCCAGATCGCATCCTTTTTGTGATACACTTTATCTACTTTAATCACCGGAAAATCATGGGTAAGGCTGTAGTAGCCCAAATGATCACCAAAGGGTCCTTCCGGTAACTTCCGGTTTTTTTCTATGGTACCGGTGATGACAAAATCGGCATCCCCTGAGACAACATTTCCGTTTTCATCAAAATAGTATTGAAATCTTCTGCCACCCAACATTCCGGCAAAGGTAAGTTCGCTCAATCCTTCCGGCATGGGCATGATTGCTGCAAAACTATGGGAAGGAGGACCCCCTACAAAAACGGAAACTTTGAAGGGTTCGTCACTTTGATTGTAAGCCTGATGATGAACCCCGATGCCTCGGTGTAGTTGGTAATGCATACCAATTTCTTTGTTGAGCACATATTGATTGCCGGACAGTTGTACACGATACATTCCGATATTGGACAACATCATGTTTTTCGAACCCGGAGGAAGGGTCAAAACCTGAGGAAGGGTAATAAAAGCACCTCCGTCCATGGGCCAGGATTTGATCATCGGAAGTTGGTCGATGGTTGTTTCTCCGTACATGGAAGGCGGTTTGAACCATGTTTTTCGGGGTAAAGCTTCGAGGGCAGTAAACGGAGCGCCCAGATATCGCAATGGATTTTTGAGTAATCGTGACGGATCTGCTTTTAATTCGATTACTTTTTTGATTTTGGGAAAAGTTTTTCGGAATAAAAAATCTGTCCTTTCGTAGGTGCCAAACAAGTTGGATGCTGCCCGGAAAGGACTTCCTTTGACTTTTTCGAATAAGATAGCGGGGCCCTTTTTATCAAAAATCTGACGGTGAATTTCTGCCATTTCAAGGTTGGGGTCAACTTCTTCACGGATGCGGATGAGTGCACCGTTTTTTTCCAGATCATTCAGTGCGTCTTCAAGACTGCTGTACATAGGTGGGTTTTAAGTGTATAATAAATATACTTCTTAATTGTTTTTAAATGATTAGATTATCTTTTTTGGAAATATTGATTTATCCTCAAAGCGACATTATCTCTAATGCTGAAGTAAAAAAAGTTGATGTCTGCAGGATGATAATTTTTTGTTCTTAAAAATATGCTGCCCCTGAATTTTGGTTTGCTCACCCAAAGTATGGATTGGTGAATCTGTGCATCTACCAAATGAGGATGAATGGTGTTAATGTCCCGCAATAAACTGGGTTTGTTTTTTTCTTTATTCACATATTGTAAATCCAGTGACCAGGACACCGGATTGGTAACCAGAATATTTTCTTTGTTTTTTTCCTTAAGTTCTGTGCCTTTTTTGAAGGTCCGCCACGAAGTAAAACAGCCCGTTTGTTCAGGGGTTGTGCAGGGTTTGATGAAGGTGAAAGTATCTTTTTGCACACCGATACCAACGAGATAAGCAGCGATCAGTTGATCCTGAAGTTTTTGTCCGTCGATCCATTTTTTAATCAGAGGTATGCAATGTGTAGTGCCCTGGCTATGGGAAGCTATAATAAACGGACGACCTTGATTATAGTTTTGAAGATAGTACATAAATGCTGCCTCTACATCCTGATATGCGATTTCAAAGGCTTGTTTTGCGGTAGTTTTGTCTTCGGTAAAATAATTATTAAAATGTGCCTGCCTGTAGCGGGGTGCAAAAACCCGTGTTCCGTTGTTGAAGGCACTGGCTTGAAAGAGGATGGCTGTACGGTCTGTTTTGAGATTCAGAGACTCATCCGACAGATCTGCATTGGTAGAATAAATCTTTTTTTGTTGTGTAAAGGTGGTGGGATGGATAAAAAATACATCGACGGGAGCCTCTGTATTCACTTGTATGGTTGTATCACCGGCTATTTTGTCAGAAGGATCCGTTTTGAAAGGGTGGGCCGCCCAAAATTGTAAATTGCTGTAGTCGGGTGCCTGTGAAAGGGTATTGGTTTCAAAAACCGGAATTTTCTGATATGTATTACATGAAAAAAAGTGTATGACACTTAAAAAAATGACCGCTTTCAGCGAAGACGGAAAACAAACAGGAAATGGAAGAGACAAAAATTCCGGTTGGCGCATAAATATGGTTTTAGTATAATAGTCTGTATCATCCGTTTGGCGGATTATCGAATCAGCAGACAAAGTTATAAAAAAAATGGAATTTTTTTTTAAATTGTTAACCTTATAATTGGAAACTATCAATAATCCTTACAAGCCGTTTGCTATAGAATTTTTAATAAATAAAATATTAAATTATATGTATGTATTTGAATTATAGTTTGTTAATAGGTTTTTTATTAAAGTGTGGGCAAAAAAAAATGGTGACCCCCCAGTCACCATCTTTCTTAGAATTATTATCCCATGAACATATCCGAATCACAAGGTGTGCAGGATCTCACTCTGAACACCGGTATATTATAACCAAAACTCAATTTCTTTTTTTTAAAAACAGTGAGTTGTCCAACATGTTTCGCGTTACGAACAACTCACTGTTTAATCCCATGAACATATTTGTTAAAATTTTTTTGACCGATTCTTTAATCCGTCATGTAAATGTTTCATTATTTACAATGCAAAGATGCAGCAACATTCATCCTTGGAAAAATACAAAAAAACGTACAAATCATATTATAAATATTCATATGTGAAATTAATATACTGTAATTAAATAATATATATATTAAATAAATAAATAATAAGAAAGTTTCGTATCTGTTTTAGTGCTAAAAAAAAATATTTTTTTCCATGGATTTTTTTTTGAAAAAACAAGTCAACTTATGGTTTTTTCCGATTTACCATATTTTATTTTGCCGGTTAGTTTAATGTTTTTGCATTTAGCAATAATATTTTGTAAATTATGTAATTAGTTGTCATATATTTTGAAATAATAAAGATGTGATACCGGCGGACAAAATATTTACATTTATTTTACAAATTTAACAAATTCGTAGTATTTTTACGCCACTTCGCAGTTTATTTGATTCTCAAAACAACCATACAGATGATTGAACAGTCAGCAACGTTCTTTTTTAAGTTCCTAAGACCAACAAAAATTTCAAAAACCAGCATTTTAAAAACCTTTTGGTTTATTTACTTTTTCTTGTGGATTTATTTAGTGAATGCCCAACCGCCTGTACCTTGCACCACAGGAAATGAAAATACATGTAAATGTAATACTTCTCCAATCCTGTGCACTATTGAAGATTTAGATGGTTACTCTTACAGTATGACTCACTATCTTCATGGGACTGATGGTCCAAATGGGCAGGGAAGGATGTGTCCGCCCCCTGCTCCAAATAATACTACCTCGCACAACCCAACTTGGTTTCGTTTTCCTGCATGGTGCACAGATTTAGAATTGGAGGTTTGTTGGTCTAATTGTACTCGAAATATGGGACCTCCTTTACAATGTAACACCTTAGGAATACAGTCAGCTGTATATTCAGAATGTTTTGGTTGTCCTGTTCCTGAGTGTTTTGGTCCTTCATGGTCTGCAAATAGTCAAAATCCTCCCCCATATTCTTATGCTGTAGGTTGTGATGTGGGACAATGTGGAAGTTTGAATGGTTGTGCAACATTTTCCATGACAGGTTTACAAATAGGAAAAATTTATTATTTCCTGGTAGATGGATGTTGTGGCGCAGCCTGTGATGTTGTAATTAATGTCATTGGTGATTGTGACTTTCCTGGATTTGGATAATTTGAAGATCCGATTGAAGGGCCGGAAAATGCTTGTGTGGGAGAAACCATTAACTTTACATCAGGCACTGCTCTTGGTGCCAATACCTATGCGTGGTTTGTCGACGGCGTTTTAGTCGATCAGGACAGAGAACTGCCAATCGATTTTAATTATACTTTCACAACGGCAGGCACATATGAAATATGTGTTACTGCATGGCATTCACCTTGCCGTCCACTTGCAGAAAGTACCAGAACACAATGTTTTGAGATTACGATTGGCACCGCCGATGCCGGTACGCCGGTAGCGACACCTACACCACTTTGCCCCGGAGGGACAGTAGATCTGTCGGTATCCGGCCACATCGATGATCCTTATTATAATCAATATTTGGTTGTGGTAAACTCTGCGGGTATCATCGTACAGGTAATTGATGGAACCAGCGGCACTTTTACGTTCCCCAACTGCGGAGAATTTACTTTATACAGTCTCAACGCTTCAGGGCAATATATGCCAACTCCTAATCCCATGGTAGGACAACCCTGGACTTCCGTAACCTGTACGGGAGATTGTTGTGATATAGCGTCTGTGCCTTTTGAATTTGCAGAACAAAGCTCTATCACCTTTGACAATCCGCCGGCAGACCTGACTGTCAATTGTATCGATGATGTACCTCCGATGATGAGTCTTCCGTGGACAAGTGTATGTGGAGGAAGTGGAACAGCAGGTGGGGTAGAAAATGCCGGCTCATATACACCTTGTGCCGGTGGTACCCGCACACGCACCTGGACAGTGCTGGATGGATGTGGTGAAAATTTTTCTTACGTACAAAACATCACCATCGATCCGATTCCTGTTGCTGAATTTATTAATCCGCCTGCTAATGACATGATTGATTGTTCTGAGTTGGCAGGTATCACTCACCCTTCAATTAATTATACCAATATGGCTTCCGGCGCATGTGGTATCAACGGGATTCGTCCTCCGGTCACTACAGGAACAGCCACTGTATGTCTCGGTGGTACACTAACGAATACATGGACTTTCACCGATCAATGTATGCGGACGATTGAACACGTTCAGACCATAACCGTAACACCTTCTGCTTTACCGACCTTTGTCAATCCGCCTCCAAATATCACCATCAATTGTGATGCCCTGGCAACCTTTACCCCTACATCCCTTAGTGTAACCAATAATGATAATGGAGCTTGTTTAGTTTCCGGTACGAGTATTCCCACTCAGGTCAATAATGCGACTGTTTGTGGAGGTACCATTACAGTCAACTGGGCATACACGGATTTTTGTATGCGAACCATCAACCATTCACAAGTGGTGACGGTAGTTCCGGCAGCTGCCCCTGTTTTTATTAATCCTCCGAATAATACCACAATTAATTGTGAAGCTCTTGCTACGTTAAATCCGACCAATCTTTCTTATTCAAATAATGGATTGGGAGCTTGTTTGTTCTCGGGAACGAGAGTTCCGACAGTCTCAAATCAGGCAACCGTTTGCGGAGGTACAGTTACCTATGTCTGGTCTCATACAGACCAATGCAACAACACCATAAACCACACCCAAATTATTACGGTCACACCTATATTGCCTCCGGCATTTGTAAACCCACCGGCAAATGTGACCATAGCATGTCATGAATTGGCAACCTTGCCTCCGGCCCCGACATTAGCCTTTACCAACGGAGGAAGCGCAGCATGCCTTACCTCAGGAAACGCTACACCTACAGAAAGTGGTGTGGCAACAGTATGCGGAGGTTCCAGAACATATCTCTGGACAGCTACCGACCAATGTAATAATAGCATTTCTCACACACAAACGATAACTGTAACCCCGATAGCCCCTCCGGCTTTTGTGAATCCACCGACAAATACGACCATAGCTTGTCATGAGTTGGCTACATTGCCTCCGGCACCTACCTTGTCCTACACCAATGGAGGAACGGCTACTTGTCTTACCACGGGGAACGCCATACCGGCCGAAAGTGGTGTGGCAACCGTGTGCGGCGGAACGAGAACCTATACATGGAATCATACAGACCAATGTAATAATAGCATTTCTCATACACAAACGATAACTGTTACCCCGATAGCACCACCGGCATTTGTGAATCCACCGACAAATACGACCATAGCTTGTCACGAATTGGCTACATTGCCACCTGCTCCTACCTTGTCTTACACCAACGGAGGAACCGCTACCTGTCTGACCACAGGAAACGCCACACCAACTGAAAGCGGAGTGGCTACAGTATGCGGTGGAACGAGAACGTATACCTGGAATCACACAGACCAATGTAATAATACGATAACCCATACACAAAATATCACGGTAACGCCTATTGCACCACCGGCCTTTGTGAATCCACCGACAAGTATTACGATAGCCTGTCATGAATTGGCCACCTTGCCTGCGGCCCCTCCCTTATCTTACACCAATGGAGGAACTGGTACCTGCTTGACCACAGGAAATGCAACGCCGACAGAAAGCGGAGTAGCTACTGTATGTGGCGGAACAAGAACGTATACATGGAATCATACTGACCAATGTAATAATAGTATTACCCATACACAAAATATCACGGTAACGCCTATTGCACCACCGGCCTTTGTGAATCCACCGACGAGTATTACGATAGCCTGTCATGAATTGGCCACCTTGCCTGCGGCCCCTCCCTTGTCTTACACCAACGGAGGAACCGCTACCTGTCTGACCACAGGAAACGCCACACCAACTGAAAGCGGAGTGGCTACAGTATGCGGTGGAACGAGAACGTATACCTGGAATCACACAGACCAATGTAATAATACGATAACCCATACACAAAATATCACGGTAACGCCTATTGCACCACCGGCCTTTGTGAATCCACCGACAAGTATTACGATAGCCTGTCATGAATTGGCCACCTTGCCTGCGGCCCCTCCCTTATCTTACACCAATGGAGGAACTGGTACCTGCTTGACCACAGGAAATGCAACGCCGACAGAAAGCGGAGTAGCTACTGTATGTGGCGGAACAAGAACGTATACATGGAATCATACTGACCAATGTAATAATAGTATTACCCATACACAAAATATCACGGTAACGCCTATTGCACCACCGGCCTTTGTCAATCCACCGGGAAATATGACCATCGCTTGTAATGAATTAGCAAATCTTCCTGTAGCACCTACCTTGTCTTATACAAACAATGGCACGGCAACGTGCCTTACAAATGGTGATGTCCCCGCTACTATCAATAATACTGCAACGATTTGTGGAGGAAATGTCATATATACCTGGCAATTTACAGATCAATGTAATAATGCTATAAATCATACACAAACCCTGACTGTCACTCCGGTTGCACCTCCTGCATTTATCAATCCACCCGGTAATCTTACCATTCCTTGCAGTGAGGCAACTTCATATAATCCGTTGACGTTATCCTACACAAATGGCGGTATGGATGCTTGTCTGACAACTGGTACCATATCCCCCACATTACAAGGAAATCCACCGAATATCTGCGGTAGTAATTCGACTTACACATGGACATTTACGGATCAATGTAACAATACAATAAACCATAACCAGGTCGTGACCGTTACACCAATTGCGCCGCCTGTTTTCCAAAATCCACCGGCAAATATTACCGTTAATTGTGATCAGGTACCGACAGGGCCGGCAGATTTAGCTTATGCAAACGGGGATGCCGGTTCTTGTAGTCTGAACGGAAGTGTTCCGGGTACCATATCGGGCACATCAAACGCTTGTGGAGGAAATATCCAGTACACCTGGAATTTTACTGATCAATGTAATAATACCATTCAACACATTCAGACCATAACCGTTAACCCGGCACCGCTTCCGGTTTTTGTTAATCCACCGGCAAATATCACGGTATCCTGTAATCAGATACCGACTGTAGCTCCCAATTTGGAATACAACAACAATGTACCCGGAGCGTGCTCTGTACAGGGTTTTGTACCAGGCGCCATCAGTGGTTCTGCTAATGAATGTGGCGGGGTATTAACCATAACCTGGACCTATACTGACCCTTGTAATAATACCATTTCACATGTTCAGACGGTTACAGTTACGCCGGCTTTACCACCTGCATTTACCTCTCTTCCACCAAATGTGACGGTGACCTGCGCCAACGTTCCGGGGATACCACCCCCTTTGACCTATACAAATAACGATATTTGTCCTATTTCCGGAAGTGTTCCGGCTGTCCAATCCGGTTCGTTTAACGCTTGCGGAGGTGTCATACAATATACATGGCAGATCAATACATTATGTAATGTGCCTTTGAATCACGTACAAACCGTAACGGTACTTCCATCACAACCTCCGGCATGGATTGACCCTCCGGTCAATATTACGGTTTCCTGCGCAGATGCAAATCCAAATCCAACCCCGTTGTCTTATACGAATAATGAATTTGGACTATGTGCGGTGACGGGTTCAGTACAAAGCGTCGTCAACTCAAGTTATAATGCCTGTGGTGGTGTGATTAATAAAGTTTGGAATTTTACGGATATTTGCGGAAGAAATATTTCTCATTCACAAACCATTACGGTTCTTCCATCCGCTCCACCGGTATTTACCAATTTACCTCAAAATATAACGGTATCTTGCGGTAGTATTCCAACGTCTATATTTTTGAATTACAGCAATAGTGCTTCAGGCGTTTGTTCTATTCAGGGACAGGTATTGTCTACAGAATCAGGTAGTTATACTTCGTGTGGTGGTACGATGTTTAATAGTTGGACGTATACAGACCAATGTAACAGAACCATTTCTCATCAACGGCAAATCACCGTTTTACCGGCAGATGATCCGGAATTTTTAAACCCTCCTGCAGATATTACTTTGGGCTGTGATGATCCGGTACCGCCACCTTCTCCTATCAGTTTCAGTAACAACGGCTCAGGATTTTGTAATCTTTTTGGTGCAGTCACACCTGTGGTTACAGTGAATGGAAATGTCACCACATATACCTACACGTGGGTTCACCCTTGTACCGGTAATGTATTGGAACACATCCGCAATATCACTTCTCCGCCCGATCCGATTTTGGTTTTGGAACCGGATCTCGATGTAGCTTGTGAAGGGCAAGGATATACACTTTCGAATATTAATGCAGTTGATTTTAGTGGCGGCAACTCTACATTTACCTATTATTGGGATATGCCATTTGAACCGGGTAATGAAATTATTGATCCGGTGATATTCCTGACTCAGGCAACAGAAATATATGTAGTTGCTACCAATGAGTTTGGATGTACAGATTTTGGATTGTTTTTGATAGAAATAGTTCCCGGACCTGAAGCAGGAACAGGATCTTCAGGTACCATATGTAGCGGAACAACAGTTAGTCTTTTTTCATATCTGACAGGTCCATATGATGCAGGTCAATGGATCCGCCGTTCAGGACCAGTTGTAAGTATTTCCAATCCAAATAATGTAGTATTTAATACACCAGGTAATTATGTTTTTGATTACAGAGTTTTGGGGACTTCACCTTGTTTGGATGACTTTGCTACGGTTAATATCACAGTGGCCGACAGACCTGTAATCAATGTGTTACAAAAACCTTGTTCTGCCGATAAAACGACCTATGATGTTATCATATCAGCTCAGGACCTTACAGTAACGGCCAGTTTGGGAACGGTAGTAGTAAATACCGACATGACTGTGACTATTCAGAATATTCCGGCAGGAAGTAGTGTCACCATTTCCGTTACGAATGATATAACCGGTTGTACCAATACATTGTTGGTGAGTCCACCGAATTGTGATTGCCCGGTTGTTGCACCACCGACAAATCCTGTTAATCAATCCGTTTGTCTCGGACAACCGGTTCCGCCTTTAAGCGTGACGGTAGGTTCTGATCAGGGCGCAAATTGGTATGATGTACCTTCAGGAGGAATTGCTTTGGCAAATAATACCACACAATTTACTTCTTCAAATACAGGAGTTGGGATTTATACATATTATGTTGAAAGTTTTCTTATATCCGACCCGACTTGTGTCAGTATAAACCGGGTAGCAGTCACATTGACTATCAATGAATTGCCGGGAGCCAATCCGGCAGCTATTCAGGTTTGTGATGATAATGGTGATGGTTTGGCTTCTTTTGATCTGAATACAGTAAATAATACGGTCAATGGCTCAGGAGGCCTCACGATATCTTATCACATTTCTCTTGCGAATGCTCAAACCGGGACAAACCCATTACCAGTTCCTTTTACAAACACAATTCCTTCGTTACAGACAATTTTTGCTTCAGTTGCTAATATTGAAGGTTGCAGAAGTACTTCAGAAATTATCCTGACTGTACTACCACAACCGAATGTTACCGTTGTGACAACTGATGAAACTTGTGATAATGCTAATGACGGATCAGCGACGGTTTCAACGTCAAGTACCGGAAGTTCTTATGAATACAGAATCAACGGAACATCTTATTCTGCTCAGACTTTGTACAGTAATTTGCAACCGGGAAGTTATACTGCTTTTGTCAGGGATGCTCTGGGCTGCATTGGGAATTTACCATTTACTATAGATCCGGGATTAATTCTGACCGTAAATTCTTTTGTATTTATATGTGATGATAATAACACCAGAACGATTGTAACCGATGATTTTTATACCATTTCATGGAATATTACCAATAATAATAACAACTCCGGTACCTACCGCGTATTGGAAAACGGAGTGGAAATAGGTGTTTATGCATACAATCAACAGCAATCCATACAAAGACCGGCAAACGGTCAGATATTGACCTATATTTTTGAAGATGTAGCATTAGGTTGTGAAATATCAAGGGCTACTAATGCATTGACACCATGTTCTACTGATTGTGAAGTTATTGTCAACATTGTTTCTCAGGTTTGTAATGACAACAATACGCCAAGTAATCCTTCTGATGATATTTACACCATTACTTTTTCGGCAACAGCCTTAAATAATAATGCCAATACATCTTATAATGTCTTTGCGAATAATGTTTTTGTTGGTAATTTTACATACGGAAGTAATCACTCCATACCTTTGCCGGCTGATGGCACATCTCCTGTATTGACTTTCAGAGATGGGGTCAATTTGTTGTGCGAAACCAATGTTACAGTGGGTCCTTTAGTTCATTGTTCCAATACCTGCGATATTGAAATTACTCAGCTGACCAAAGTATGTGACGATAACGGAACCAATACAGATGGAACGGATGATGTTTATACATTGACGATCAATGCGATTGCTCTGAATGCCGGTGGGTCTTCCAACCAATTCAGGGTTTTTGTCAACGGCACTGAAGTTGCTGTATTCACCTACGGAACCGGCGGCAGTTTTACACTTCCGGCTGATGGCAGTAATCCGGTCATTGAAATAAGAGATTTTGATAATGCGGCTTGTACAGATTCCAGAAATGCCGGTTTATTGATACCATGTTCCACAGATTGTAGCATAACCATCAATAGTTTGGTGATAAGATGTAACGATGCCGGAACGGGCTCGGACAATTCTGATGATTTTTATACCATTGAATTTTTAGTGACAGCGGTAAACGGTGCAGCAAACGGTCGTTTTGAGCTAAGAGAAAATGGAGTTTTGATCAATACATTTGCGTATGGCCTGAATCATACGATAAATCTTCCTGCCGATGGGAATATCCGCGAACTGCTATTTACAGATAGTGCCAATGCAAGCTGTTTTGAAACCCGAACTACCCAAGCTTTGTCACCTTGTTCGGGGGCTTGTCTGATCAATGCGGTTGTGAGCAACATTCGTTGTGATAATAATGGTACCACCACTAATACCGCAGATGACCGGTTTTTCTTTGATCTGACGGTAACGGGAACCAATACTTCTGCGGGATATACCTTTTTGTTTAACAATACGCAGGGGACGTACAATAATGTAAGAACTTTGGGACCATTTCTGATTTCCAATGGTGTCATAAATTCTTTGGTTACGGACAACGGTTCTCCGGCTTGTACTGCTGTGGTCTCAGTGACACCTCCTCCGCCATGTAGCGATGGTTGTGCACTTGTGGTGTCAAACTTCCAGAAAACAGGTTGTAATAACAACGGAACCAATGATACCAATGATGATGACTTTTATTCTGTCAGTTTCAGAGTAAATACTTCTTTTGCCGGAGCGACACAGTTTAATGTTGTTTACAATAGTAATACCTTCGGACCTTACAATTACGGTCAAAATGTTGTCCTTAATAATGTTCCTGCCAATGGGGTGGAATACGATTTTGTTATAACTGATATTTCAGCATCAAATTGTACCGCATCGTTCAAATCACAGGAATTTCCTTGTTCTGTATGCAGTCAGGTGGTTACGGTAAGTATTAATCCATCTATTTTGGATTGTAATAACAATGTGGCAACATTGACCGCTACCAGCAGTGCTCCGGGAGTTTTTAACTGGACAGGTCCGAATAATTATAATCAGTTTGGTCTTGTGGTACAGGCTTCTTTCCCGGGTTGGTATTATTTTTCAGCCGTTTATCCGGATGCTTGTGAGCGAATGGATTCTGTTCAATTATTTGCAGATGCCAATCTGCCGCAGGCTATAGGTGGACCGGACAGAAGTATTACTTGTGATGTAGAAGAGGTTACACTTGTTGGGTCAAGCAATCTGCCTGAAAATCAGGTTAGATATATATGGTATGACAGTAATGGAAATGTAGTAGGTTCTGACAAAACTTTGTTGGTGACAAATCCCGGAACCTATTTCCTTGAAGTAGTAGATATAACCAACAATTGTACTTCCGGTCGGGATGCAGTTTTGGTGGCTGACGATACCGACCTGCCTTCGGCCATTATTTTTGCAAATCCGGGAAATATTTTGGATTGTGTCATCGCATCCGTAGTTTTATCCGGACAGCAACAAGACAATGTAATATTTAATTGGTCCTTTAATGAAGCTTACATTGGAAATATGTTTTCCATCACTATCAACCAGGAAGGAACCGTCATGCTGACAGCTATTGACACCATTTCAGGTTGTGAAAATACGGGAGAACTAATCATTACGGATCTTACAGATTATCCGTCACTTTTCATTGATCCGGTTGATCCGATTACGTGTGCTACCAACAGTACGGTGATCAATGCCTCTGATTCTCCGCAAGGGCAAAATCTGGTTTTTACCTGGTTTAATGCCAACAATCAGATTATTGCAGGTCAGACGGGAAGTTCTTTGGTTGTTAATTCTCCCGGATTCTATTATGTTGAGCTGAGAGATACTACAAATGGTTGCCTCAATCTTGATACGATATTTGTAGACCGGATCGGAGACTTTCCGATATTGGATGTGACAGATGATGTTGCCTTATATTGCGGCCCTTCACAGGCAAATCTCGAGGTGAATATTATCAATCCGACATCAGCCACCTCCATCACCTGGTCTACCACTCAGGGAAATATTTTGGGCGGCGTCAGTGGATCAAATATTCTTGTTGAAGGTTCAGGAACTTATGTGGTAGAAGTAGTTTATCCGGTTTCAGGATGTATTACAACCGACAGTGTTGAGGTCATCATCAACACAGATGTACCGGAATCCGTTGCCACCGAAATACGCGGGGAAACCTGTATTAATGAACGTGACGGAAGTCTTTCTATTGTTGATATTTCGGGAGGAACACCTCCTTATAATATAAGTCTGAACAATCAGAATTACGGTCAGGTAAGCGAAATCCCGTCCTTAGCACCAGGATCCTATACATTGAGAATCACCGATGCCAACGGATGTACCAAAGATACTACGTTTGTGGTTGCTCCGGGTATTGATGTGCAACTGGATTTAGAACCATTCATTGAATTGGTGGCGGGTGATGTAACAACCCTTGAAGTATTGCTCAATGTAGACCCTTCTACCATTGTTTCAGTGCAGTGGGATCCGGCAACCAACCTTTCTTGTGACACTTGTTTGATAACAGAACTGACGGCATTGGAAGATGGTGTATACGAGGTCAGAGTAACAGATATCAATGGTTGTGAAGCAACGGCCAGGATACGTGTTGCCATCAAAGACAATGTGATCATCAATGTACCGAATATCATCAAAGGCGGAAATACAGGAGGAACCAACAGTATCTTTGTCATCAGTACCAATGATCAGGTATTGAGCATCAACAAGCTGAGAATTTATGACCGATGGGGTAATATGGTGTTTTCTAATGAAAATTTCCAACCCAATGACCCATCAGAGGGATGGAACGGGACCTTCAACGGTAAAACGGTAGAACAAGGCGTTTATGTTTACGTTATTGAATATGTTACCCGTAATGGTGTCAACATATTATCCGGAGATTTGACAGTGACAGAATAATAGGTTAAAAACCTTTAGATATAAATTTTTACAATTGTTTACATATTTTGATTTAATTTAATATGTAAACAATTGTAAAATAATTTAAAACATTTCAAATGCTAAACAACGCGGACTTAAAAGTCTGATGAAAATGTTAAAATTATTTTACGATTAACAAATCCGGAAAAAAATAGGTCAAAAGTTTTTACTTTTGTATTAAAATAGTTTTGATATGATAGAACTTCATGAAATTGAAAGAGTTTCAGGGTTGACATCTGAATCATTCAGGCAAAAATATTTGATACCCACTAAACCTGTCATTATCACGGATTTAATTGATGAGTGGCCTGCCAAAAATAAGTGGTCTCTGGATTATTTTAAAAACCAATACGGCGATATTTTGGTTCCGGTTTTTTCAGCCAAATCTTCTCAATCCGGTAAGACCTATATGTCACCGGATACTAAAATGAGATTAGGAGATTATATTTCGGCCATTCAGCAAGGTCCAACAGATTTAAGGTTGTTTTTATTCAACATTTTTAATGTAGTTCCGGAATTAAAGAAGGACTACAGGATTCATACCATCATGAATGGTTTTTACAACGAGTTTCCTTTTACCTTTTTTGGGGGAGAAGGTTCGAAAGTAGCTATGCATTACGATATCGATTTGTCTCATGTTTTTTTGACGCAATTTGACGGCAGAAAACGGGTTGTATTATTTGCACCTGAATATTCAAAACATTTATATCAGCAGCCATTTACCGTGGCAAGTTATGTAAATATAGACAATCCTGATTACGAAATGTATCCGGCATTGAAACATGTAAAAGGTTATGATTGTGTCATTCAAAGAGGGGATACTATTTTTATTCCCAGCGGATATTGGCATTATATAACGTACATCGATTCCGGATTTTCGATGAACCAAAGAGCCAATGAATCATTACCACGCAAGGTCAAAGGTGTAATGAATATCGCGGCACATTACGTCATTGACAAAGGGATGAATAAACTCATGGGTAAAAAATGGGGAGATATTAAACAATCCATGGCTGTCAGCCGGGCAAAAGAGCTTGAAAATGCCTGATATAATGACAAAAATCGCTTTTTTAACAGATCAACACATATCGCTTACGCAGGATAATCCATTTTTAATCGATACTAAAGGGAATTTTTTGGCTTTATGGAATCACGTCAAAAATCAAAATTTTGATGCCGTATTTTTCGGTGGAGATTTTTGTTATGAAAAAGGCGACAAAGAAGTATATCAATGGTTTTTTGATCATTTGGCTACAGCTCCCTTTCCATGTTACCTTATCCCCGGGAATCATGACGATTCTGTTTTAATGTCTTCCGTATTTAAAGGATATCATGTTGATAATGATTATGAAATGTATTATAAAAAAGTAATACATGATATTCCTTTTATTTTTTTAGATACATCCAAAGGGCATATGGGCGAAAGCCAGTGGTTGTGGCTGACAAAAGAATTGGAAAAAACAAACGATACAAGGATGTACATCGTTATGCATCATCCGCCTGTTTTAGCAGGCTCCACGCACATGGATTCGCTTTATGCTTTTAAAGAAACAGACAGATTTATCAAACTCGCCAGGGCTCATAAAGATAAATTGATAACTGTGTTTTCAGGTCATTACCATTTGGATCGGATGGTGACTTTTGAAAATATATCATTGTTTATTACCCCTTCCTCTTATATTAATATCGATCCCGATGCCCCCGGATTTGCCATACTAAAGACCCAAAAAACCGGATACCGCGAAATGGTTTGGAAGGACGGATTATTTTACACCAATGTGGTAAGTGTTTTGTAGCAATACATTTATAGTATCAATATCTTTAGTTGATATTCTGTTTCAATTGATTTCATTAAAGAACAGAGAACAACGATAAATTATTTTCGTAGAAATAATAAGTCCTCTCCAATCATTTGAAGAGGACTTATTAATGAAATATAAGGTAATTAATTTTTCTGGTTAATCTTCAATTCTTAAAAAATCACCAGATTTGTTGAAGATCAAATTCAGGTCATTGCTCAATTCAACTTCTTGTCGATTGTCATCCAAAGACCAATCAGTGATGAATAACGTTGGATACTTATTTTTGACGAATTCAAGAATTTTGGCCGGAACAACTGAATCCGGTAACTGTTTTTCAGAATCTATCTCAATAACATCATGTTTTCGATTGAATTCAAGATAAATATTGTTAGTCAACCACACATCATAAGACTTGTGCAGAAAGTCTTTGTCTTTAACAGCCTGAATGATGGTTTCTCCCGGAAAATGGGTTTCAACAAAAGACATGATCTTTGAATCCACTTCCTGTTCAGTCAAAATTACGTCCTTAGTACAACTTGTTAAAAATAACGCAAAAATTAATAAAAACATCTTGTTCATTGTATATAAATTTTATTATCCCTACTCTTATTCGGATTTTCGGGTTATCTCCGGTATTATATTAAATGATATATTGCTTAAAACGGAGGTTTCTGTTATGTGGTTGCCTGTGTATTTTATTTTTTTGGAAAAAATTTAATTCCTAAAGACGGTGCAAACAAATGCATTCCTTTATTTGCCGAACGTAGATCAAAATAAACAGGTAAATCCGCATGTATCGTGAGATTATCGGTGATGTGATATTGAGTGCCCAGATGAGTATTTAAATAGACTAACCTGTTTGTTGTTTTGTGGTTGTTGATATATTGAAAAGATTCATTCAGATTAGGATCAAGATATTCGAATGCTATATCAGAGCGTAAACCAAAACCCGCAGCGTATCCGGCTCCGGCATACCAGGACCATTTTTTTTGTGGTACAAACCTGTATCGAATTTGTAAGGAAGGTAAAATAACCTTATAAAGTGCTTCGGCCTCTGTAAATGTTGTTCCGGGTAATGCCTGAGGAGGTTCCGGAATTCCGAGTCTTTCAAAAAAGGGTCTTTCCGCATCATAGAAAAACTGGTTATAAGAAACAGCCGGAAGGATAGATAAGTGTTTTCCGATTACCCACTCTCCAAATATACCAGTACTGAAAGGAGATGTAATGTCGATTTCTCCTCTGACTATAGGCAGAAACAATCCCGTATTCACACCAAATCTCCAATAATTTTCTGTGTTATTTTCTGTAATTTCGTTTACCCATTGTTGAAAAGCGGACGGCCTTTTTTGGTTTGCCATAAAATCAGCAAGCGTTTTTTCTTTTACCTGGGGAACATCTGTTTTTTTGGTGTTTGGTTCTTTACTTTGAATACTATGTAAATTATCAACATCTTGCAACTTTTTTTCAAAAGAGGTTGACGTTACATTTTCTGTTGAATCTTTAACACCTGCCCAAGTGTTTCGTACTACATCATTAGATTCAGTTTGTTTGTTTTCTGAATTTTCCGAAGCATCAGGTAAGTGTTTAGAAAAGGAAACTGGATTTTCTTTTGGTTGATTTGTATTGGTTGTTTCATTCTCATTTTTAAAATTAAATGAACTATCTGTAATTACTTCGTTTTTAGATATTTCATTACCGGAGGTAGGTAGTTTGGCCGGAAGGTCTTGGGAGGTTAGTAATGATGTGTTATTTCTTTTTGGTTCCCGTAGAATGTTTATTTTTGAATTTTGGATTGTTTCATATGACAAATCGTTTGAATGCTTTTGAATTATAATTGTTTTGTAAATAGTGTCATAGGTAATGTGTGAAACTTTTTGATATATTGTATCATAAACTATCGTCTGATCTACGGACCAGTTTTTTTCAATTGATTGATAATCAGCTATCAGATTTTTCATCTTATGATTATCATATAAACTCCATGCTTGTAATAAAAACATAAGCGGGAGCAGAAGCCAAAGCCAGGGAAAAGCTCCTGTTGATTTTTTTTCCTGATGGTGGTCAAGTCTTTTAGCTAAACTATCCCATTCTTTACTATCTGGTTTTATTTGCAGACTGTTTTCTTCAAAGCCTTTTGAAAAAAAATCGTCAAATTCTTTATCTTTATTATAATCCATAAGGCAGCATTATTGTATGAAGTGATATTGGGCAATCAGGTTTTTTAACTGGATTCTGGCTTTTGACAGGTTTGACTTAGATGTTCCTGTCGATATTTTTAGTAAATCAGCAATTTCTTCATGGGTGTATTGTTCAAATATATAAAGATTAAACACCGTTCGGTATGCAGGGCTCAGTTTTTGAACTAATTTTATTTTTTCTTCCACGTCAAGTTTGTCAATAATCTGAAGATCATCACGTATACCAAAAGTTAGTGCGACTTCCTGACTGTCAAATTTAATCTGGTTTATTTGAGTACGATATTTGTCAATGGCAAGCCTGATGGCAACTGTTGAAAGCCATGATTTGAATTGTGTACCTTCCTTAAAATATTCAATCTTTTCGAATACCCGGAAGAAGATATCGTTTGTCAGCTCTTTTGTTTCTTCTTTTGAAGAGGAGTATCTTGCGGCTATTGTATAGACAAATCCATAATAAGTTTCGTATAACAGCTTCTGAGCTTTTCGATCTTGTTGCCTGCATTTTCGGATGCATTGATCCTGTTCTTCTTGTGTCATATCAATTATCAATCCTTACGTGTAACGGTGTTTTTATAAGGTAGGTTGCTTCACTGACTTTGTTTTTAAAAAAAAATGAAATGGACATCATATTGAAAGGTGATTTGTCTCATTCTCTCTTTACGTCAAATTACCTTAATTTGTACTATAAAATATCGAATCATGACACAACAAGAATTGTTAAAAATGCCGGTGAAGCTCTTTATGACAACAGAATTGTATGTTGCTCAAAAAGATACGATCATGAAGGAAATCAACATCATTTTGGAACGGGAAAACATCCACCACCTTCCTGTAGTTGATGAAGACAATAAATTTCTCGGAATTATATCGAAATCAGATATATTGTTGTTACTGGATTGGGGAACGAAAAAAAATCTACCCGGAGCAGATAGAAAAAATGTTTTTTTACTCACCAGTAATCTGGCTGTAGATCTGATGGAAAGCAATGTTATCACGCTTTCTCCTGAAGACACAGCCGAAAGATGTGTACAAATTTTCAGGGAAAATTATTTTCACGCACTTCCTGTGGTAGATGAAAACGGTATACTCATCGGGTTGGTGACGACCTACGATTTACTCATGATGGCCTATACACCTCAATTTCAATTAAATATGTAAACGGATAAATATAAAATCATGAAAATAGTCAACGCTTCTACTTTGAACGGTATCAAATCTGAATTTCATGTTATGTTTCCTTTTTTGAAACTTGAATTTTATCGTCAGGCCCATCAAAGTAATGAAGCATCACTTAAAACAGACCAGATATCAGGAGACGGCGTCCTTTCTGAAATGGCCGGCCATTCTTTGGATATCGAAATTAACATTCGACCAGAGATGACAGTCGCCGAATTCGAAAATGAGTTTTCTGACAAAACCGGATTGAGTGTTCAGGTTTTCAGAAATTCCAACGGTGTTTGGCTACAGACTTCAGCCACAGATACCTGGACATTGGAAAAACAGAATGGAAAAGGTGAAAGGTCAGGAATGAATTATCACATAGATCCTTTGGATATTACTGATTTTGATGTAGAATAGTTGTCTTTTTTCTTTTATTGATTAAGTAATAGCGAGTTTAAAAAGGAGTAATTAAATTTTGATACAAAAAAAAGCCCGGAATTTTCCGGGCTTTTTTTTAAATTTTTATCAATTTTTTTGACACACTGCCTAAATTACCGGCATCAATTTTTAGAATATACGTTCCGGACAGAACGGGTAGGGTATAGGTTTTTTCCCAATGATTTTCATTTTCGATTTGAGAAGTAAAAACAATTTTACCTTGCATATCAATCAGTTGCAACCCAATTTTTGACACAGGGTCAGGATGTTGAAAGCTAACTGTCAAATTATCATCTTTAAACAAGGCATTTGATGTATAGGTTATACCAGGCGTATTTTCATTAGATAATACGTCGACGTCCACCATATTGGCATTAAAAAATAAATATTTACCGTCACTATTTCTGTTCCAAATAATAGCGGCAATTTTTAAATTTTCTCTGTTTCCTGAAACGTTGTTCAGACTGCCCTGTACCGTATAGGTTGCATCTTTGGCTACCTGACCATTGGCAAAATTTTCTCCAAAAGTTGATGGCAACAAACTGTTTCTTAGCACATATCTGTGGACTGCGTTATTCCCCTGATTAGCCTGAGGATGAACCAATTTGTCTTCAACAAGATATAATCCCAAATAAAATCTTCCGTCATCTGCCTTCGAAATGAACTGAACATTGGCGTTAACCGAGATATTTTTATTATCATCTATGGTTGCCGTCATACCGATACCTGCAATGGGCTCGCTGAGTTGATTAAAATCAACTATATCTATGGCATCCTGCAATTTGGCAGCAATATTAGAAGATGAAGCATTCATATTGGTCTGACTTTCAAAAAATCTTGGTTGACCACTGCCTCCCAGATTGGTTATCATATCTTTTGCTGCGTTGTTGGTAAGGCCGCTGGTAGACGTATGTAATGCCCAAACGATAGTATTTTTATTTTCTAAATTGTCTATCAATTGTTTTTGGAAGTTCCATCCCCAACCACCGCATAAAGAGCACCAATCTGCTGTGGTCTTTGAAATCAGCGTCCATTGTTTTTTGTTAATTTCCTGACTGAAACCCTGAAATACCAATAAGGTAAAAAGAGTACTTAAAATTATTTGTTTCATAAGATATTGATTTTAAAATACAAAGGTATAACAAAAAGTGTAATACACATAAAAATAATACTACATCTGTTACTAAAATGTCAATAGCTGACGGTTTAATTATAAACTTCCGTCGGAATATTTATAAATTGTTGCTGTTGTAACCTGGGTTACAGCTTTTAATACATCTTTATCAATGATGCCAATATCGTCATCGTGGGTATGATGATACTTACCAAACATACCTGCCGGTGTGGTATAAATAATGTCGATCATTGGAATTTTTGCAATGGTATTGACATAATAATGGTCGTCATGAATCTGCCCGACATTTTGTTTGATAAAATATTTTTCATACCCCATTTTATGAGCGAGGTCCCAAACCTTATCAACATATTTGCCGGCAAAATACCGTGAAATTTCTTCTTTGTGGAAAGTTGCACCTTTGGCACCTACCAGATCGAGCAGGATACCCCATTCGGCGGTATATCCTTTTTGATGTGGGTTTTTACTCCAGTATTGTGAGCCGATACACCAATTCCCGCCATCTTCTCCCTGATCTTCTGCATCAAAAAAGATAAAGTCCACACCAAGGTCTATTGGCTTTTCGGACATTACCCTCATGATTTCCAACAATGCAGCAACACCACTACCACCGTCATCGGCACCCATGATAGGTTTGTTTTGTTTGGCAGGATCCGGATCTTTTTCAGCGATCAATCGGGTATCCCAATGGGCTGCCAAAATCACTCTTTTTTCGTGATCCGGGTTTAATGAGGCTATGATATTATAGGATGGTACATCTTTTTTACCTAAAAAACTGGCTTTAAATTCCTGAACTTCGACCTCCAAACCAAAGGATTTACATTTTTCGACCAGCCAGTCTTTCATCTTTTTATGACCTTCAGTTCCCGGGACTCTGGTGCCGAAAGACAATTGTTTTTCAACAAAAGAATACACAGAGTCAGTACTGATAGGAGGAACCACGGCTTTTTGTTTAGAAGTTTCGGTTGAAACATCTTTTGAATCGGATTTTTTATCGTCTTTACATCCTGTATTAAACACGATCAAAAATAAAAACAGAAAAACGGATATTCGCATATTCTTTATTTAAAAGTCCAACTTGTTTCTTCTTTACCGTCTTTGATGACAATCTCCAATTCCTGTAAAGTATCTCTGATTTTGTCTGAAGTCGGCCAATCTTTATTATCTCTTGCTTGTTGGCGAAGTTCGATAATCAATTGCATCAGACCATCCACAGGGCCATTGGCCGCAGATGCGGTATCCTCCATCAAACCGAAGACATCAAATAACAAATGGAACCACTTTTCTTGTAACGTATCCCAAGCAGTTTTTGATATTTGGTCTTTTGATATTTTTTGATCTTTGATACTGTTTATGATTGGAACAAGTTCAAAAAGTCTGGATAAAGCCCTGGGTGTGTTAAAATCATCATCCATATCGGCAAATGCCCCTTCCATTGCTTCAAGAATATCTTTATCTAACGGACCTTCGCCTGCAGTGTCAATCACCGTAGAAGTCAGAATTTTACCGGCTTCCATCAATCGTTTAAACCCTTTTTCTGCAGCTTGCAAGGCTTCATCTGTAAGATCATTAGTGGATCGGTAATGACTTTGCAGAAAGAAAAAACGTACCACCATTGGTGAATATCCTTTTGTCACGTGCGGGCTGTCGCCGGTAAACAATTCTACCGGTGATATTGTATTGCCGTCACTTTTGGACATTTTTTTTCCGTTCATGAGCAACATATTGGTATGTAACCAGTATGTTGCCGGTTGACATCCACAGCTTCCCATGTTTTGTGCGATTTCGTTTTCATGATGCGGAAATTTTAAATCATTTCCACCACCATGAATATCAAAATGTTCTCCTAAATATTTGGTGCTCATAGCACTACACTCCAGATGCCAACCGGGAAAACCAACTGACCAGGGAGAATTCCATTTCATCAGGTGTTCTTCTGATGCTTTCATCCAGATGGCAAAATCGGAAGGATGACGTTTTTCATCCTGATTTTTCAGGTTATCTCTCGACTCAGCCAATAACTCATCAATAACCCTTCCGGAAAGTCTTCCGTATTCTCCTGTTTTTTCGGCAAATTTTAACGTATCAAAATACACAGAACCATTGGCAATATAAGCATATCCATTGTTCAGAATAGCCTGGACCATTTCAATCTGTTCGATAATATGTCCGGTCGCTCTGGGTTCGATATTGGGTGGTAACGTGTTGAAAATACGCATCATATCGTGAAATCCCACGGTATATTTCTGCGCCACTTCCATAGGTTCCAGATTGTTTTGTTTGGCACCTTTGGACATACGGTCTTCGCCATCGTCCAGTAAGTGACCTACATCGGTAATATTTCTGACATACCTGACCTTATAACCTATAAATTGTAAATACCGGTAGATGACATCAAAACTGACAAATGTCCGGCAATTACCTAAATGGACATCACTATATACCGTGGGTCCACAGACATACATGCCTATGAAGCCTTCATGAAGCGGTGTAAATACTTCTTTTTGCCGGGTAAGGCTGTTGTAAACTTGAATCTGTCTTTGCATGCAAAGAGAATATTGGTGGTAAAAAACGATCGGTTATCTGGCAAAAGCCGTTGCTCTTTTTTCTCTGATGACAGTCACTTTGACCTGTCCCGGATACTGCATTTCATCCTGAATTTTTTGTGAAATCATAAATGCCAGATCGTCTGCAAACTGATCACTTACTTTTTCACTTTCAACGATAACACGTAGTTCACGTCCTGCCTGAAGTGCATATGCTTTTTGGACGCCTTCGTAAGACAAAGCCAATTCTTCCAGCTCTCCGATTCTTTTCAGATAACTTTCCAAAATTTCTCTTCTTGCTCCCGGACGTGCTCCTGAAATCGCATCACAAGCCTGAACGATAGGCGAAATGATGTTATTCATCTCTATTTCGTCGTGGTGAGCACCAACAGCATTGATAATGACCGGATGTTCTTTATATTTATCACACATTTCCATTCCAAGGAGTGCGTGTGACAATTCTGAATCTTCTTCAGCTACTTTACCAATATCATGTAAAAGACCTGCACGTTTTGCCATTTTTACCTGTTTGGCACTCAATCCCAATTCAGCTGCCATGGTGGCACAAAGGTTTGCGGTTTCAATGGAGTGTTTGAGAAGGTTTTGACCATAAGATGATCTGAATCTCATTCTACCGACCATTCTGACCAGGTAAGGAGCCAAACCATGGATGTCCAGATCGATGATGGTTCTTTCCCCGATTTCGATAATTTGTTCTTCCAATTGTTTTTTGACTTTAACAACGGTCTCTTCAATTTTGGCCGGGTGAATTCTGCCGTCAGCCACTAATTTTTTCAGGGACAGTCTGCAAAGTTCTCTTCTGATTGGGTCAAAACTCGAGATAACGATAGCTTCCGGTGTATCATCCACGACTATCTCTGCGCCTGTGGCAGCTTCCAGAGCCCGGATATTCCGACCTTCTCTACCGATAATCTGACCTTTAATGTCATCGGATTCAAGATTAAATACGGAAACGGTGTTTTCGATGGTGTATTCAGCACACATTCTTTGAATCGTCTGAATGACCACTTTTTTAGCTTCCTTGTTGGCGTTGCTGTGTGCTGTGGCAATGGCTTCTTTTTCAATAGCAAGAGCTTCATTGGCTGCTTTTGCTTTTATGGCTTCGAGCAATTGTTCTTTTGCCTGACTTTGTGTGAGTTTTGAAATGTTTTCAAGCTCCTTGATAAATTTATCATTGGCAGAATCCAGTTCTTCTCTTTTTTTAGAAACTATTTTTAATTGGGTGTCAAGATTCTCCCTCAATACTTTTAATTCAGATTCTTTGCTGTCCAATTGTTCTGTTTCTGAAGCAATGGCATCCTGTTTTTGCTGAATTTCTTTCTGCAGAGCGGCAAGGTTCATTTCTTTTTCTTTCAACTCTACCTTTTGTTCTGCTTTCCAGGTTTCAAATTCTGATTTCAATCTGCTGAAGTTGTCACGTGCTTCCTGAATTTTTTTCTGCTTGACATTTTCATTGTTTTGTTCCGCTCTGGCAACAATTTTTGCTGCTGAGGTTTCTGCATCATTAACTTTGCGTTGTGCGGTAAGTTCAGCTTCCTTAAGTGTGATGTCTGCTTTGTTGTTGGCTTCTTTGAGCCTTGCTTGAAAAAGGGTCCTGATCATAAAATAGCTTACGCCACCACCTGCAAGAACCCCAATCAACAATCCTATTCCTATATCCATGTTGTACTAGGTTAATTTGGTAAAAAAAAATGGACTTCAGGTACCTGAGGTACGCATCTGTCAGATTATATAACGATGGACAGTACGGAAATAAATTAATGAACAGACAACATACGGAGGATATCATCGAGGTTTTCCCCGATGTCAGCGACTGCAGTTTCATTTTTTGCAGCCGTCAAATGTTTATTTTCAAAAGCATAGGTCAATAAAGTCATAATAACACAGTCTGATTTGTCCAAATGGCCAAATTTTTCCTGAAGTCCGGTGATTTTTTCGTTGATATCTTTTTCCATATTATGAATCCACGTTGATTCCTCTGAAGTAACCTTCAAAGGAAATGTTTTTCCTGAAATGGTGATTTCAACCGATATTACATCTCCCTCTGTCATATTATTTCTTTTCTATGATCTCTATACATTGATCAATTTCGCCGATAACTTCATCCAATTCTTTTTTGATACTTTCTTTTGAAACATCATCAAATAACGTGGGTGCTGCTACCTTCTCCGTTTGTTGCACAGGTTCCTGCTTCTTTTCTGCACGTACTGTACCAGATTTCTCTGTTTTTAACTCTTCTTCTAAAACACGAATTCTGCCTAATAAGTTTTCACGTTCGGTTTTCATTTCCTTTAAGGTGTCCAAAAGGGAATTTATTTTTTGCCGAATGAGATTAAATTTGTCAGAATACATATTTTTGGCCAAAGATATTATATTTTTTTGTAATACAAAAGTATAAAAATGGTTTATTTTCTGATATTGGCTCCAAGATTATTTTCAAGTGCCGAAATTATTTTTTGCATAATGCCGTCAATCTCCTGATCCGACATGGTTTTTTCGGTGTTTTCAAAATGAAAACTAACAGCATAAGACTTTTTGTTTTCACCTACCTTTACAGGGTCTTTGAATACATCAAAAAGTCGTACCTCCTGTAATATCTTCTTGTCTGCTTTTGCCGAAAGGCCAACGATTTCTTTAAATGTGACCTTTTGATCAACTATCATGGCCAGGTCTCTTCGCGTCGAAGGAAATTTGGAGATTTCTTTGACTGTTGTCCGTACGTTTGACAATGAGTTTAGGATATTGACCAAGTCAAACTGAATATAATATACATCTTGTTTGATGCCTGCCTTTTTGGTTAGGTTTTTTGAGATAAATCCAAAATAAACCAAAGGTGCTCCGCCTCTGTGGTAAACCAAACCGTAGTGTAAACCTGTTGATTCTTCAGTTTCGTCTTCCTGCCAGGATGTAATGCCTAATCTTTTTAAAACAGAGACAGCCACATGTTTGGCATCATAAAAATTAACCTCCTTTTTATCATCACTGATCCAGGTTTCTTCCTGTTTTTTTCCGGAAAGGAAAACCGATATACACTCACTTTCTACAAATCCTCCGTCAGTTTTTTTATATGATTTTCCATGCTCAAACAATTTTATATTGTTTTGTTGTCTGTTGAGATTGTAGGATACTGATAACAAACCACTGACCATCATATCCGGACGCATGATGTCCAAATGCACATTAGATGTGTTATTAATATAAACAAAAGATTCCGGAGTATTGCCGGCAAAAGATTCCATTTGTTTACTTTCCATCAGAGAAAGGCCCATCATTTCATGAAATTTATTGGCCGCCAAATAATTGGCTATGACCTCTTTTACTTCATTTTTATTTGGTTTTTCTGTGTAAGAAATGGTGCTTTTGATGTCATCGTGAAACGGTATATTGTTTAAACCGTAAATTCTCAAAACTTCTTCTATAAGGTCAATTTCTCTGATGACGTCATGTTTGTTAGTGCCCGGATTTACCAGAATAGAGACTTCATCAAGAGGTTTGATTTTCATATTCATACCTGAAAGAATATGATGTATCTTTTCTTTGGATATCGGAATACCTATGACATCGTTTACCTTTTGATATCTGAGTTTGATATCATGACCTTCCAAAGGTCGCGGATAAATGTCGACCAATTCGCTGCTGATGGAACCTCCGGCATACTTGCGGATGAGCCCTGCCGCTCTTTTAAGTGCTGTGATGACCATATTCGGGTCTGCTCCTTTTTCGAATATTTTGGCAGCATCCGTTCGCAAAATATGTTTTGTGCTTGAGTTTCTGACGAATTTCGGGTGAAAATAAGCTGATTCTAAAAAAATGTTGACTGTTTCTTTTGAAACACCACTTTCCAGACCACCATAAACGCCGGCCATACACATCGGAGATTTTGTCCCGTCACAAATCATCAGATCATTAGCCAATAATTTTTTTTCACTTCCGTCCAGAGCCAAAAACGGGGTTCCTTCGTCCAGGCAATCAACTAAAATTTTATTTTCCCTGATCTTGTCGGCATCAAAAGCATGCAGAGGTTGTCCCAATTCATGCAAAACATAATTGGTAATATCCACAATATTATTAATGGGTTTAACACCAATCGTCATCAAAGACTGTTTGATCCATTCCGGAGATTCCCCGATGGTGATACCTTCAATGGTGACGCCGGCATATCGGGGGCATGCTTCTTTTTGTAAAACTTCAACTTTGATGTTTTTTCGCACCTTTTCAGTTACAAAGTCTGAAGTATCCGGAAGATTTATTTTGCCATTGTAGTTTTTGTTGACCGTAAGATAGGCAAATAAATCTCTGGCAACACCGAGATGAGAAGTTGCGTCAGATCTGTTAGGAGTCAGTCCAATTTCAAAGACGATATCTTCGCGGAGTTTGAGGTGTTCTTTTGCAGGTGTTCCGACAACAGCATCAGTATGTAATACCATAATACCGGAATGGTCATCGCCTAATCCGAGTTCATCGGCAGCACAAATCATTCCTTCAGAATCGGCACCTCTGATTTTTCCTTTTTTGATTTTCCAGGGATTGTTTTCTTTGTCGTAAAGGGTAGTTCCTATGGTTGCCACCAAAACTTTTTGACCTGCAGCGACATTAGGTGCACCACAAACAATCTGCAATGGATTTTCTTCACCGACATCTACCGTTGTTAGTGATAATTTGTCAGCATCAGGGTGTTTTTCACACGTAAGTACATGTCCTACCACCACTCCTGCCAGCCCGCCTTTGACGGCTTCTATTTTTTCCCATCCTTCCACTTCCAGGCCTATGGTGGTAAGCATTTCTGCAATTTCATCCGGGCCATACTCCAGGGTAAGATATTGTTTTACCCAATGCAACGACAACTTCATATCTATCTTTATCTATATTACACCCGGTACTTTTCATCCGGGAAAGACGCAAAGATACAAAATCGGTATGAATGACATGAATTTGATTTGATTTTCAGGCAAAAAAAAATGGTGGCCGATAAAAGCCACCATTTTTTTCTTGAATTCCTTTGTAAATCCCTGATGAAATAAGAAGGATCTCACTCTCCTCACTTCCTTTTATAATAACCAAAAACTCTTTTTTTTTAACTTCGCACGCTTTTGTGCGACTTACTCTTTCTTTCTGTTAACGATACAAAGATATGACCTATATAAAGGTAAAAAAAATACAAAAAAAGATGCAAATCATATATTATAAAATATAATATGATTTATAATGTATTGATAATTAGGTAAGTGTGATTGTGTGGTAAGTTGGTTTTAGTCATTTTTATGATAAATAAGTTTTTTTTACGAACATAAAACGAGTGATTTTTTTGAAAAAAAGTAGAAAAAATATAAAAAACTTTTTTTTTGGATCAAAACAGATCATTTTTTTGTGCCAAAAAACCGAACAACACTGGCTTTTCCCTTGTGAAAAATGCCTTCATCCAGTAATATTTCAGTTTCTTCGGCAATATTCCATAAAAAATCAGGAAAGTCTGTCTTTATTTCTGCTACATCAAACAGCAAGGATAACTGGTCAGGACCACCAACAGAAGGATTTGCCTGGCGGTAAACCAGATTATTTTTGCTGAAAGCTTCCAGGATGAGGCTTCCTCCCGGTTTTATTTTGTCGACAATTTTCCGGTGGTATTCCTGCCGGACATAATCGGGGAAGTGTACATAAATCAATGCAGCGGCATCAAATTTTTCTGAAGGGTAGGGCATATTTGCGATATCCAAAACGTCATAAATGATGTCAACTCCCTTTTGATCTGCAAGGAGTATTGCTTTTGTTTTGCCGGATTTGCTCTGATCAAAGGCTGTGACAGACCAATCCTTTTGAGCAGCATATACTGCATTTCGCCCTTCGCCCTCGGCAGGTAGCAGAAGTTTTCCGGCCGGAAGTTGTGAGATACATTCTTTAAAGAACTGGTTGGGTTCTGTACCGTAAGCATAATCTTCCTGTTGATATCTTTCGTCCCAAAATGTTTTCATGGTGTATTCGTAATTTATAGGGATTTTGTATACTATTTGATTAAAAGAGGCTTACATAAATCAACTTCGTGTTACAGAAATCAAAATTAATAAAAATTTGAGAAAGCAGGGTTAGTTTGGAGTTTTGAGCTTTTGGCAGCTAACATTTTTTCAATAAAAAAGGTGTTGACAAAAAGCAACACCTTTTTATAAAAACTTTATACCATATTATTGTTTCACAAACTGTAATTCCGCGAGGATTTTGACATCTTCACCCACAAGGACACCACCTGTTTCCAGGGCAGCATTCCATGTGAGTCCGAAGTCTTTTCGATTGATTTTTGCTTCGGCACTTACGGCAATTTTGGTATTGCCCCATGGATCTTTGAGGAAGCCACTATATTCAACTTTCAGTTCTGCGGGTCTGGTAACTTCTTTGATCGTCAGGTCTCCGGATAGTGTATACGTACCATCGCTGTTTGCGTTTATTTTTTTGGACTCAAAGATCATTTTTGGAAAGTTGTCCGCGTCAAAAAAGTCGGCACTTTTCAGGTGGTTGTCCCTGTCCGCATTATTGGTGTCTATAGATGAAACAGCGGCCTCAAAACGGACTGAAGCTGTTGTAAAATCTTCACCTTCTGTGGAAAGAGAGACATTAAAGTCGTTGAACTTTCCGGACACGTTGGTAAACATCATGTGTTTGATTCGAAATCCCACCTCTGAATGGGTCGGGTCTAAGTTGTATAAAATGGTTGACATGTTAAATGGATTTATATGGTATTAAAATTTAATATATTAATGATTGATAATAAATTATTTTGACTAGGAGATGGTCATAGGGACCTCCATGAGTAAAATCTCTGCATTATCAGTCAGAGCGGTAAAAGAAATGTTGCTGATATCCCAAAGACCTAATCCGTCACGTGATTCAAGTTTTTGATCTCCGACCTTAAAACTCCCGGACAATACAAAGGCATAGACACCATTTGTTTTGTCTTTCAGGGAGTAATCAAATGTTTTTTGTTTGTCAAAATGACCCAGATGAAACCAAACATTTTGATGTATCCAAACACCTTCATCTTTCGGGTCAGGTGACAAAATCTGTTGTAACCGATTTTTACGGTCTTCAGCTTTGAGCGTCAATTGATCATAACGGGGGGTAACATTTTTTTTGTTTGGAAAAATCCAGATTTGTAAAAACTTTACCAGTTTGTCACGATTTTTGTTAAACTCGCTGTGTGCTACGCCTGTACCGGCACTCATAACCTGAATGTCTCCGTTTCTGATCACCGTCACATTGCCCATACTGTCTTTGTGCTCCAGATCTCCTTCCAAAGGTATACTGATGATTTCCATATTGTCGTGTGGGTGGGTACGAAATCCCATGCCCGGATCGACGATATCATCATTTAAAACACGTAGTACACCAAAGTGCATCCTTTCCGGATCGTAGTAATTGGCAAAACTGAAGGTGTGTCGTGATTTCAGCCAACCATGGTCAGCCAATCCGCGTGAGTCTGCTTTGTGGAATACAAAAGTTTGCATGTTGTCATTTTTTTGTGGAGGAATATGATTGAATCCAATGATCTCCAGAGTCTTCAACTCATCGATGTCATTTTTTGTCAGGTCAGGTAAAACGCCTTTGGTGGCAAACATTGCTGTACCTAACAAACCATTTCTGATAAAATCTTTTCTGTCCATATGTTTAATAATTATAGGACAAAGATACGATGAAGAGGCGGGCAAAAACATTGACCTATGTCAAGAAATCAAAAAGTGACTTTTTTGTTTATAAAATGTTTGTTAAGTCGAATCAAACCAACCGGTTTTTTTGTCAAACTTCATGCGATAGGGATAGGAGCGGACACGGAGAGAAACGGAGTAAAGCGGATAGCCCGACCCGAAGGGAATCGCCCGGCATATAATTTTTAACAATTAAAATTTTTAGAATTTCATGTGTTTTATTCTAAAGGTTTTTTCTTTTTATTGCGGAGTCTACTGAGAAACTCTGGTGAAACGCCAAGGTAAGAGGCGATCAGATGTTGCGGAATCCGTTGAGGAAGAGCAGGGTATTTATGTAAAAAAACTTCATATCTTTCTTTGGCAGTCAGGGCGATATTGCCGAATAAGCGTTCCTGATACGTGACGAGATGCCGCTGTACCAATAGCCGGAACATTTTTTCCAGGACGGGATAGGTGGTGAGTAGTCTTTCTTTGTCTGCTTGATTGATCATCAGTAATTCACAATCTTCAATAGTTTCTATCCACATTTGGGAAGGTTTTTCCTGTTGAAAGCTGGCAATGTCGCTGACCCACCAGTTTTCGGTAGCAAAGGTAAGGATGACTTCAAAACCGTTTTTATCGATAAAATATGTTTTCAGACAACCTTTGATGACAAAAGCTTCAAAACGACAAACTTCGCCGGCATGCAGAAGAATCGTTTTTTTTGCAAATTTTTTTAAGGTAAAAAAGGAAGTAATGTTTTCACATTCTTCGGATGATATATTAATAAATTTTGTAATGTGTTTGTTGAATAATTCCTTTGTCATCATACATTTATGTCCATTCTGATTTTTGCTTCGTTGGGCAAATAATTATTGATCCTGTTGCCCAGGTTTTTGATCCATCCCAATCCGAGCTCTGAATGTGTGACCATCAGCCATCCGGTAGGTGCTTCGGGAATTTCATGGAGGGATTTTTGTAAAAACGCGAGACTTTGTTCTTTGCTCAGTTCAATTTTTTGAAAATAATCACCGGTGTCTAAAGCAAGTGCCAGGGCGTGATGCGGAATAACATCATTTTTGATGATTCTGCCGATGTTTATCCCTGCATGTATGGTTTTGGAGACAGCCATAACGGATTCCAGAAAGGAGAGATGATTTTGTGGAAAAAAATGTACATCTTCGTTGGGGTCATAAAAAAAACGGAAATCGGATGGACTTTGTAGGATCGGAAGGCATACTTCTGTCATTTTTTTTGGCAAAGAAACTAAAGGTTTTTTTTTGGAAAAAGGTTTGTTTTGCACATCTTGATTTTGTAACAGGCTGATAAACAGACCTTCTGACCGGTGTGTTTGGGGAAAAAACTGATAGCCGGTACAACCCTCAGATGTCACGTTAGTTACACCGAAGGTTTCTGTATTTTTTATCGGAACAGTGGTCAGATGATGTTCGCGGGCCAGCCAGGATACATTTTTGATATTTTCTTCTTCATTAAAGGTGCAGGTTGAATATACGAGCAATCCTTCGGGTTTCAGAGCGGGAATAATGTCTGACAAAATGCGTTTCTGACGTAAAGAACAGGTTTTTACATTATCAGATGACCATTCTCTGATGGCACCTTCGTCTTTGCGAAACATCCCTTCGCCGGAGCAGGGTGCGTCGACGAGGATGAGGTCAAACATACCGGTCAATTGTCCCAGATCTTTAGGATCATTATTAGTTACAATGATGTTGTGGTAACCACTTTTTTCCATATTGGCTTTGAGAATATAGGCCCTGTTTTTTATGACTTCATTGGTGACCAAAACCCCGGTTTGTTGTAAAAAATCGGCAATCAGATTGCTTTTTCCACCGGGTGCACCACACAGATCCAAAACTTTGATATCGCGGTTTTCGCCAAAACAACTTTGAAGGATGTGCCATAAAAACATGGAAGCTGCTTCCTGAACGTAATAAGCACCGGCATGGAAAAGCGGATCGAGCGTAAACACAGGTCTTTCCTTCAGATATCTTCCGTAAGGACACCAGGGAACGATGTCCACCTCAGCGTGTACGATTGACTTTTTGAATGGATGAACGCGCACCGATGTGGGAAGAGAACTGTCAAAAGCATGTATAAAAGCTTCGTAGGAAGGTTGTCCCCATTGCTTGACAAACTGTTGAACAAATGATTCCGGAAGAATTGGTGGCATGGTCAGAATGTTTTTCCGTTCAGGAATATTGAGCAATCAGGCGGTTGACCAATTCAGGAAGACCGGAAACTGCTGTTTTTTTGATGACTTCCAGGTTTGGAAAATGTTTCAGTTCGTGGTTGATAAACGGATTAGGGTCTACATAATACATCAAACAATGTAATGGGGTGTACTGCATCAGACCGGCGGCAGGGTAGACCTGCAAAGAAGTGCCAACGATGATAAAGATATCCGCTTTTGAAGCCAGATGTGCTGCTTTGGGCAATTCGGGAACATCTTCACCAAACCAAACGATGTGGGGACGAAGTTGATGTCCTTCTTCACAAAGGTCGCCTGTGACAAGGTCTTTTTCCCAGGTGTAGACCAGAGATTCGTTGCCGGTACTGCGGACTTTCTTGAGTTCTCCGTGAAGGTGGAGCACATCCGAACTTCCTGCTCTTTCGTGCAGGTCGTCCACATTTTGGGTGACGACATATACACGAAAATGATCTTCCAGGTCTACCAACGCTTTGTGTCCCTCATTGGGTAATACTTCTTTGAGTTGTGCCCTCCTTTTGTTGTAAAAATCGAGGACAAGTTCCTGGTTTTTGTACCATCCTTTCGGAGAAGCCACATCTTCAATGTTGTGCCCTTCCCAAAGGCCTCCGGCGTCTCTGAAGGTGGATATACCGCTTTCGGCACTGATGCCTGCACCGGTGAGGATGACGATATTTTTTGACATATCAGGGTTTTAATGTATTATAAACAAGGCCGATGTTATCGATGATATCGGTAGGTAACATGCTGATTTGTCCGTTTTTGTCTGCGGCAAAATCGCCTGCCAAACCATGGATGAAAGTGCCGACAACGGCAGCTTCTTCGGGTGAATATTTTTGGGCCAGCAATGCAGCGATCATTCCGGTGAGTACGTCGCCACTACCGCCTTTGGCCATACCGGGATTACCGGTGGAGTTGATATACATTTTACCTTCAGGGGTAAATATTCTGGTGTAATGACCTTTGATGATGATGATACAATGCCATTCTTTGGCTTTTTGTAAGGCCGTTTCTTCTCTTTGTAACATATCGGAATGTGCACCAAATAAACGGTCAAATTCTTTGGTGTGAGGTGTGAGAACCGCATTTTGGCAAAGTTTTGAAAAGTCGATATCTGATGTTGCCATCATATTCAGTGCATCGGCATCAATGACTTTGGGAAGTGAAGGATAGTTTTTGAGCAAATGAAATAAAATGTTTTCTTTTGCCTTGCTGAAACCGGTTCCGGGTCCCACGGCTAAAACCGAAAAAGCAGGTGAGAAAACGACATTTTTGTCATCAATGGACCAATCCCATCGTCGAAACATTACTTCCGGCGCAAAAGGAATGAGACATTGACCAGTGAATGTGGACGTAAAACAAGTTGTAAGACCGGCACCTGATCTTATGCAGGCTTTAGCTGTCATCAGGGCAGCACCGGGAAATTCGTCACTTCCGGCAAAAAGAGCCACATGACCGAAAGACCATTTGTTATCAAAAGACGAACGGGGTTTTATCATGGAAGAAACCAGATTGTTTTCGATATAAACAACAGGACTTGGGTTCAATTTCGAGAAATCCGGATGTAAACCTATCGGGACGATGGACCATTTTCCGGTTTTTTGAATATTTTCAGGATAAAAAAAACACTTTTTAGGCGCTTCAATGGTCAGGGTATGTTCGGCAATAATGCTTACATTATTTTGGATTTCATCATCATTCATTCCTGAGGGAAGATCTATGGCGATTTTTGTATTTGGCAGGAGATTGATGTCCCGGATAATTTTTTCCCAACCATTCCTCCATGGCCCTTTGAAGCCATAACCCATAATGGCATCGATCATAAAAGTTGATGCCGGCAATGGTGGAAGATTATGTAAGGGATCTATAGTCGTGATGGAAATTTCTTCTATCTTTTGGATCCGTTCAAAATAATATTTGTTTTCTTCAGAAGGTGATGAAACCGGAAAATACCAAACTTCGACATGATAAAAATGATCTCTCAGAATTTGGGCTATATACAGACCATCACCACCATTATTACCATTGCCACATAATACAACAACGTTCCTGTCATCAGGAATTAACTTCATGACTTCTTTTGCAAGGCTTTCGGCGGCTCTTTTCATCAAAACCAATGAAGACACCGGCTCATGATGTATGGTGAAAAGATCCCACTCCTTCAGAACATTTTTGGTATATATATTCAAAAAAATGAGGGTTTTTATTGACACAAAGGTATCCTTTTTGGAGGATTGATAAAATTTTTTTGGCAGGTATAGTTTTAAAAATAATAAAAAATTATAATTTGGTGCTTCTTATCAAAAATTGTAAAACGGACTTAATTTAAAATTAGTAAGAAAAAACAGGATATGAAACACATTGTTTTTTATGTATTGCATTCAGCATTTTTATTTTTGGCTTTCGGGTCATTGTACGGACAGTCAGTATTGCTGGAACTTCCGGCTCCTCTTCAACAAAATATGAATAATGAGGAAATAGTCGTCTATGATCACAAGGTGTTGTTCAACAGGGTCGTGTCTTCAAGAAACGACCAATCTGTTACCTTTGACATACCTGTTTTTGGCGAAACTGTGACTTTCACAGCTCAGAAAAATCAGGTTTGGAATGATGAAGACCGAAAGATTGCATCAGACATCTATACATTTGATATCGTCGCTAATGATAATAAATCAATGACAGGAAGTCTGACTATTTCACCTTATGGTTTGCATGTGTTGGTTTTGCACAATGGTCGCATGGTTACGATGCGTCCGGAAATTTTCGGAAAAGAAGGTAACTATATCATTGAATATGGTGTCAAACCTGATCTGAGTAAATACAAGTCATGGTGTGGGCACGACCACAGTCTGGACGGACATTTAAAAAACAATTTGTTCAACCCATTAAGAAATAACATTCAAAACGGAGAATTCAGAAAAACATATAATCTGGCCATTGTCACAACCGGAGAATATTATCAGGCAAACGGAAATACCAATAATATTGTCAGGAATAAAGTCATTGCTGACGTTAACGCTATTTCAGCCATTTTCAGAGCAGAGTTGTCTGTCACCTTTGCTTTGGGTGGAAGAATTACGATGTATAATGATCCGGCTACAGATCCGTTTATACCCGGAGAAGAAAGAACACAGCAGGCAGCCAATGCCGTGGCTGATGCCTATCCGAATCAGAACAACTATCATGTAGGGCACGTTTTTCACATTCATGCGGATGGTGATGGATGGCAAAACGGGGGTGTAGCTTTGTTGAGATCAGTTTGTAAAAACGACACTTATGGTTCCGGTCGTGTCAAAGGTGGCGGCTGGAGTGGTGCTTATGACAACACCTCAAATGGCTGGATATCTTTGGCTACGCACGAATTTGGTCATCAATTTGGTGCACAACACACCTTTAACGGAATAGGGGAGTCCTGCACCGATGCTATATCGCTAACCAATGCATATGAGATCGGAAGCGGAACCACCATCATGTCCTATCAGGGGATTTGTCAGGCTGACAATAACATACCTTCTTCCGGAGTATTGGATAATTATTTTCATTATGCCAGCTTGTTTGAAATGTATAATTACATCACCAATGATGCCGGAAATACATGCGGTTCATCAGCGGAATCCAATAACCAAATACCTCAATTGCAAGCCAATTCGTGCGGTGCTCCCCAATTGACCATTCCAAGGAATACACCTTTTTATCTCGATGCTTTTGCTTTTGATGCAGATGACGATCCGCTCACCTATAGTTGGGAGCAGTTTAATGAAGATGGTCCGGGAAAAGATTCTCAGGGATTGATTGGATCTGTTGCCGGAAATAGTCTTATTGCTCCGTTATTTCGCAGTTTTCCTCCGACTACCTCATCAGATAGGTATTTTCCGAGTATGTCCGTTTTAAGGTCTGCATCAGGAGTCAGTGACTTTGAGGTACTTCCCAACAGACCTCGGGTTTTAAAGTTTGTGGTGACTGTAAGAGACAACAATACAGCCGGGACAGCCATCAATACTGATGAGTTGGATATAACGATAAGTTCCTCCGGTCCTTTTGTTGTTGATTTTCCAAAAGGAGGAGAAAACATAACAACCGGTACTCCGACACAACTGCGATGGCTGACCAATGGAACACAAGCTTTATGTAATAATGTCAGAATCAAATTGTCATTGGATGGTGGTGTCAACTTTAATATTACGCTGGCTGAAAATGTGCCATACAGTGCCGGAGTGCTCAATTATAACTTTCCGGTAAATTTTCCGGCTACATCAAATGCAAGAATTCTTGTAGAATGTATGGATTACGATTGTATTAAATTTTTTAATATATCGCGCAATGTTTTTACCATCACATCAGGTTGTAGTGCTACAGAATCTTATGTTTGTCCTGATACACCGGTCATTGCGGAATCAGGATCTCCTGAATCCAATCTGAATGTAAATGCAGTGGATGGATTTATTACTTCATCAATCTCAGCTAATGTAACCAGTGCCAGCCCTACAATGAGGGTTGCCATCAGAAATACCGGTACCACGAGTTGTGTCACCATACCAAATGTCACCATTAATGTGGCGACCAAAAGATTCAGGGTTGAAAAAGCCGGTACCTATAATTTCAGAAGGTCACCCGGAGGAAGTGGATGGATTTCTATTTTCAGAGCTTCCAATTTTAACATGAATAATCCATGTTCAGGAGGATCTTTTGTTGGTTCGTCCGCAGAATGGAGTGGTCCTGATGTTGGAAATGGCACCAGTGTAGTTCCTTTGGGTTTCTGGTCTATCAACCTGGATGCCTGCACGGAATACGTTATGGTTTTTTATTCATACAGTGCTTTACCGGCAACCATCATTTTTAGTGAAATTACGGGGCCGGGTTCATTTTATGAACTTAACAGCAGTGCAAATTCAAATTTCGGACTCACCCATGTAGCGGTGGATATTATTACAGGAATAATTGCTGCTCACCATCCTACGGGAGACTTTTCAGGTTTGGCAGAAGGATTTTACGGTGTATTTACTTTGCGATATAAAACCGGAGGAGCGACACCGCCTGATAATATTAATCCGGATGATCTTATAGGACAGGAATTTTTTGAAATTCAAAATTCTGATTGTGCCAGATTCAGCACCAACTTCAGACTTTTACAAATACTTTCAGCTTGTTCCATCACTGATGTGGTAGCCGGAGCCCAGACACCATGTGTGGCGGCTACGAATGCTTATACCCAGGAGGTTGTCATTACCTATGATCAGGCACCGACAACCGGACAAATCTCAGTTAACGGGCAACTCTTTGATATTACTTCATCACCGCAGACTGTTGTATTGACCAATCTTGATTCTGACGGACTTCCGGTGTCTGTAAATGCATTTTTTACAGACCTTACTGATTGTAGCCTTTTAGTACCCGATGTATTTACAGCCCCGGTCAATTGTTGTCCTATCAACTTTGATCTGGGTGGGTCCAGGGAAGTTTGTGCCGGACTACCTGTCATACTGTTTGCAGGAAATGATGGTGCTACATACTCCTGGTCAGTCAACGGAAGTCCTGTGGCAAATACAACAAACACGCTTACAGCAACATTAAGTGGTGTTTACAGTGTAACTGTCACTCACAGTTCGGGATGTACCAAATCCCAATCCGTTTCCATAACATTTGTAAATCCTCCGACAGTAGTCTTACCGGAAAATTTTGAAATATGTGAAAATGAGACTTTTACACTTACGCCAAATATTACCGGAAACTTCACAGAAATTGAATGGTTCAGAAACAATGCCTTGATATCAGGAGCAAACGGAATCAGCCTTGAAATTACACAAGGTGGTTCTTACAGAATAGAAGTTACCAATAATACGGGTTGTATGGGTAGTGATGGAGTCGTGGTTACGGTACTTCAAAATCCTAATGTCAATCTGGGCAATGATGTGATTAATGTTTGTGAAGGTATACCGGTGGTATTAAATGCCGGTAATACAACTTTGTCCCACGTCTGGCTTTTTGACGGGAATCTGATTGCCGGGGCAACGGGTTCGACCTACACAGTTCCAAACGGACAGTCAGGCAGGTACAGAGCTATCGTGAGAAATAGTGCCGATTGTGAAGGTTTTGACGAAGTAACTGTCAATTTTTTCCAAAGTCCGACAGTCAATATGCCATCTTCAATTGATATTTGTCAAGGTGAGACAGCAGTAATCATTGCTGTTTTATCCGGCTTTGATTCTTATGTTTGGAAAAGAGATAATGTAATATTTACTCCTTCAAACGGCCTAATTCATTCGACAACTTTGGGTGGAGTCTATACCGTGGAAGCAACCAATCTTGGGGGATGTACTACTCCGGGAAGCACTCTTGTTACAGTAAACCCTTTGCCTGTCGTTGATCTTGGAAATGATATCGTAGCTTGTATCGGAAATACCGTCAATTTAAATGCAGGTACAGGTGGTGCTGAATATGTTTGGACAAGAAATAATGTGGCTATTAATGAAAATAATTCCACGATTGCTGTGACTACAGCAGGTAATTATTCTGTTACGGTCACCACTTCGGATGATTGTTCAGCAACAGACAACGTCATGGTTAGTTTTGTGCCGGGACCGACGGTAGATGCAGGCCCGGATATAACCATTTGTGAAGGTGAATCCAGAATCATTACAGCCGTTACATCAGCAACCAATATCACCTGGTTGTATAATGGAGTGCCTGTAGAAAATCAAACCACCCGATTAATTACAGTTACCGATCCGGGATTATACACCATTGCCGTCATAGGAGGACCTAATAATTGTGAAGCAAGAGACGAAGTCAGGGTTAATGTAAATCCCAAACCTTTGATAAATATCGGTTCAGATCAAACCATATGTCAGGGAGAATCCATTACCCTGGATGCCGGCGCCGGTGCCGGTTTGACCTACAGATGGACAAGAGATAATGTCAATGTAGGTATGGCCCGAACTTTGGTTGCCAATGCAAACGGAACTTATCGGGTGACGGTCACCTCCGGGGCAGGATGTACGGGAAATGATGAAATGGTACTTACTGTTTCTCCGAATCCAAGTCTGGAACTGGAGGAAGCAATCAGTATTTGTGATAATCAGCCAAAAACAATCATACCGGTGACCAACGGAACTTCATTCCAATGGTTTCGGGATGGAGTTTTACTTCAGGGTCAGACCCAAAAGGATTTGGTAGTCAGTAACGATGGAGTATACAGAATATTGGTTCGTAATGCCGCAAATTGTGAAATTACAGATTCGGTTACTGTGACATCAAGGCCTTCACCTACAGTTTCCTTACCAGAAGATATTACTTTGTGTCCTGACAACGATCTGGCACTGAATGCTGGTGCACAAAACCAATATATATGGAGTACCGGAGAAACCACAAGAATCGTCATGATAAACTCCGGCAAACCTGCAACGATTCAGTCTACTACTTATTCTGTGACGGTGACTAATAGTTTCGGATGTACAGATACTGATAATATAGTAGTAACAACAAGACCCGTTGTGACCGCATCAGTTGTTTCCAGTGCTCCGGGCATCTGTTCAGGAAATCCGGTCACACTAACCGCTCAGGGGGGAGATACTTTTGTCTGGACAGATCCCACCGGGACATTATCTGCTACAAACAGTCAGGAGGTTGTCGCCAGTCCGACAAACAGTACCACGTACAGTGTAATTGTAGGAGATGTCAATTGTCCGGATAATACAGATACTGTTGAAATCATGGTAAATGTTTTTGCTCCGGTTAATGTCACAGCCGGGCAGGACACTTCGGTGATTAAAGACAGGATGATAAAGCTTAATGCAAGTGGGGGTAGATTTTACCAATGGGACAATACAGATTTGATCCAGGGATCGGCCACTGTTCCCAACCCGGAAATAAAGATTACAGAAAATACTGTTTTTACAGTGACTATAACAGATATCAACGGATGTGAATATGTCGATAGCGTATTGGTGAGATTGCTGGAAGATCCTTTAAGTTCTTTTGTTGCTGTATCCATTATCACGCCTAATAACGATGGAGACAACGATTTCCTTGAGTTTATCGGACTGGAAGCTTTCCCAAAAAATACGCTTCGTATATACAATCGTTGGGGAAATGTGGTTTTTGAAGGATTTAATTATCAGGCCGAAGGAGAATTGTTTGACGGAACACGTAATGGTGAACGTTTACCACCGGATACTTATTACTACATCCTTACATTTGAAGATCAGATTTTCAAAAGTGCATTGACCATTATCTGGGATTAATATTATAAAACAAAAGAAAAACAGCATTATGTTGACTCAATTATATAACAGAATCAGTATATTTATTTTGACCGGCCTTCTTATCACGATGACCGAAAAAATGTCAGCGCAGCAAATTCCAAACAGCAGTTTTATGCCAGAGACCAGAGCATTCTGGAATCCGGCAGCAACGGCGGTCGGTAATGACATGATAACTGACGGATTTTTCAGAATGCAATGGATAGGCTTTGAAGGAGCGCCATTTTCAGGAATGATTTCTTTTCAATATCCGTTTGTGAGGGCGAATATGAGCGCAGGCGTCATTTTGCATTATGACCAGACCGGCCCGGTGAGTAAAGTGGGAGCTAAAATCAATTATGCGTATAAAATTAAAGAGTTTTTTAACAGGTACGATCAATTGTCTTTAGGGATTTCAGCCAATCTCCAAATGTATAGTTTTGATCCAAGTGGCACAAAATTTAATGACGCAAATGATGTCATACTTTCAAGAAACAGAACAACGGGATTTTTTCCTGCAGCCGGAGTCGGATTGTTTTATTTATCCAGTACAAGAGAGTATCGCGAAAATGTTTTTTATATCGGTTTGGCAACCAATCAGCTTTTTTCAGGAAATGTTTTGGTCAATGAAGTCGATCAGGAAAGAGCCAATCATTGGCATTTTAACGTCGGAGGAAAAATTTACAATTATGATTTAATGTTTGAACCTTCCATTTTTGCAAATCTTGTGGCTCCATCCGTCATTGATGTTTTGTATGGCCTGAAGATGGAAATGAAAGACACATTTTGGGCAGGTTTGGGTTATGCATCTTCCGGAATGATGGCCGCTCAGGGTGGGGTCATCCTAAATGATTTTGGTTCGAAATTCGGAAAACTCCGACTTGGTGTTCTGGCCAATTATGGGATGTTGAGAGGCTTGGGCGAATTAGGACCCGGCGCCGAACTTTACGTAGGATACAATTTTGATATGAAGTAAGGCTGATTATCGACGGATATTCACAAATGATATGATTCAAAAAAAAAGGTGAAACTTGGCACAAGTTTCACCTTTTTTTTATATCCTGATTTTATAAGAAGGAAAAATATTTACAATGCCTTCAACAATGTTTTTATTTCTTCTTTCTTATTGTTTTGACCGGTTAACGTGTGTCTGACGTCTCCGTCTTTAATAATCAGGATAGTCGGGAAACCGAAAACATTATATTTGTTTTTGATGTCGGGATTTTTTTCAAAATCTACTTGTGCCATAAATACATGACTCAATTCTCTATCTCCGATCAAAGCTTCCACTTCAGGTCTTTGTGCAGCACATTTTGAACACCATGTAGCATGAAAAAACACAAGGGAAACTCCGGAGTCTATTTTGGTATCAAATTCCTGGAGATTGTTGACTGTCACCAGTTCAGAGTTTTCTGCATCTTTGGAAGAATCCTTGGTGCATGATGACAAAACTAAAATAGCTGATAATAAAATCATTAAGGTTCGCATATTCTTTTTTTATGGTAACAAGCAGGGAAATGAAATTGTTGAAAATAATACGACCAATCAAAAAAATATTACTTTTACCGGAGAAATTTGTATTATGATGACCCAAAAAAATACTTTTGTATTTTATATGTTGCCTTTGGGATTGCTGCTGATTTTATCCGGGGTTCATTTTGTGTTTTTTCATGGTGGGTATTTGGGATACGATGAATTGGAATATGCTCGATTGGCATCCTTATGGTCAGACGGAAGATTTGAACATGATAGTTTGTATGCGTACAGGTATGCCGGTTTTTTGCCGCTTGCCTTGTTGTACAGGTTTTTTGGACCGGAAGATTTTTCAAATGCACTGTTTTCAGTCTTGTTTTTAGCAGGGATTTTGTTATTGGTACTTCGATGGCAAAAACCGGTCAGTTATGTTACTACCATTGTCATAGTCCTTTCTTTGGTTTGTGCACCGTTACATCTTTTGTATCTTGAAAAACCGATGCCGGATATTGTTACGGAATTTGGGTTTTTGTTGTGCTTTTATGTTTATTACAAAAAAAAGTTTGATCATACCACAAATAGAACCTGGATACATGTTTTGCTCTTTATGATTGGTTTTTTATGTATCTTTTTTTCAAAAGAAACCTTTTTGATCATCTATCCGTTTTTTTTATTCTTTTTTATAAAAGACATTTTTCGTAAAAAACAGCTTACTTTCTGGGTGTCAACGGCCATTTCTATATTCCTTTTCGGATTGATATATTTGCTATTGAACAAAGTGTTTTTAGGAAATTCTATGGCCCGTATAGATGCCATTTTTACCAACCGGTATATTTCTGAATGTACCTATGAATTGCAGCCTGTTTCTGTTGTCTTGGAAAGAATATTATACAAACTTTGGGTAGAAATGAGCAGAAGCGGGTTTTTATGGCCCCTGGGTTTTGTTGTGATCTGGTGGTTTCGCAAAAATACCGACCCGAAAAATAAATTTTTGGCAGTTTCCTGGGTAATGTTGATGTTGCTTGCAAATTTTATGACGATTTCTTATACGGATTATGTTCCGCTTTGTCATGACCCGAGACATTTTTTATACATTTTGCCTCTCGGAGCCGTTATACTCGCAAAAGGGTGGCAAGGAATTCCAAACTATTCATTTATTGAAAAGATAGTCTTATCGTTGGTTTGGTTACTTCAGTTGGGCATAGGTTTGTATTTTTCTCATGAAAATACCTGGTTCCTTTTTTTACCTTTCATAGTGGCTGTTTGGGTGCCATCTTTCAAAGGGTATTCTTGGGTTACAACCAGTTTATTCCTTGTCGGAATGTTGTCCGTTTATACCCAAAATGCAAATTATAATCTGACCATCAACCACAAAGGACAAAAAGCATTGATTGAAGCGGTTTTAAAACGTGACGATGAACCAAAATGGATACTTACCGATGGTGCCAATACCAATATCGGCAGTTTTTATGCACAATATAATGATAAAAATCAGTTTGTGGTTTTCAAAGATTATGACCCAAAAATTCATCAGGGGAGAGATGTGTACATTATTTTAAATGGTATGACGGCCTATCTTTCCAATACGGATTGGGATAAAGTTCCCGAATTTGTAAAATCTGCTGATAAAAATATTCCCGTATTATTTAAAAATGAAGCAGGAGCGGTTTACAAGATTCCAAAACAGTAAGCTTAATATGGTTTTAAAGTGTTCGTTTCTTTAGTTGAAAATGAATTGTGTACTTTTGTTCTTTTAATTTCCATAGATGATTCAATATAATCCTAAAGATTGGTTTGTTGCCTTGTTCAGCATTCATAAAGCTGATACTTTCCGGGCATTGACTCCTTTGTTGTTGTTTTTTATTTTTTATTCGTGGGGTATTGTTTATCTCGAGGTGGAATATTTTAAACTATCTGAAAACAGTGCTGCCAAGAACCTGACTATCATGCACACGCTCCTTGGTTTTGCTATATCCATGTTGTTGGTGTTCAGAACAAACACGGCCTATGACCGCTGGTGGGAAGGAAGAAAACTCTGGGGCTCATTGGTCAATACATCTACCAATCTGGCACTAAAAATCAAAACATACGTTGACAAAAGCAGGAAAGAGGATTTGAACTTTTTTGCAAAATATATTCCTTTGTACAGTCGGGTTCTCGCTATCCACCTCAATAAAAATCATCTCAAAGATTTTGAAGAAATCGAAGAGAGTAAAACTTTTGGTGAATCTACCCACCATCCTAATTTTGTTGCCGGACAGATATTTAAAAGGATAGATGCTCTGCATAAAGAAGGGGTTTTGACAGGCGACCATTTGATTTTACTCAATGCAGAAATGCAATCACTCAGTGATATCTGCGGAGGATGTGAAAGGATTAAAAATACACCTATTCCTTTCAGTTACAGTGTTTTTATCAAAAAGTTTATCTTCATTTATGTAGGAACCCTGCCGATAGGGTTTGCCTTTTCATTACATTATTATACCATTCCGGTGACTACCTTTATTTTTTATGTTCTCGCCAGTCTGGAGCTTATCGCCGAAGAAATTGAAGATCCTTTCGGAGGCGATAATAATGACCTTCCCTTGATTACTATTTCCAAAAATATTAAAAACAGGGTGTTGGAGATTTTTGGACTTTTTACCAAATAATTCGTTTCTTAACTACAATATACTCCATATTGGTTTGATGTAAAAACTATTCCTCATTCTCCATCCAAATAAGCAGTAATACGGGCTGTAAAATCAGGTATTTATACTGATTTTTGATTGTATTGTGATATTTACTTTTGCATTATCAATAGTAAAGGAATATTGGTTTTTAAAATATTGGTTTTTTTAGTTGTAATTTTTTTGGGTTCGAAAAAGTGGCTTTTAAGCTTTTTTCTGACTATTTCTGTAACAGGATTTTCGCATGGTAACTTTTCCGTAAGGGTAACATATTTTCTATATATCAATGTAAATCAAAATGTAATATCATGAAATCAATGTATTCAACTTTCCTTTTTTGTTTCTGTCTGGTCATACTCTTTTTTCAATGTAAACCCAAGTCTGAAACCGAAGTTATCGCAGAATTGGCTTATAATGTTCTCCCCGATAATGTATATCCTTCCTGCACACTTTCTCAAACAACCTTTAATTCCTGGTTTCAAAGTGGAACCGCTTCAGAAAACGGGTCAGTAACTCCTGCCAATAGTGTCGACTTTGTGCATAACAACAATTGTGATTTTTACCAATGGTCGGCCCGAATGTTTTTATGGATTACTTCTCCTCAATCTTCCGGTTACAACCTGAACTCTCCGTTGTTTTATACAGTATCACCGCCTGATTCTCTCAATCAAAGGGTTTTGATTCCCAATAGTCCGGGAACTCCGCTAAGGGCTGGAGCCAATATTTCAAAAGATGGCCTGGTTGATTCAGAAGAAGGTCAGGCTACGGATGATGTGCTCATGGCTCAAAACGGGTCTTTGCTTTATTATATTACTTTTGTAAATGACATGTATGCTGTATGGATGTCTGGTGTTAAAGCCGGTGCTTTGCCCGGAAAATCATTTCCATCCACGACCAAAGACAGGGATGCTATCTTAGCTTATGCAAAAAGTATCGGTGTGACTTTGTCAGAGCCCAATACCCTGGCCATGGAATTAAAAACTTCCTGGGTTGAAGCTTCTTCTCTTACCAATCCACAGGATTATGTTGTAATCGATGCCATTGTTCCGGTTTATGATACCACCTCGACAACAGTATGGAAACCTGTTAATGAAAAAACGACCAAACTGGCATTGGTAGGTATACATGTCGTTGGCAGTACTTCAGGACATCCTGAAATGGTTTGGGCAACATTCGAACATAAAAACAATGCTCCGAATGCAGCATACGTTTATAACAATACCCAAAATAATCCGGTAACAGTTCCTGCTGACACCGGCAATGGTTGGCTTTTAAATGGTGATGTTTCTAATTCAAATACCAATGATTCCCATATGTCATTTGACAAAAAGAACGGAAATATTCTGGCAAAACCCAATTTTACGATTTCTGCAAGCAATACATTGAGAACAAAACCGTGGGGATCCGCAGTTGATACGATTCCGAATCAGAATGTTGTTTCTGTTGCCCAATCCAACAGCGAAGTTCTGTCGCTAAATGTATCTGTACAAAATAATCTGGTAGGTAATGATATCCGCAAAAATTATTTGTTTTTGGGTGCTACATGGACACCAAACGGATTAGGGCCTAACGGTATCAGTTATACACCTGTTTATCAGGATTCCCTGAATACTGTCGGAGTTGCTATAGGAACGAGCCAATTGGCAAACAGTACGATGGAAACTTATGCGCAGAATGGATTGGAATACAATCAGTTTGGAAGTTGTTTTGGCTGCCATAGTGCCGGTGGGAAAATAGATCCGGGTAGTATCAGTCACATATTTGAAGCATTACAACCACTGGGTCAGGGATTACGACAAAAACAATCTGTCTTGGAGAAAAAATAATTGAAGTCGGGTGTTTTTAATACATAAGGTTAAGAACGAATTTTCGGTCTTAACCTTTTTTCTTAATAAGAACCAAGATATCTGCGTAAAAACCATTCCAAACCAAGCAACAATAATATCAGAAAACAAATCCATTTGAAGTGGATAACGGACTTGGTGATATTGCTTTGAAAAAGGGATGGTTTCAAACTTTTATCTTCCCTGATCAGTTGTGACAGAGATGGTATTTCATCAGGACGTATGACCTTGCCGCCGTATTTCTGAACCAGACCTCTCAAAACATCATGCCGGGCTACCAGATCATTGTTTTCCAGGTCAACAGCTTCTACCGTAAATGTATTTGTTGCCGTCTGCAATTGGTTGTTATGTGTCACTGACCCTTTGATCGTATATGAACCCGGAGGAAACATACCGGCATTAAGCTGGTAGCTGCGGCCACTTTTCGAAAACGTAAACGTATAGTCTTTATTGTCTTCACTTTTGATGACCAATGAAGCGTCAGGTTCGTTGATGAGTTCATAATTGTCATTATAGAGCTGGGCATCTACCATGATGGGTTCGTTTTCCCGATAAATATTTTTTCCCGGGTTGACCCTGAATTTTCGTTTGTCCTCTTTAATGCTGGTCCACTGGAGAGATTTGTTTAAAAGTTCACCGACCTGATCATAGGTTTGAGTCAGTACAAAATCGGCCATTCTCCATTTCCAGAGACCTTCGCCACAAAAAACGGCAACTCTGCTGCCTTTTGACTCTCCGAAAACCAATTGAGGGTAGTTGGTTTTGATTTTTTTAATATTCTGATAGCTAAATACCTGAGTATTTGATTTGGTTTTATATTCTCCGAAAGGTGTCAAAAGGGGAGGGAATGATTTAACCGAACTTTTGAGAGGATCTGACACTGTAAAGGCATTAAAACCTGTACCTATTTCAGCCTGCACTTCTTCAAAATTTTTACTGTTTCCGGAAATGGTTATCAATTCCTGAACCTGGTTGAATTGAGGAAGAGAAGTCTGCATACCTACCACAAAAAATAAAGGGGTCTTTTTTGCCTGAAGCGCACTCAATTCTGTTTTAATGGTATTTTTATCTGATGGCAGATTATGAAGAATAGCCAAATCAAATTTCCCGATATTCGCTATGTTTTCTCCGGCAAAATGTACTTCAGCTTCATAATTTTTATTTTGTTCTATCAATTGTTTGATAGCTGCAATATCAGGGTGAGGGCTATTGGCCAAAACGAGAATTTTTTGTCTGCCATCTAAAACCTCTACATAAATATCTTTATAATTATTGGTTTTGTTTTTTTCGTCGCCCAAAGGAATTAACGTAATTCTGTATTTGGAAATGCCAACCTTGAGTGCTTCGAGTTCAATATTTTTTGTCGAAAAATATTCTTTAGAATCCGGTTTTATGGTTTCTTCCCATACCTTTTTGCCATTATTTTCAACGATTAATTTTGAGACTGTATTGGGAGCGCTCAAGGCTCTGATATCGATCTGTAATGAAAATTTATCACCGAGGTAGACAATTTTATTATAAAAAACATCGCTGACCATAAGATCTTTATACTTTGTAGTATCACCCAACGCGACGATGTATAGCGGTGTATTGATAAAGGCATCCAGATACAGCGGATTGCTGCCTTCATTAAAAATTCCGTCGGTACTCATTATTACGGCACCTACATTCTGATCAGCATAATTTTCATCTACATATTTAAACAACCCGGAAAAACTGGTTGACTTTTTTTCCGCGGCAGACAAAGTATCTTCCGTTGTATTAGTGGCAAAACGTACATTTTTTACATTAAAATCTTCAGCAAAAGAACCTCCTAAACTATTCCAATTGTCAATAAATCCTTGATTTTTTTGTACTTCCAATGAATAGGACACATCCTGAGCCATAACGATCAACGGAGGTTTGATTTCTTCTTTCAAAGATTTGATGACCGGAGAAAAAAGCAGGACAATAATTAAACCTACGACAAAACCCCGAAGAAAAGCCAGTATGTAGGTGGCATAATGCGGACTGGAAAATTTATTTTCCCTGAAGTATAAAAAGGCTGCGTAGAGACTTCCGGTTATGATGGCTATCAACAGGGCGATTCCTGCGTCGGGAAAACTAATTGAACTGATCACTTGTTGAATTAAAGTTAATAATCAAGTAGGTAAACATTTAATAGGCTTCAGAGGTTTATTTTTCTGTTAAAATTTACCTTAGTTGTTATCTTTTACCCTGATTTTACGTTACAGTGTTTTAAAAATATATACATGAAGTTGCTTTTGAGCTTGTTTTTAACCTGTTTTTTGACGGCCTCTGTTTTTGCTTCTTATATCTTTATTCCGATGGAGCACGACAAACAGAAGGACCACCTGAAAGCATACGGTATCACGTATTGGGTATTGACCCAAAATGTAGAGGCTTATTGGCTTTTAAACTACAGAGGAGGCAGTTTTGCGTTTCCATATACCAAAACCTTTGAAAAGGAATGTAAAGTAAGAGGCGTCAGTTTTGAGGTGATTTCAGACAGTGAGTGGTTGAGTATCCGGTCTTCTATCAACAATCCTGAAATCAATCAGGAGGTCATCAAACTCGAAAAAGCTCCCAAAATTGCCGTTTATACGCCGGATTTTAACCCTATGGGAATGCGGATTCAGCCTTGGGATGATGCGGTGACCCTTGTTTTGACCTATGCAGAAATCCCCTTTGATAAAATATACGACCGTGAAGTCATCGGTGAAAAACTTGTTGAATATGACTGGTTGCATCTCCATCACGAGGATTTTACCGGACAATACGGAAAATTTTACGGCAATCAGGGAGGACAAGCCTGGTATAAAGTCAATCAACAAAAAATCGAGGCATTGGCTTCAGATCTGGGTTTTTCCAAGGTTTCTCATCTGAAACTGGCTGTGGCCAAAAAAATAAAAGAATTTGTTGCCGGCGGAGGATTTATGTTTGCGATGTGTTCTGCTACAGATACCTATGACATTGCCCTGGCTGCTGAGGGTATAGACATCTGTGCGGATGTTTATGACGGTGACGGCTATGATCCCGATGCCAATAACAAACTGGATTATTCGAAAACTTTTGCTTACAGAGATTTTCAGTTAATACTCAATCCTATGGTTTACGAACATTCGGACATTGACAATAAAAACCGAAAAATTACTCCTGAAGTAGATTATTTTAACTTATTTGAGTTTTCAGCCAAATGGGACCCCATTCCCACTATGTTATGTCAGAATCACACCCAAACGGTCAAAGGATTTATGGGACAATCGACGTCTTTCAAAAGAAGCCTGATCAAACCTGAAGTGCTTATTCTCGGAGAAACCAAATCTGCCGGAGAAGTTCGTTACATACACGGAACACATGGTTATGGTACCTGGTCATTTTACGGGGGACACGATCCGGAGGATTATCAGCACTTTGTCAATGATCCTGAGACCGATCTCAGCCTTCATCCGAATAGTCCGGGATATCGACTGATTTTGAATAATATCCTGTTTCCGGCTGCAGAGAAGAAAAAACGGAAAACTTAGACTACGTTTCTGCGATCATTAAAAAAAGGTCACTTTATTTGTCGCCCCAACGATAGGTTTTGATATCTATCCCGGCAAGGTCCAATATTCTGTCAACCACGGTATCGACCACTTCTTCCAGCGTTTGTGGTTTTGAATAAAAAGAAGGTGTAGCCGGACAAATGATGGCCCCTGCTTCGGTCAATGTTTTCATATGGTTGATATGTAAAAGATTGTACGGTGTTTCCCTTGGGACAATGATCAATCTTCGCCTTTCTTTAAGTATAACATCAGCAGCTCTCGTGATGAGGTCATCAGAAATGCCGTGAGCTATCCTTGCCAAAAGTCCCATAGAACAGGGACAAACAATCATGGTTTGATATTGCGCAGACCCGGAAGCAAAAGGGGCAAAAAAATCTTTTTTATCGTAAAATGTAAACGGCCAATCTTCTTTTCGAAAGGTTGGAAGCTCGAGGTTCCAGTTTATTATTGCATTTTCCGTCATGACCACTCCCAATTGAAGGGAACTGACGGTCATAAGTTTTTTCATCAACCTTTGAGCGTATATGGATCCGCTCGATCCACCGATAGCAAGAACAACTTTTTTGTTTTCCATGAGATTACAGGATTTCGGCAACTACAAAAATACTACCCCCAACAAATAAAACGTCATCCGGTTGCAATTTTTGTTTTGCTGCAGCAAATCCTTTTCGGACGCTGCTGTAGCTTTTTCCTTTTAATCCGTATGTTGTAGCTTTTTCTTGTAACAAGGTCGCATTGAGGCCCCTTGGAATATTGGCTTTTACAAAATAATAGGTTGCACCTTTCGGAAATACAGCCAAAATTTTGTTTATTTCTTTGTCATTAACAAAACCTAAAACAATATGTAATTTGTTTTTCGGGCAGGATTCCAAATATCTGACAACATATTGCAAACCGCCCTCATTATGGGCGCTATCAGCCAAAATAAAGGGTTTTGTTGACAGGATTTGCCATCTGCCCATAAATTTTGTATACGTACTGAAGTGAAGGAAAAACTTTGTCAGTTTTGCTACAACGTTTTTATCTTCTCCCAACAGATAGTGAAGTGCCGCCATGGCAGTGATCAGGTTTTTTTCCTGAAAAGGTCCGGAAATATCCATCTGGAAATTTGTTATCCAGGGTTTTCCAAATGCAAAAATATCCCAGGTTTCCGTTAATCCATTTGTTTTTTTGACGGCCTGAAAATCTTTTTCCGCCACCATATAAAGCGAATTTTTTTGTTTGGCGGTTTCGGCAAATACATGTCGCACTTCTTCCTGATCTTCGCCGATGATGACCGGAACGCCGGGTTTTATGATACCTGCTTTTTCAAAAGCGATTTTTTCCAAAGTATCGCCCAACATGTCCATATGATCAAAACTGATATTGGTGATCACACTGAGTAAAGGAGTGATTACATTCGTAGAATCCAGTCTTCCTCCCAAGCCGGTCTCAATGACAGCATAATCCACTTTTTTTTGATCAAAATAATAGAAAGCAAGGGCAACAGTCATTTCAAAAAAGGACGGTTGTATCCGGATAATGTCCTGATAAAAGGTGTTGACAAATGATTTGACAAAATGGGGTTCTATATACTGACCGTTTATTTTGATTCTTTCTCTGAAATCTTTGTAATGTGGAGAAGTGTATAATCCTGTTTTGAATCCCATTGCCTGAAGCCCTCCTGCTATAAGGTGACTGGTACTTCCTTTTCCGTTAGTGCCGGCGATGTGGATGGTTTTTAGTTTTTGGTGGGGATTGCCGCAAGCCTCCAAAAGAGCCAGGGTATTGGTCAGGTCTTTTTTGAAAGCCGGACTGCCAACCCTCTGAAACATCGGCAGCTGGTCATAAAAAAACTGTAAAACGTCCTGATATTTGGTAAAACGGGCCATATTTTATGAAATTACATCAACAGTCATTCGTTGTTGTTCGAAAATAGATGCATAAAAACCATTTTCTTTGATCAGGCTTTCATGGGTGCCTTCTTCGCTCAGTTTTCCGTTGTCAAGAACGATAATTTTATCATAATCCAGCAAATTATTGGCTCTGTGGGTGATGACGATAGCCGTTTTACCTTCGAGGGCCTTCAGGAAATATTGTGATATCTTTTGTTCCGTATTGCTGTCCACAGCTGATAAAGTATCATCCAAAATCATAAGTTGCGGATTTTTCATAAAGGCTCTGGCTATAGCAATCCTTTGTTTTTGTCCTCCTGATAACGTCACGCCGCGTTCACCGATGAGAGATTCATATCCTTTGGGCAGGCGGATGATGTCATCGTGTACAGCACTGTTTTCGGCGTATTGTTTAATGGTTTGTTCATCCGCTTTTTCAACCCCGAAGGCTATGTTGGCTGAGATAGTATCTGAAAACAAAAACGTATCCTGGGGGACATAACCCATTTTCTGTCGTAAAAGCTCCAGGTTGTGGTCTTTGATATTTATGCCATCGATCAGAATTTCCCCTTCGGTGACATCAAATATCCGGAACAAAAGATCTCCGATAGTGGATTTGCCGGCTGCTGTTTTTCCGTAAACCGCCAGTTTTTGACCTGCTTTTACTTTGAATGAAACATTGTCCAAAGCTTTTACTCCGGTATCGGGATAGATATACGTGACATTTTTAAATTCGACGTCTCCTATCAGGTCGTAGTCTGACGTATTGTTGTTATGAATGGTGGATTTTATGTCGTACAATTCGTTGATTCTTTTTTGGGAGGCTTCGGCTTCCTGAACGACGGAAGCGATCCATCCTATAGATGTTACCGGCCAGGTGAGCATATTTACGTATAGAATAAATTCCGCGATATTTCCTGCGGTTAGTTTTCCGTCAAAAACCTGTAGTCCGCCCACATAAACCACCAATAAGGTGCTCAGTGCAATCAACAGGATCATCAGGGGTTGAAACCATGCTTCCACCATTGCCAGTGACAAAGCTCTTTTTTTGTATTCTTCACTTTGATCGCTGAAATATCCGGCAAACTGGTCCTCTTTGACATAAGATTTGACTACCCGGATTCCTGAATACGTTTCCTGGGCCGTACTGTTTAATACCGACAATTGTTGTTGAATGGCCGTACTTTTGGTATTGATGAGTTTGCTGACATAGTAGATTGAAATGGACAGTAAGGGTAGGGGAAGCAAGGCATAAATGGTAAGAGTCACGTCGACCTGCAGCATGGCATAGATGGTCATGACAAATAAGGTCACCATATTGACGGCGTACAAAACGCCGGGGCCTAGGTAATTTCTTACTTTTGAGACATCTTCGGAGATCCTGGCCATGATATCTCCGGTTTTGTAGGTCTTAAAAAAAGATTGATCGAGGGTGGAAATGTGGCGGAATATTTCTTTTCTCATGTCGTATTCGATGAGGCGGGACATCACGATGATGGTCTGTCTCATATAAAACATCAGGATGCCTTTTAATATCATAAAGGCTACGACGGTGACAGAAAAAATAATGAGGGCGTGGGTGAGTTCGTTGTACAAAACTTCTTTTTCCGAACCTTCCAGGATTTTAAAATTTTTGATTTTATCCTGGACGAGATCCAATGCCTGCCGTATCTTTTGAGGGATGAGTACTCCAAAATAATTGGACCCGGTCACGAAGAGCAAACCCAATAAAAAATGAAATTTATATTTAAAAAAATAGTGATTGAGGGTGAATAACTGCTTCATGGACCATTTTGATACAAGGATAGTAACACAAATTTCAGAAAAGAGTTTGAAGGGTAAAAATCCGGTTTACAAACAGAGATAATCAAAAAACAACAATTATTTTTTTAGATTAAAAAAAAAAATTACTTTTGCACCTCCAAATTCGCCCGGGTGCTGAAATTGGTAGACAGGCATGTTTGAGGGGCATGTGTTCGTTAGGACGTGCGGGTTCGAGTCCCGCTCCGGGCACTTTGAAAAAAGAATACTTTGAGGTTTATAGTTTAGGGTTTATAGTTTATAGTTAATAGTTTATTGTTTAGGGTTTAAGGTTTAGGTGGAAAAAGATGTAGCACTAAAACTTATTAAGTTTTACGATGTGTTTGCTGACATTTGAAATATAATTTTGTAGACCTCTGATATTCAGTTTCCAAATACGATAGGTAAAGTCAAACACGCTCAAGTTTCTGTGTTCAGCTGCTGAATTAGACAGAAGTCAGTTTTATCAAATGACCATGTGTCAACGTGTCGTTGCAACAATATTTTATGACAACCCTCTTTTCACAATTTTACCTATTTTGGGTTTTTACCGGCAAATCCATTTTTGATCAGGTAATCAGCTGTATCTTTTACAGACGCTGATGCAGGTGTGAAGTTGATATGCAGCAACGATTTTGCCTTAGCATTGTTGGCTGGTGTCCTGTCGCCGAGAAGAGGCAGAATTACTTTAATTTCATCATTAAACAAAGCAAGAAGCCTGATCAGAAACGAAGGTGCTTTTGTCGTTTTAACCTTGTATTCCGGGTAAGATGTTTTTAATAATTTTGCGATGTCTACAAAGGTCATGGGCTCTGAAAATCCGAGAACTCTTTGTCCTATGGAGTTTTTTTCTTCTATGGCGTTAACGTGCATTTTTGCCGCATCTTTTACATCGACGATAAACATTTGTAAGTCGGGCAACATAGGGTCTGAACCTGCCAGGATTCGCTGAACAAGCGATACCGATGAGCCGAACTGATGGTCCAGAGGGGCACCCAAAACCAGGGCAGGATTGATCACTGTCAATTCCATTTCGGGTGCTTCATTTTTAATAAAGTCCCAGGCTGCTTTTTCTGCCAGGGTTTTGGATTTTACATAAGCACCTTTGCCAACGGGATGGTTGATATCTGTCCACATTGATTCGTCAAAGGCTGTTTTTCCTTCCGGCAGGTTACAACCATAGATAGCCGCTATAGATGATGTCAGAATTACCCTTTTTACACCCGCTTTATGCGCCGCTTTTAATGCCCTTAATGTTCCTTCCACTGCGGGTTTGATCAATATGTTTTCATCTTTTGGGGACGCAATGGGGAAAGGCGATGCTGTATGCATCAAAACATCCATGCCTGCCAGGGCTTCTGTCCATCCGGCGTCTTTTTCGAGATCGAGCTCCACAAAGGTGAGTCGGGTGTCCAATTGGGAGGCATCGGAGATATGGGGCAAAATCGCTTTGCGCACTTCTTCAGTTTTTTGGAGGTTTCGGACTGATGCGCGCACATTGTATCCCCGGTTTAATAGCTGCAGGGCCACATGTTTGCCGATATATCCGCTTACGCCTGTAAGTAAAACCGTTTTATTTTTTGATGGAGTGATTGACATGATTTAGTTTTATTGATTGTTTAATTACGAGGACAAAACGTTCTAAGGAGTAAAATGTTTGCGTTTAGGATATGGTTACCTTTCAGTTAGATTGTTTTTATTATATTTATGAGTGTCATGGTTGCAGGGAAATACAATGAGTTTTTTTTGATCAACGCTATCTGGCATTCAGTTCAGTATTTTTTATAATTTAAAATTTTGAATAATCTGATTCACTTCTGACTTTTTGAGGCACTTTTGGGGTAATTTGTATACTCAATCAAATGTCAATTTTGCAATAATCACAAACTACATACATCACACCCTTAAAAATAAACTATAGTTTGCCAAATTAAATTAAGAAATTATAGATTAAACCGTATTTTGTTCTTTAGTGTATAAAATATTGTCTTTTCCAAGACATTTTTTTAAAAAAAGTAAAATTAATCTTGTTTTTTTTTTTTTCAACTTCACAATATATATTTGCAATATGTAAAAATTAAAACAGAAAAAGAATGATGGACAGGTGCTTTTTAATTCATGGAAACAAATCTGACAGGGGCGGACAAAATCAAGACAGACGCTTAGGGTTATAATGATTCAAAAGGGGTTAAGCTATTTTCTTTTTACGTTTTTTTAAGGCGGTGAGATTTATAAAATAAAAGAGAGCCTGCTTATGCCCGTTATGGGCATACAGACCCTCTCGTATCGTGGGGATACAGGGTCAAAGGTATGGAATCTTTCTGACATTTTATTATACTCCTGCAACGGATATTTCCCTCATGCCGTTGTTAAAGAAGGGGAGTTATTATTAATTTTTATAAAATGAAAAAGTTTTTTTTATTTTATTTGCTTTTAAATTGGTGTATCACTTTAATGGCTCAAGTTGATCATCAAAATGATAAAATAATAGACAAAAGCCATCAAATCCATAATGGTGAAGATAGTATCAAAATTGCAGGTATAATTGGTGGTGCTATTACAACTAACCCAGGGTATGTTGTTTCAATTTATTATGGGATAGTTCCAGGGGACGAATTTATCGGCGCGGGAGTCGTATTAGACGAATATACAATATTAACTGCTGCACATGTTGTAGAGGGTAGGATACGAAATGATTTTTTTACCATTTTAGCAGGTTCTGATATATATTCAAATGCACCACAAGCAAAAAAAGCACAAGTAGTGATTAAACACCCTGATTGGCCTCCTGGGCCGAATCCTGATCCAATAAGTCCTGATCTTGCAATTATTAAGCTTTTAACTCCCTTAACCTTTAATAGTAGTGTACAGCCAATAAAAATTGTTCAGCCTTGTATGTTTGATCAATTAGAACCTGATTTTGGAAGCCCAATAACAGTCTATGGGTGGGGAAGTACATTACCCGCAGGCAATTTAAGCACTCTGATCAGAACAGCTAATTTGAGCGTAATAGACCTGCCACAGAGTCAGTTTTGGAATTCGGAACCTTATTTTGAAGAACATTATGACAGCTATCATAATTTTGCAGCTTATTCCAACGGAATTCAAACATATGCTGGTGATAGTGGAGGCCCTGCAACAATTACTTTCGGCGGAACTCCGTATGTTATTGGTATTATTTCCTGGGGTCTGGACCCTTTGTTATCCCAAAACCCCGGCTTAACTTATCCATCAATTTTTACCAACTTATTAAAACATACAGAGTTTATTACTGATAATCTGGAACCGGGTACTTATCCATGTGATTTTTCTAAACCTGAATTAACAAATTATGAAGGTTTTATTTGTCAATCGCTGAATGTAAATTTAGATGATTTTTTTACGGGTTCATTACCGCCAAATACTACCTTAGTATGGTCTACTGATAATAATCAATTTGATTGTGTTGATAATCCATTTAACGGCTTAGCTACGGTTGGAGGTACTTATTATGCATATTTTTATAATGCTAATGAACAATGTTATGGTCAGCCGAGCGATCCTTTTGTATTAATTCCAATTTGTCAGGCTGAAAACGGTCTTCTTGTTTCTACTAATACTATATTAAGTTCAAACCTGACTTATGAAAATATTACTATTAGTAATAATGCGACTCTTACTATTCCTTCTGGGGTGAAAATTCAGATATTAAATAAAATTGTTGTAGAATACGGTAGTAAACTTATTATTGATGGTGGTATTGTGTCCGGTTGCCCTGATTGCCCTAAATGGAAAGGCATCCAAGCTATTGGAAATCCTTTTACAGGTCAAACATATGCTGTAGAGCTCAAAAACGGAGGCATAGTTGAAAATGCTGAAATTGGTATTAATACATCTAATATTGTAAATGGCGGGATTTTCGGACCGCAATTTGATTTGTCGGGAGCTAAAGTAACTGTAGAGGGTAATTCCATTTTAAGAAATTGTGATATCGGAATTAATTTTGGGCCATATGGGTATTCCGGTCCTTTTTTTTCTTGGGAAGATGCAAGTTATATTCATAATTCAACCTTTGCGGATTGTAACATCGGGGTAAAACTTCGCTCCAATCTGGGAGTGGATATCTTGAATTCTGATTTTTTGGGCATTTCAACTTCAGGGGTGGAAATCATAAATTCGCAGGTGGAAGTTTCCGGATGTGAGTTTGAAGGAACAACCGGAGTGTTTTTTGGAGCTACCTGGCCAAGTCTTTTAGGATCAAATATTAAGGTAAATAGTTTTTTTACGTCTGTAGAAGGGGTTTTGATTGACGGGCAAGGAAATGCTACAGAACATACCATAGGCGGAAATTTATTCGCTTCCGGAAACGGGGTAGTAGCAGCTGGACAATCCAGTTTTAATATCCAAAACAATGAATTTGGTGATAACCATGTCGGCGTAGGTACTGATTATACAGGAGATGATGGCAATATGATTTCAGATAATAATTTCAACCTGAATGCGTATGGCAGTTCTGTCTATGGTCTTAACAATACGGAATATTTGAACAATTGTTTTGTAAACGGAAGTTCTGCCGATATTGAAATATATCATGAAGCATCTATTTATGATGAACAAGGTGATTTTGAGAATGCTGCAGGCAACTGTTTTACAAAAACGGTCCCTTCATTTATAACAGGTATAGATGCAGAATCTTTCACGTATTTTGTCAAAACAGGTACCATACCCCAATCTTGTAAATATCCGATCGGGGGTATTTGGGATTTCGGCCTTGCTGCTCAAGAAGAACCTTTAAATTGTGGATTCGGATTTTGGGGTAATTTTCCACCACGGTACAGAAATTGTGTAATTCCATCCACGTTGGCTGACAAAAAAGTAATGGAATTAGCCATCAAGGCAGAAATCCAAAGAATAAAAGGTGATCCGAATATTTCACCATTAGTCAAAAAATGGTTGATCGCCAGGTATGAAAGGTGTCTGAAAAGATTGATCGGTAAAATCGTGGAAGACATTATTAAAACCCCAAATACAGGAAGAGAAGATGCGATAATGTACCTGAGTACTCAGGAATTGTTCAGCCACCGGATTATGGCTTACAGCCTCATGATTGAAGCAGGGGATTATACATCAGCAGAGGTATATCTAAACGGGTTGGCTACCAATCGAAATGCTGAATCTGATTTTGTGACCGCCCAAAATATTTATCTGGATTATCTGCAGCAGGGGACATCTTATGTTTTAAATACACAAGACACAGCTTTAGTTGGGAATATTGCCAGAGAAAAAAATGAATTAAGCGGGTATGCAAGAACCATTTATTATGAGATGACCGGCAAAAAGATTAAATGGGGTATGCCTCATCTTCCTTTATCAGGATCCAGGCCTGTGAGTCAGGAAAATTTTGAACTTCCGAAAGTTTTGTTATATCCTAATCCGGTAGATGACAATCAAGTTACACTCGAGGTACCTGTACAGTTCATACATGACAAATGTACTATGCAAATAACCGACGTGACCGGCAATATGTTTATGAATAATACGTTGAATACCGAAAGTACCCCGATAGATATAACGGCTCTCAGACCGGGAATTTATTTTGTAAAAGTGTCCGATCAGAAACAAATTTTATTTACGGGTAAATTGATCAGATTATAATTCTATAATTTTGTGTACTGCCAATTTTTGGCAGTACACGTTTTTAACCTGAATATCATGAAACTTATAACCATCATAGTCCTTTTATTTTCTGCCTTTACCCTTTCAAGCCAGACCCGTTATGCCAAAATTATCGATTTTGATGGTGTACCGCAAGGGGCGAGACAAATTGTACCATACGGCGACGAATATTTTGTCTCTTATTATCAGGTGTGTATCAACAGGGCAGGTAATTTATTGGAAGAGTGCGGAGGATTATTAAAAATTGATGATCTGGGCACTATCTCCGACAGCAATCTGATCAGAGAATTTAGTGTAAGTTTTAATTCAATCCTGGCAGATGACACACGGAATAAATTGTATTTTTGTGGAGAACCAAATATCGACAATAATTATGCGAATGAATTTTTATTAGGTGAAGTAAACGATGAAATTTTGAATGATTATAATTTCAAGAGTTTTAAATTTCCTAATAATGAACAAACAAATTATTTTTTAATAAACTCAAATTTCTTTAATGGAAAAATTATTTTGGATGGAAGTTCCAGAAATAGTAGAAATGATACAATCAGCACGATAGTTTTAACCATTAATTCAGATGATTATTTAGATACATTTGTTAAAATAGATGTCGGCTTTTTTACCTTACCTTGGACATCATATGTAGATCAAAATCAAAGGTTTAGTTTACATGTTCAAAGTAAAATAGGAATAACAAGATACTCGCACATATTAAAATTTGATACATCTTTCCAACAGGTATGGCATTGGAGTTCGGAAGTTAGCAACAATCAACAATTGCCCTACGGATGTCAACTCCGTGATGGAAAAACCTTGGTCGCTATGACTACGCCTGGCTTTTCCTACATAGGATCAGTCTGGGCCATCAATGAAGACAAAAGTGTCGCCTGGAAGTTTGAATTTCCGGATAAAAACGGGGGTCAAAGGAGAGATATTCTGCGATTAAAGGAGTTGAAAAACGGAGATATTCTGGGTGTTGGGTATTATGGCGATACAAGAAATGACAACCCTGATTTTCTGGAAATCCCGTTTATGTTCCGTCTCAATAATAAAGGGCAGTTATTGTGGCTGAAAGCATTTTACAGAGACAAATATAAACCAAATGGTTCATTACTTGTAGGTTCTTTTTTGGATGCAGAAGAGCTTGAAAATGGTGATATTTTAGCAGTAGGACACATTCGAAATTACGTGGAGCATGACCCAATAATAAATGGGCCCAGGGAAGACAACGACATCCTCATCGTCCGAACGGATGCCAATGGGTGTATCAATGACGCTTGTCTGAAAGTGACAAAACTGGAGGACGTCATCAGTACCACAACCAACCACCCGACCTATTTGCCGGTGTCTTATCTTTTTCCCAATCCGTCCGGAGGTCAGACAGATGTTTTTAATCCTGAACAAGTTCTGTTTATAGAACTTTACGATATGGCTGGTACTAAGGTTTACGAAACTTATGACATTACAAACGGCATTCAGACCGAAGGTCTTCATGGGGTGTATCTGGCACATATTCATATTAAATCCGGAGAGGTGGTGAGGCAGAAAGTGGTTTTTTATTGAGATGAATTTTTTCATTATGAAATCTGTAACATCAAAAGAAATCATTTACTTATATTTGAATAAAATTAATAGCAATATAGGAAACAATTCATGAAGAATTACAAGCAAATTAAATTTTATTATTCGAAGTGAATGGTTTTGCTTGTATTTCCGATTTTTTTATCCCCATATTAGCGCGAGTTTGCAACTTGTGCTTCATTTGGCTTTTGTTGATTTAGATTGCAGCGATATGTTTCTATGTAGCGGTTATGATAAGATTTTAAAGGGAATAGTAGAAAAAAATCTTATCAATTTCCCCTGATCCTCGCACTTTGCAACTGCAACTCCATACATTCAGAATTTGTCATTCGATAGTCGCAAAATGTTGATGAAAATAAAAAAAGGCCGCTTTCCTCCAAAAAGAAAGCGGCCTTTTGTTGAAATAACAACCAAAACTATTTAGGGTCTGCTGAAAAACACAAAAAATATTTATAATCAATATCTTATGTTCAATTTTCATACATGTATGAGCAATGCCTTTACAGTAATAATTTTAAATATTGTTTTGTTAGCCAGCAATAAACCATCTTCTGCGTTAATGGCAAATCGTCCCGAAAGCTTTCGGGATGAATCTGATTCATTGCTGACTTTTTCAGCCGACCCTATTTATTCCAATATAACTTGAGGGTTCGGTTTTTTACTCCATTTTGTAAGGTGATAAAATACATACCTGAAGATGCACTTTCCATGGATATCCACTGCTGAAGTCCGGAAAAATCCATGTTTGCCTGCTGACGGCCCAACACATCATACATTATAATTTGTACTTTTTGGGTGATTGCTTCATTTGACTGAATCAGGATGCCACCAGCAGTCATGGTTGCCCGGATGTTATTAAGTCCTTCATCTTCCGTAGACGTAAAACATAAAGGCGTCGTAAATGTAAAGTCCTCTACACAATCTATATCATTGTCTGAAACTAATATTTTATACACAGTTTCAGGTGACAGTTGTCGGATGATCAACGGAAGGTCTACGTACTGATATTGGCCGCGGGTTTCACCATTCAGCTTCAGGGTAAACGATGATGATGTGTTTTGATGGTCGAAATTTACACGAACATCCACTTTGCCATCCAGACAATCGGAAGCTTCAATTCTGATATTACTGATCTCACATCCTTCATTACAACAAACAGGTTCAGGCAAACCGAATTCTGTTGCACAATCGGGTTTTTGGTTGTCTTTGATCAGAAATGAATATTTTGTCACACAATTTCCTTCGAAAGGACCGATTTTGTAAGAAGCCAAACCGTAATCAAAGGTCGAAACGATTGCGCCGGATCTGAAAACTTTGAAACCCTGATTGCCCGGATTGACTGCTTTCAGTTTAAAAAAGATATAAAATGTTCCGTCTTCCAGACAGTCACCGATTTCATAAGATAAAACATCCAGATTGCAGTCGTCATTGTTTTCGGCTTTACATTCAAACACATAAGTCCTTTCTTTCCTACAGTTTTCATTCGGAAGCGATACTATTTTGAAATTAACGGATTGTGTGTTGAAGGTTATATTATCGATATACAACGGCAATTGGTTAACCATGAAATCACCGATTTTTTGACCGTTGGCCCAAAGTCCGAATAACGCTGTCGGTGGCAGGTTGTGTTCAAAATTGATGGTATATCCGGTCAGTGTGGTGCCATCACAATCTTCGGTGACAGACACTTCGCGGATGAAACAATCCTCATTGTCATTACAACAAACCGCTTCTTCAAGGGTATAGGTTTTTTTACAATCCGGAAAAGCCACGTCCTGGATAAAAAACGAATATTTGGTCGTACAATCTCCCTCAAAAGGTCCCATATTGTACAATGTCCCGCCATATTCATACACTTTTGTAAAGTCGCCGTTGTCAGATACGATTCTGAAACCCTGATTACCTGTATTATCATGTTCTACCCTGAAGTATATGATAAACTTTCCCTCTTCATTACAATCAGAAAGGAAATATTCGCTGATTTTTACAGAACACGGTGCCGTTTCTTCCGGGACACAATCAAAAGTGTATACTTTGACCCTACGGCAGGCTTCATCTCCGGCATCAACGACCCTGAATTCAACCAATGGAAAATCGAATGGAAATTCATTTATTGTCAGAGGAAGATCTGAATATAAAAAGGGTCCGAGTTTTTTACTGTTGGCCCAAAGATAAAAGGAGGAGGAACCTTCCTGGTTATGATCGAAGTTCACAACAAATGATACCAAAATACTGTCGTTACAATTTTCTGTGATAGAAATTTCTCCGATTTCACAAGGTCGTTCGCAACAAAAAGGTTCTTCAAATACGATTTCTCTCCTGCAATTTTCCATTTCTCTGTCGATGACGACAAATTC